>JAINDL010000159.1 GCA_019931245.1 Bryobacteraceae bacterium CoA2 C42
CAGCGGAGCCGCGCCGCTGAACACCCGCCCGGGGACCACGGCCGGTGTCGTCGGCCCAAAGCCCGTGCCAAACAGCAGAAGGATGTCCCCCGGCTTGGCCGGTTCCGTCGTCACCCCGGGAAATAGTCCCGCCGGCGCGATGGACCGCCCATCGGTCGCCCGCACCACCGCCGGATACCGCACCGGCGACTGCGTAAACAGGAACAGCCCGGGCGCCTCGCGCACGACGTTCGCCATCACCGTTTCGCTTGTCCCCCCGGGCGTGGTCACCACCACCGGTACCATCCCGGTCCGCGTCAACGCCGGAGCCTGCAGGTTGATCTGATTGGCGCTCACGAAATTGATAAAGGCCGGCAGACCATCGATCGTCACGCGCACCCCGTCAATCGCCGTGGGGAAGTTGCCTTGCGCGTCGATCAGCCCGTCCCAGGTCTTCGGCGCCGAGGCCAGATTCGATCCAAAGATCGTAGTCCACGATCCCGCCACTATGCCGGGCGAGAAACTCGCCCCGTTCACGACGCCGCCATTCGACGTGATCACCGGTCGATTTCCCCCCCCGCTCGCCGCCGGGGTCAACGTGACATTCGCCGTGTAAATCCGGTCTCCGGTAGCCGCACCGTTCCCGTTCGCCGCGTTCCCGGCGACATAAATCTTCACTGGACCCACGTCCGTCGCCGGCGCCGTCCAATCAAACTCAAACCGCCCCGTCCGGTTGCTCGCGTCCCCGTGAGAGATAAACTCAAGCGCCGCCGTCGACGGGCAACTCGCCCCGGTCCGCTCCCGCCCGTCAACACAGAGAATTACGTCCCGGCCGACGAGGCTGAAAGTCCCCGCCTGCCCGTTCGCCTCGTTCGACCCCAACCGCGCCGTAGCCTGAAACCCATAGTTCCGCGTTGTCGCGTTGCCATCTGTGATCACCACCGCAATGCGCTGCTTCTGCCCGGGAACGTAGGTCAATCCTCCCGGCAACTGCAACTCTACCCGACCCCCACCGCCATTCACCGCCGTCCCGGTATGGCAACCGGACCGGGCGCAGGTTTGATCCCCAGGCGCACCGGTGTGTCGAGGGTCAGGACCCACCGAAAAAGCCAACAGTAAAATCGGAAGCGTTAAGAAAACAACCGAGGACTTGGCCAGCCCCACGAGACGATTTTTCTGCATAATCTCCAATTACCCGATCTATCGACAGTCTACCCGATTCCAACCCGGGAACCTTCTACCCGGTAAAAAGTTCACACTTGGTACACCTTGTTCCTTATTGGAACAGCTTGCCCTGCGCCAATCCCGCCAGCGCTTTCCGCGCCGTCGTACTCAGCGGAATCTCCGCCAAACCCGCCACCGGCACCCATCGCCACAGTTCGCCCTCTGGCGGCGACCACTTGCCCGCCGCCACCGAGAACACCTCGAACTGATAGATGTGATTCGTAATGCTGTGTTTGAAGCGGTGGAGCGCCACCCCCGGCTTCGCCTTCGGTAGCTGATGCGGTTCGGGAAGTTCCCAGAAACCTGACAGGATCACCGCGTCCGGTGGTCGCTGCCAGAGAAGAATATGTCCGTTCCGCATGACTACCAGGAGCGAGCGCTCCACCCGACGGATTACCGTCTTGCTGGACTTTACAGGCAATTCTCGGGCCAAACCCCGGGCCCGCCCCTCACACCAAGGCTCGATCGGGCACCGGCCGCACTGCGGGTCCTTCGGCGTGCACACCGTCGCCCCCAACTCCATTACCGCCTGGTTATGCCGCGACGGCTCCGCCGCGTCCAAAAACGCATCCGCGGCCTCCCGCAGACGATTCTTCGTCGCCGCCGCCGTAATCTCGCCGCCTTCGGCCCCAAAGCGGGCCATTACCCGCAGCACATTCCCGTCCACGACCGCATGCGGCAGCCCGAAGGCAATCGACGCCACCGCCGCCGCCGTATACTCCCCCACCCCCGGCAGCGCGCGAATCGCCGCGTACTCCCGTGGGAATCCCCCCAATCGCACCATCTCCCGCGCCGCCGCCTGCAGGTTCCGCGCCCGCGAATAGTAGCCCAATCCGGCCCACATCCCCAACAGTTCCTGCTCTTCTGCCGCCGCCAGAGCATCATAACTTGGGTACCGTTCGAGGAACCGATCATAATAAGGGATCACCGCCGCCACGCGCGTCTGCTGCAGCATGATTTCGGAAACCCAGATTCGATACGGATCCCGGGTCCGGCGCCAAGGCAGATCCCGCTTCCATTGTTCATACCAGGCGGCCAAAGCGGCGCGCACCTTCCGGAGATCAGTCATTGGCTAGCAAGAAAGGGAAAGCGAAAATCGACGAGTTCATCGACATCCGCGGCGCGCGGATGCACAACCTCAAGAATATCTCGCTCCACATCCCGCACAATCAACTCACCGTCGTCACCGGCGTCTCCGGCTCCGGCAAATCCTCGCTCGTCTTCGACACCATCTACGCCGAAGGCCAGCGCCGCTACGTCGAATCGCTCTCGGCCTACGCCCGGCAGTTCCTCGACCGCATGGAGAAGCCCGACGTCGACGAGATTCTCGGTCTGGCGCCCCCCATCGCCATCCGCCAGAAGAACACCACCCGCAACCCCCGCTCGACGGTCGCCACCTCCACCGAGGTCTACGACTTCCTCCGTCTCCTGTTCGCCCGCGCCGGCACCACCCACTGCTCGCAGTGCGGCCAGCCCGTTCAGAAAGATACCGTCGACCACGTGGCCGAAGCCGTCTCCCAACTGCCGGCCGGCTCCCGCTGGTACGCCCTGTTTCCCGTCAATATCGAGCAGGATCCCTCCAAGCTCCGCGACCATCTGTTCGACCTCCGCAAACGCGGCTTCAACCGCCTCTATCAGCTCGGCAAGGTCAGCGAGTTTTCCACGCCGGAATCGCTCCTCGAAATCGACTTCTCCCAACCTCTCTTTGTCCTGGCCGACCGTCTCGCCATTGGCGCCGGCATCCGCTCCCGGGTCGTCGATACGGTCGAAATCTGCTATCGCGAATCCGGGGAGGTGATCTTTGAACAGGCCGGCACAGCCGAACCGGAGCGGCTGCGCTTCTCCGAGGCCTTCGCCTGCAAGGCCTGCCGCATCGCCTACCAGACGCCCGAGCCGACGCTATTCTCCTTCAACTCGCCTTTCGGCGCCTGCCCCCGCTGCCAGGGTTTCGGCAACGTCATCGACTACGATCTCGACCTTGTCCTGCCCGACTCCTCGCTCTCCATCCTCACCGGCGCCGTCGCTCCCTGGACCAAGCCCGCCTACCATGACTGGCAGGCCCGATTCGTCCGCCGCTACGGCAAGTCCATCCGGTGCGAGGTCCCGTTGGCCGATCTGCGCAAGGACGAGCGCGCGCTGCTCGTCAACTTCCTGCGCAACGAGTTCTTCCCGGAGGTCGAGGAGAAGAAGTACAAGGTGCAGGTCCGCGTCTTCCTCAGCCGCTACCGGGGCTACAGCGAATGCGTGGAATGCGGCGGCGCGCGCCTGCGTAAGGAGGCGCTGAACGTACGCATCGGCGGCCGCACCATGGCCGAAGTGACCCGCGCCAACATCGCCGAGGCGCACGCCTTTTTTGACTCCCTCCGTCTGGCCCCCGAACAGCAGGCCATCGCCGGCAAGGTACTCGTCGAAATCCAGCAGCGCCTAAAGTTTCTCAACGACGTCGGCCTGGACTACCTGACGCTCGACCGGCTGTCGGCCACGCTCTCGGGCGGCGAAGCGCAGCGCATCCAACTGGCCACCTGCCTCGGCTCGCGCCTCGTCGGCGCCTGCTATGTCCTCGACGAGCCCTCCATCGGCCTTCACTCCCGCGATACGGCCCGTCTGATCAAGATTCTGCACGAGCTCCGCGACCTCGGCAACTCCGTGCTCGTCGTCGAGCACGATCCGGACGTCATGCGCGCCGCCGACCATATTATTGACCTCGGCCCCGGCGCTGGCGAACACGGTGGCAAGATCATCTTCGAGGGCAGCTTTGACAAGCTCCTTCGCGACGGCGGCCAATCGCTAACGAGTAAGTACCTCCACGGGGAACTCGAAACGGCTCCGCGAGTTGGCCGCCGCCTCGTCAATCCCCGCAAAGTGATCACGGTGCGCGGCGCGCGGGCCAACAATCTGAAGCACGTCGACGTCTCGATCCCGCTCAACCTGCTGGTGGCGGTCACCGGGGTCTCCGGTTCCGGCAAGTCCTCGCTGGTGCACGAGGTCCTTTACAAGGCCCTTACGCGGGAGCTGGAACGTGAGGGTCCGCGCAAAACCGCCCGGGAGGAGTCAGAAGAGTTTAACGGCGCCGAACGGCAGTTGTGGAAGTCGATCGAGCGCGCGCACCTGCTCAACGAAGTGATCCTTGTCGATCAGACCCCGATCGGCCGCACGCCCCGCTCCAATCCCGTCACCTACGTCAAGGCCTTCGACATCATCCGCGAACTGTTCGCCTCCACGCCGGACAGCGACCGCAAGGGATACACCGCGGGCCACTTTTCGTTCAACATTCCCGGGGGCCGCTGCGAGGTCTGTCAGGGCGACGGCACCGTCACCGTTGAAATGCAGTTTCTCGCCGATGTCGAGCTGGTGTGTGAAGAGTGCCGCGGAACGCGCTTCAAGCAGGCGATCCTCGATGTAAAGTACAAGGGGCTGAACATCCATCAGGTGCTCGGTCTGACCATCGCCGAGGGGCTGCGCTTTTTTGCCGATACCTCGAAGCTCAAGCAGCGGCTGCAGGTGCTGGCCGATGTCGGCCTCGGCTATCTGAGGCTGGGACAGTCCGCCACGACGCTGTCGGGCGGGGAGGCGCAGCGGGTGAAGCTCGCCGCGCACCTGGCGCAATCGACTTCCGAGGGCACGCTGTTTATCTTCGACGAACCCACCACCGGCCTTCACTTCGAGGACATCCGCAAACTGCTCGACAGTTTCCAGCGTCTGATCCACAACGGCGGTTCGATTCTGCTGATCGAGCACAACCTGGACGTCATCCGCGCGGCGGACTGGCTGATTGACCTTGGCCCGGGGGGCGGGGCGGCCGGCGGCCGCATCCTCGGCGAAGGAACCCCGGAGCAGCTGGCGCAGCTCCCGGACTCCTTCACCGGCGCGTTCCTACGCGGCTAGGGAACGGTCAAACAGGCGGGTCTCCCCGTTGAGGTCCTTTGGCCGGTGAGCGGCTAGCTCTCCCGGCCGCGGGAAGTTCAACGCGGCGAACTCGCCGAACATTTCGCGGGCCGCTTCGTCATAGGCCCGCGCCGCCGCCCATTCGCTGCGGTACTCGCCCAGGGGGAAGAGCTTGCCGTTTTTCTTGATTTTGGCCCGCCACAAGGCCTGATCCTTGGCCCAGGAGACGCCTTTGTAGTCCGAGGTGGTTTTTTTCGAGATCTTCCGGCTCGACCCGCTCGCATCGGAGTAGTTCAGGAGTCCCAGGTTGCTGCGCCGGCAGTTCAGGCGGTCGCCGTCCTGATAGATCGGCTTGACCAGTTTCGGCAGATCCCGGCCCAGCACCATGCGGTAAAGTGCCACGTGGCGTCCCTGAATCCGCGACTGGACGCAGCCTTCCTTGATACACCAGGTGTGGTCAGCGCATTTGCCGAGCTCGGCGGCGTCGACCATGGCGAAGCGGCCGTCGGGGAGCGGCAGGTAGCCGGTCTCGCCGTCGACGTAGGGCTGGAGACGAGAGATGCGGTCCAGCTCAAGGCCGAGTTTCCCAAAAGCCTCATAGAGGAACTGCAACTGGAGCAGGCGGGCTTCGGTCGCATAACGGGCCGAAGCGACGAGCAAATTCACGAAGCGGACCTGCCAGAGCTGTCTTTCAGGGTGGAAGGTGATGCCACGGGTGGAGGTTCCGGGCTTGCCGTTGCGATTGGTCAGGCTGAGCCAGATCGACCGGGCGGAGTAACGGGTGAGATCGATTTTGCGGCCATGGAATTCCATCACACGGCGGGAGGCCTCGAGGGGCGCGAGCAATTCGGCGGGGACAAGGGATTGGGACATTGGGATTTTCTTGGCGGTGCAAATACAAACGCCCCGGCCACTTGTGCCAACGGCTCCGAGGAGCCGATTGGAGAAGTGCCGGGGCGCATTGCCTACCGCTACCCGCAGTCTAGCGAACGAGATTCTGATTCCGAACTTCGCGTTCGCAAAATTCCTCACAAATCGTTGGAAAGAAGAAGGAAAAAAAATATTGTCCAGCTGTGAATCATCATGCCGGGCTTGCGCGGAGGCACAAGCGAAGGATGAAAATGGACTGGTGCCTGAGCGATTCTGGAGTTGGTTGCAGGGAAGCAGGTCGGTCGCTCTTTGGTGCTTCGAGCCCGTCTGTGAATCTGACCCGGGACGCTCTTATGGAACCGCGCACAACGGACTCGCTTCGGCCCGGCGGGAGGGCGAGTTCCTCGTTCGCTCGAGCCGGGCCTGCGCGGCCTGTGCGCTTTTAAGGAACAACGAAGTGGAGCCCACGGCTCGTTGAGTGGTGGAGCCCGAGAAGAATAGTCTGAGTATTTTCGAGCGTCCTTCCCATCGCAACCGCACAGGAGGTTTCAATGAGAGTCGTTCCTCGCCGCTGCTGCGGCATTGATGTTCACAAGGGTTCCCTGACCGCCTGCGTTCTGGTTCTGGGGACGAAAGGCGAGCGGGAGGTGCGCCTGAAGACCTTCGCCACGGACCTGGGGGAGTTGCAGCGGCTTCGCTGCTGGCTGTTCTCCCAGAAGGTGACCCACGTGGCGATGGAGTCCACCGGCGTCTACGGGAAGCCGGTGTGGAACGTGCTGACCGGGCTCTGCGAACTGCTACTAGCCAACCCTTACCCCATGCACAACATCCCCGGCCGGAAGACCGACGCCAGCGATGCCGAATGGATTGCGGATCTACCGGCTCACGGCTTGCTGAAGCCGAGTTTCGTGCCGCCCGTGGCGTTTCAGGATCTCCGCGACTGGAACCGGCTGCGGGTGAAGCAGGTGGAGGAGCGCAACCGGATTCAGAACCGGATGGAGAAGGTGCTCGAAGACACCAACCTGAAGTTGGGCACGGTGGTCCGTGATGTGCTGGGCGTGACAGGGCGGTTGATTCTTAAGGCGATTCCGGAAGGTAAGACGGATCCGGGCTGGCTGGCGGACTACGCTCGGGGCAAGCCGCGGGGCAAGAAGGACGAACTGCGGCGGGTGTTGCGGGGGCGGGTGAGAGAGCATCATCGCGAACTGCTGTCGGAACTGTTGGACGAACTGCGGCAGACGGAGGAGTGGATTGGCCGGATGGAGCGTCGACTGGCGGCGGCGATGCAACCCTTCGACGAACAGGTGACGCGGTTGTTGACGATTCCCGGAGTGGATTTGTTGACGGCGTGGACGCTGGTGGCGGAGTTGGGGGTGGATATGAGCCGGTTCCCGACGGCGAAACACGCGGCGAGTTGGGCGGGGTTGGTGCCGAGGATGAACGAGAGTGCGGGGAAGCGGCACAGTGGGCGTACGCGGCACGGCAACCGGTGGATTCGCCGGGGGTTGTGTCAATCGGCGTGGGTGGTTTCGCGGATGAAGGATTGCTATCTGACGGCGGTATTCCGGCGGCGGATGCGAGCGGGTGGGAAGAAGAAGGCGGTGGTGGCGACGGCGCATCAGATTCTGGTGATTGCCTACGCGATTCTGCGGGATCAGACGGTGTATCGAGAGGAAGGCGGGGACTACTTCGATAAGCTAAATCCGCAACGTACCTTGAAGCGACTGACCCAGCGGGCGGCCAAATTAGGCTTTGCGGCTAAGTTTGAAGCCATCGGGGTGGAACTGCCGCCAGAGCCGCCGAAGAAGAGACGGGGACGGCCTCGAAAGACACCCCTAGCTCCGGAGCTAACTGATGGCAGTATCGGGACTTAGGGGCAGTCATTTTCGAAGAAATGCAAAAGCTCTCATCCCTGTCGCGGGCGGCGTTGGCTCCTTTCGCAGCCGAAATCTTCAGACCGCGAGAGGGTTGAGAACGGGTATTGGAGGAAACCGCCGGCGGCCCTTCGGCGATGGAAATTGCTTGCCTTCGCCAACCGCGCACCGTGCCAGCCAGCGGCCTTCCCCTGGCCGACAGCCCCTCATCCGATGCCGAAAGTCTCCGCCCGGGGCATGAAGTTCAACCGACTGGCGGGCTGGTGCGGGGACACCGGCAATAGAGGACGCCGGGGGAGGAAGCGGGCGCCGTTGCGAAACGCTTCTCTCGCGTCCATGGGTCTCCCTTTTTTCGACGTTCGGGTTGTTGGGCGATCGGTGCTGGAGAAAAGGGGATCTTCGGAGGACCCGGGGGAGATGGGGGCGGCGCGGGCGTCCACGCATGGGACCCTGGCGCTGTCAAGTTTGACCGGGCCGGGATGGTAGTGAACCCGGCGGCGGGGTGGCGGAGGAAACGCGGGGCGAGTTCTGCGTCTTCAACAGGCGCGGGATAGCGGAAGCGGGCCAGGGGCGTTATCGAAGAGAAGGGTCGTGCCGGAGGAGATTCGGCGAGGAGGAGCGGGAGACGCACGCGGGTAGTTTCTCCGCCGGCAGTTGGTGGGGGTCGCGGAGGCATGCAAAGGGGAGTTGGAAGAGCGAGACGATGCTTTTGTAGCACCAGCCGCCGAAGGGCAGGCCAAGCGAGACGGCGCCATAGAGCGGGCGGTCCGGGCGGAGGCCGAGAGCGGCGGCGGGGTAGTCGCCCTCTGGGCGGTGCGCGAGGGCCCGGCGGTAGAGTTCGTCCTGCAGAGGGAGGCGCCATTCGCGGGATCCCCACCGGAAATGGGCGCGGAGGCGGCGGCGGCCGAGGTCATGGTCGTCCCGGACCGAGAAGTAGAGCTGGCGGGGGCTGCAGAGGGCGAGTGAGGGGCCGGGCAGTTCGCGAACGTGCGAGGATCGCAGACGGCTTTCGGCGTCGCCGAGAAGGGCGGGCGGCGTTTCCAGAGCCGCGGGGATGGCGCGTAGGGCGGAGAGACAGGCAGGGCGTTCGAGCAGCTGCCAGGGCGTACCCTCGATCAGACGATTCTCGGGCTGCTCGGGATGGTGGTCGGGCCAATCGGCGTCGACAAGAATCCGGTCGAGGAGGCGGGGCTGGGTGCGGCCGGAGAGGAGGGTGTGATGGGGGTAGAGAATACCCTCCTGGCGGGGGGTAACCAAGCGAACCCACCCCCGGCCGTTGACGCGCATGCCGGCGATGCTGCGACCGTCTCCCTGCCGGGAGATGGCGACGAGAATGAGATCCTCGGGCACACCAGGAAAGTGAGGCGGGGTGGAGAAAACTCTCGGGATTAGCGGGCGGCCGCGGGCGCGGCGGTTTCAAGGGTATGGGGGATTTCCGGCAGGAGGGAGAGGAACTGGTAGGTGGCGCAGTTGAATTTCTTGCATCGCCGGTGGATGATGCCGAGGGGCGGTAGAGGCGGGGGGAGGCGAGGAGGCCGGGGAGTCCGGCTTCCGTGGCAGCGACCTGAAAGATGATGGCGGCGAGCCAGAGGAAGGCGGCATGGACGAGTTGGGCGCGGAGGAGGCGGGCGAGGAAGGCGGGGAGCGTGGGGGTGGGGCGCTGGTAGCGGCGGGGCAGGAGGTAGCCGTCGAGGAGAGCGAGGGGAGGCGGAGGAGAAGGTAGGCGGCGATGACGGTGGGTAGGCCGTGGCCGGGTTCGACGAGTTGGCGGGGCCAGTCGAGGGCGAGGGCGAAGGCGGCGAGCAGGACGAAGGCGCCGATGCCGGAGATGCCGAGCCAGAGACGGGCGGCGGGGGCGTGGGGGGTGAGATGAGCTGGGGATCGGGGTCGCTTCAGTTTTTGCGGGTATCTTGGGGGCGGAGCGGGCGGTCCGGCGGGTGACGAGGGTAGGGTTAGGTGGCGGTGGGTTGGGGCTCGCGACCTCGGCATGCCGCAGGGGGGTGGCGAGGGGTGCAGTAGGGCGGCTTGACGGGGGCGGGGAGGCCGAGTTGGCGGGCGACGCGTCCGAACAGGAGATAGTCGGTGCCGGGGTGGCGGAGGGCGAGGTAGAGGGCTTTGGCGGCGGCGGTTTGGGACTTGCCGGACTGGCGGGAGCCGACGAAGGCGAGGCGCTTTTGGGGGGCGTCGAGG
>JAINDL010000221.1 GCA_019931245.1 Bryobacteraceae bacterium CoA2 C42
CGAGTTCCGGGGCGGGGAACAGGTAAGAGGACGCGGCGCCGACCGGTCCGGCGCTGGCCTGGCCCGTGGTGAGGAAATCGGCGGCGATGCGGGCGAAGACATCAATGGGGAGTTCGCTGTTGACCGGGTCGGCGGTGTCGAACTCTTCGAAGCCGGTCCATTGCGGCCCCTGCGGCGTGGGCATGAGCCGGCGATAGCGCCGGATGCGCTTGCCGGGGATGCGGGCTTCGTGCTCGGCGTAGTGGAGGAGCGTGATGGTATCGAGCGGGGCGCCGAGCAGGAGGACCTGCGCGTTGGCCTGCAGGATTCTCGCAAACGGGGTGCCCGGCCCGTAGCCGTAGTGGAAGGGATGGCCGGTGGTGATCCAGGCGGCGAGGGGGCCGATGGCGGCAACGCCGGCGTCGGGATGGTCGCTGCGCAGGGCGCCGGGCCAGGTGCGGATGGTTTCGTGCAGGATGCCGTGGTCGCGGGCGGCGTGGGCGATCCGCTTGTCGAAGACGGGGACCTCCGCGGTGTCGTCGTCTTCGTAGAAAGGTTCGAAGTCGACGTAGGCGGCGAGGGTTCCCGTGGGGCCGACGGCGTCGAGGAGGGCCTGCAGGACGACATTGACGCCCCCGGTGACCGGCCCGATGGACCGGACGCTGGCGTGGACCATAACTACGCCGCCCGGGCGGAGGCCCAGGCGGACGAGATCGGTGAGAAGGGAGGAGCGGGTGAGGCCCATGCGCTAGCGGTAGAAGGGCTTCCAGTTGAGCCAGCGGGGGCCGTAGTGCGGTTCGGGCCGGCCGGCCTCGAGCGCGCCCAGGTCGGGGGCTCTGCCCGTGAAGCCGTCGTTGACCGTCGGCAGCACCTGGCCGGCGTCCACTGCCTTCGCGCCCGGCCGGAGCCGGAAGTTCAGATCCATCGCGTGGTAGACGTGATAGCGGCGTTTGAGGTCGGGCGCCAAGAGGCTGTCAAAGATGTCGTAGTCGACTTCGATGCCGTGCGTCTCCTGTCCGGTGGCCTGGCGGAAGTCGGCGAGCGTGGCGAACTCCTTCCACTCGGTCGCGGGCGGGGCGAGCCAGCTGTACTGCTTGGCGACGTTGCGGTTGGGGCGGAAGCCGTTATAGTCCGAGCTGAACTGGGGCGAGCCGAAGGCCCAGGTCATGATGCCTTTGCCGGGCTGGTCGCGGCCGAGAAAGAGGTTGTTGCGGAAGTGGGCGTTGGTGTAGGTTTCACGGGCGGCCTGTTCGGCGATCAGCGTGTTGTGGTAGGCGATGATGCCGGCGGGGGAGGCGCTGAGTTTGAAGGCGCCACCGCCAGGGATGTTGTAGGCGATGTTGCGGAGGAAGTAGACGGGGCCGCCGAACAGGGGTTGGGCGCTGTAGCCATTGTGGGCGGCGTTGACGCCGCGGTTGCCGAAGATGCGGATGTTGTGCGCGCCGCCGTCGGATTCGATGAAGTCATCGTTCGATAGGTGGATGTCGTTGTGGTAGATGTCGATCGAGGAGGCGCGGCGTTCGGGGTCGGCATCGGGCGGGCCGTAGGTGGAGATGCAGATGCCGTCGTGGAAATAGGCGATGGCGTTGTGGGCGATGATGTGGCCAGGGCCGTAGACCTTGACGGCGAAGAAGCTGCGGAGTTGGTGCGAAGGGTAGATGCCGGCGGCGCGGGAGCCGGCCTGGTTCCAGCCGATGAGGCGCATCTGGTCTTCGCGGCCGAGGAAGAGGTTGTCGGTGATGAGGAAGTCGCGCGAGTCGGCGTTCTCGGTCCAGACGCCGGCGCCGATGTCTTCAAACCGGCAGTTGCGGACGGTGAGGCCGACGGCGCCCATCACCTCCTTGTCGCCGGCGAACAGGGCGACTTCGGTGTTGCGGAAGGTGAGGCCTTCAAAGATGTGATGGTGGGTGGCCTGGACGTCGAAGAGCTTGTGGTTGCCGGCGCCGTCAAAGATAGCTTCGCCGTCGCCTGCGCCTTTAATGGTGATGGGCTTTTCGGCGGTGCCTTTGAGGGTGAGCGGCCAGTAGCCGGTGAAGGGTGCGCTGAGCGGGTCGACGTAGTTGAGGCGGTCGGGGCGGTAGAGGCCGGCGTGGATGAGGATGGTGTCGCCGGGCTGGGCTTTGGTCATGCGGACGGCGGTCCAATCGCCGCGGCCTTCGCCGTAGTAGGCGGCTTTGAAGCCGATGAAGCTGGGTTCGAGCTTGGGGCCTTCGTGGTCGGCGGGATAGACGTGGAGGACGCGGCCGCCGGCGTAGGGCTGGGGTTCGGTGCGCGTGGCGACGGTGACCTTCTGTACGGCCTGGCCGGTGACGCCGTCCGGATCGCGGAGGGTGAGTTCGCACTCGTAGCGGGTGGCGGGTTCGAGGTTGAGAATGCTGCCGGCGAAGCCGTGCGGGACGGTGTAGGTCATGCTTTCGCGGTCCCGGTGGGGCCGTTCGCCGCCGAGGCGGAGCAGCGGGAGCGCGGGCCGCCACGCCGTGGTGCCGGCCTTTCGGAAACGGACTTCGACGGTGGCGTTGCGGTTTGCGTCGCCCTCGATCAACCACTCGAAACCGAGGTTGAGGAGCGTGGGGTGTTCGACGTGGAACCGTCCGGGCTTGGTGGAGTTCTGGGCCTGCAGAGTGCCGGCGGCGAGGAGCAGGAGAGCGGCGCGCATACAGGCAAGTCTACGATGATCGCCGACGGCTCGGGCGGGATGGGCTACCCTGGGTCTTATGTCCGCAAATCATGACCACCAAGCCAGCTTCCGCGGTCTGGCCCTGGGCGCGTTGGGCGTTGTTTTCGGCGACATCGGAACCAGCCCCCTCTATACCCTCAAAGAGTGCCTGCACGCTGCCGGGCACCACCGCGCCACGCAGGAAGACCTTTACGGCATCCTATCGCTGATCTTCTGGGCGCTGATGCTGGTGGTGACCATGAAGTATCTCACCTTCATCATGAAGGCCGAAAACAAGGGCGAGGGCGGCATCTTCGCGCTGCTGGCGCTCGTGCCGGAGCAGATGCGGGGCGCCAAGCCGGGGCGGATTTCGGCCGTTGCGCTGTTCGCTGTGATCGGCGCGGCCCTGCTGTACGGCGATGGCATCATTACGCCGGCGATCTCGGTGCTGGGCGCGGTGGAGGGCTTGGCCGTGGCCGATGCCCGTTTCAGCGGGGCGGTCGTGCCGATCAGTTGCGTCATCCTGATAGGCCTTTTTGCGATTCAAAGCCAAGGAACGGCCACGGTGGGCAAGCTGTTCGGCCCGATCATGATTGTCTGGTTCCTGACGCTGGGCGGCCTGGGCGCCTATCACATCAGCCATAATCCCGAGATTCTCGGCGCCGTGCTGCCGCATCATGCGGTGCACTACTTCCAGCACCACGGCTTCTCCGGCCTCCATATTCTGGCTTCGATCGTCCTCGCGGTGACCGGCGGCGAAGCGCTCTACGCCGATATGGGCCACTTCGGCATTAAACCCATCCGGGCGGTTTGGCTTGGTTTCGTCATGCCGGCGCTGCTGCTGGCTTACTTCGGCCAGGGGGCGCACGCGCTGCGGGAGCCCCGGTCGATGGACAATCCGTTTTTTGATATGGTCCCCGCCGGTTGGGCGACCTATGCGCTCGTGGTGCTTTCGAGCATGGCGGCGATTATCGCCTCGCAGGCGCTGATCTCCGGGGCGTTTTCGCTGACGCGGCAGGCGATGCAGTTGGGCTTCTTCCCGCGCGTGCAGGTGCAGCACACGGCGCACCATACCGAAGGCCAGATCTACATCCCGCAGGTGAACTATCTGCTGGCCGTTGGTTGTCTGGCGCTCGTGATCAGCTTCGGCGCCTCGTCGCGGCTGGCGGCCGCCTACGGCATTGCGGTCACCGGGACGATGGTCATCACCTCGGTAATGTACTTCCTCGTCGTACGCCATCGCTGGCATTGGCCGCTGGCGAAGGCCGCGGGCTTGCTTGTTTTGTTCCTCGTGGTCGATCTGCCGTTTCTCGGCGCCAACCTGGGTAAGTTCCTCGACGGCGGTTGGGTGCCGGTGCTCATCGGCGCGGCGGTGCTGACGGTGATGGTCATCTGGAACCGGGGACGGACCCTGATCGCTTTCCGCTACCGCCGCCGCTTCCCGACCAAGGAGTCGGCCGAGTCCCGCTACCGCGCCCGGCTGGCCGTCCGCGTGCCGGGCACGGCCGTCTTCATGGCGTCGAGCGCGGACATGCTGCCGCCGGTGCTGGTCCACCATGTCGAACGGAGCCGTGCGCTGCAGGAGACCGTTATCCTGCTGACGATTCAGATTGCCGACGATCCCATTGTCGCCACGGAGCAGCGGTACACGACCACGGCGCTCGACGACGGGTTCCATCGCGTGGTGGTTCGCTTCGGGTTCATGGAGGAACCCAACGTGGTTCCCGTTCTCGAGGAGGCGGTCCGGAGCGCCAATATTCCTTTCGCCTACCCGGATGTCACCTACTATCTGGGCCGCGAAAACTTCGTCGCGTCTTCGAAAGGACACATGGGCCACTTCGCCGAATCGATCTTCATGATGCTGCAGAAAAACGCCGTCGCGGCGGACCGCTTCTTCGGCTTGCCGCACCGCCACGTGGTCGAGATCGGCACGCAGATGGACTTGTAAGCCAGTCGCCTACTTGAGGGGCGTGCCGGGCCGGATCTCGTCCGATGCCCGGCGCAGGACGCGGTCGCCCGCGGCGAGCGCGCCAAACACTTCCACCAGTTCCCCGGCCGCCGCGCCCTTCACCACCGGCACGTGTTCGGCGCGGCCCTGATTGCTCCGGATGACGAATACCTTCTCCGTGTTCACCGCCACCGCCGTGGGTGGCACGAGAATCGAAGGCAGTGCCCGGCGAGCCGGCCACGTGGCTTCGGCGTACATGCCGGGGCTGAGCTTGCCGGAGGCGTTGGCCACTTCAAGCTCCACGGGCATCGTCCGCGTCTTCGGGTCCACCGACCGCGCGATGCGCGTGATGACGCCACTGCCTGTTAGCCCTCCCGCGATCGTGAACGGCACGTTGGCTCCCGCAATCATCGTGGCCACCTCCGACTCCGGCACGGCCACCACCACCCGCAGCCGGTTCACCTGTTCAATCCGCAGCAGCGGACCGTTGGCGAGCGCCCCCGGGTGCACGTGGCGGGCGGTGACGACCCCGTCAAACGGTGCGGTCACTTTCAGATAGCCGATCAGTTCGCCGATGGCTGCCGCCGAGGCGCGCGTGGCGCGGGCCTGGCTCTGAATGCTCGCGATCTGCGACCGCAGCGCCTCGGCCGCGTTCTGCGCCTGAATCACTTCAATTCCGGCCACCGCCCCGGCCGTCGCCGCCGCCTGCCGCAGACGTTCGAGCACGGCCTCCTGGCTGGCGAGCCGCGCTTCGGCCTCGGCCCGCTGGCTCTCGACAGCCACGGCCTTGGCTTCCACTTCGGCTAACTGCGCTTTCAACTCCGGCGCGGACAGCTCGATCAGCAGTTGCCCCTTGCGGACGACGCTGCCGCGGTCCACCTCGACCTTCTCGACAAAGCCTTGCACGCGGGCGTGGAGATCGACGGCCTGATACGGCAGGATCTCGGCCGGCAGGCGGAGCTTGCGGTCGAGCGGCTGCACGACCACCGGAACAGTCTCCTGGGCAGACAGGCCGAGGGCGCAGAGTAGAGCGAGGCTAAGAGTTCTCTTCATGGGGTAGCAGGGACGCATCGCGGGCGTTTTGGGGTTGCAGGATGTTGTAGAACAGCGGCACGACGGTGAGCGTAGCGACCGTGGCCAGCGCCAGACCGCCGAGCACCGCGCGACCGAGCGGGGCCGTCTGCGCCGCGCCGAGGGCCATGGGCGTCATGCCGGCCATCATGGCGAAGGCGGTCATCAGCACGGCGCGCAGGCGGGCTGCCGCGGCGACGGCGAGCGTACCGCCGGACCGGCGCGCCAGTTCGGCGAAGGTGACAAGAAGAATCGAGTTGGCGATAGCAATGCCGGTGGCCATGATGGCGCCCATGAAGCTCTGCAGGTTCAGCGTGGTGCCGGTAAAGCGCAGCGCGAGCACGACGCCGGCCAGCACGGCGGGCACGGTGGACAGAACCACCAGCGCGAGGCGCAGGCTCTGGAAGTAGGCCGTCAGCAGCAGGAGGATGGCCGCAATCGCCACGGCGAGGCCGAGGCGCAGGCCGTCGAGCGTCGAGTTCAGCGCCGGCACCTGACCACGCACCTGCACCGTCACGCCGCGGGCGGGTTCACCGGCCCGGCGGATAGCGGCGCGGATCTGCGCTTCGGCTTCGCCGAGCGGAATGTTGTGCAGGTTGGCGGTGATCGAAACGACGCGCTGCATGTTGTAGCGCTCGACGAGGCCATAGGTCTTGCCGGGCTTGATGGTTGCCACGTCGCCCAGCGTCGGCCGCGCCTCGCGGTTCTGCATCACGGGCAGATCGGCCAGATCGTTCACGGACGCCATGCGGTGCTGGGGAATCTCCACCTGAATCTGGAAGGCGTTGCCGGAGTTCGGGTCGCGCCAGTAGTTGGGATCGACAAAGCGGGAGCTTGACGTTGCCGCGACCAGCGACCGGGCGACGTTGGCCATGGTGAGGCCGTACTGGCCGGCGCGTTCGCGGTCGATCTGCACGTCGACGGTGGGGTAGTCGAGCGGTTGCGCAAACTGCAGATCGCGCAGCGCGGGTAGCTTCCGCAGTTCGGCCATCACCTTCTCAGCGTGCGCGCGGTTGGCCGGCAGGGCGGGACCCTGTATGGCGACTTCGACCGGCGTCGGCGAGCCGAACGACAGGACATCGCTGACGATATCGCCGGCTTCAAACGACACCTGCACCTGCGGCAGCTCCTTGGCAAACACCGCCCGCAGGCGCTCGCGCAGCGCCTCGCCGCGCAGGGTGGCCTCGGGCTTCAGCGCCACCTGGAAGACGGCTTCGTGCGGGCCGGAGGTCCACAGAAAAATCGTGTTGATCGGGTAGCTCGCCGGCTGCACGCCGATGAAGGCCGAGCTGATGGCCACGGGTACTTCGCGTTGCATCAGCTGGAGCGCCTGCAGAGCGTACTCTTCGGTGCGTTCGATGCGCGTGCCGGTGCGCGCGCGCAGTCGCAATTTGAACTGTCCGGCATCGGCGGCCGGGAACAGCTCCGTCCCCAGGCCCGGTAGGACCAGGTAAATCACCCCGGCCGCGAGCAGCAGATAGAGCGGCGCGATGACCCAGCGCAGCGGCAGCAGGGTGCCGAGCAAATTGCTATATAGCATTGAGCCTGGCCGGTGCGCGGCGGGGCGGACAAACTTCGCGGCGAGCACGGGAACCAGCGTGCTCGACAGCACGTAACTCGCGGCCATGGCCAGCGCCACGGCGAGCGACAGCGGTACGAACAGTTGGCGGCCCACGCCGGTCAGGAACAGCGCCGGGGCGAAGACGGCCAGGATCGTCAACATCGAAAGCAGGCGCGCCGTGGCCGTTTTGCGGCAGGCGGCAAGGACGCTCTCGACGCGGCTGAGGCCGCCGGTCATGTGCGTGTGGATGTTCTCGATCTCGACGGTTGCCTCGTCGACGAGCACGCCCACGGCCAGCGCCAGGCCGCCGAGCGTCATGATGTTGATCGTCTGCCCGAGGCCCCACAGGCCGACCAGCGCCGACAGCAGCGCCACCGGAATGGTGGTGATCACAATCAGGCTGCTCCGCCAGTCGCGCAGGAAGAGCAGCACCATCAGGCCGGTCAGCACGGCGCCCAACACCGCCTCGGTCCCCAGCGCGCTCAGCGCCTGCGTCACCACGGTCGACTGGTCGAACTCCACGCGGACGTCGACATCCTCCGGGCAGACGGTCTTGAACGCCGCCAGGTTGGCGCGGACCGTGCGGATGACGTCCAGCGTGGAGGCGTCCGAGCGCTTGGTGATCTGCATGTAGACCGTGCGCTTGCCGTTGACGTGCGCGTAGGCCGTTAGAATATCGGCGCCGTTTTCGACGACGCCGATGTCGCGCAGGAACACCGGCGGGTTCTCGCCCGGCCGCACCGGGGCGTCCAGCAGTTCAGGCAGATTCGCGCCGAGCGCGGCGTTCGAGGTGGCGAAATGGTTGAGGTCGCCGATGCGGATGTTGCCGGCCGGCTGCACGCTCGAGGCGCGGTTGACGGCCGCGATGGCCTCTTCGGGCGAGATGCGGTAGCTGCGCAGTTTATCGGGATCGAGGCGGACAACGATCGTGCGCTGGTTGCCGCCGAAGGGCGGCGGAGCGGAGACGCCGGGCAGCGTCGCGAACAGCGGCCGGACGCGGTTCAGCGCGATGTCCTGCATCTCGGCGGGCGGGCGCGTGGGGCTCGAGAAGATCAACTGGCCCACGGGCACCGAGCCGCCGTCGAAGCGGGTGATGAAAGGGCCCACAACGCCCGGCGGCATGAAGGCGCGCGAGCGGGTGACGTAGCCGATCACCTGGGCCATCGCCTGCGCCATGTCGGTGCCGGGATGGAAGTAGAGCTTCATCAGCGAAGCGCCCTGAATGTTTTTCGACTCGACGTGCTCAATGCCCGCGATGTAGAGGAAGTGGTACTCGTAGTAATAAGTCAGGTAGCCCTCCATCTGGGAGGGGTCCATGCCCCCGTAGGGCTGCGCGACGAAGATGGCCGGCTGGCCGATTTCGGGGAAGATATCGACGGCGATGCGCCGGCTGGCGAGCCACGCCGCGAGGACGATGGCGAGCACGGCGACAAAGATGGTGACCGGACGGCGGAGGGCGAGAGTAACGAGTCGCATGGCTTTACGGCACCTTGCTCAGAAACGGGTTGAGGTCCCCTTGCGTGGCGGCCAGCGCGAGTTCGGCGCGCCAGACGTTGAGCAGGGCCAGCGCGTGGTCGATTTCGGCCTGCGTCAACAGGCGCTGCGTGTCGGTCACTTCGTTCAGGTTGGCGAGGCCGGCGCGGTAGCGGGCCGTGGTCTGTTCGAGGGTCTGGCCGAGCAGGGCGAGCTGCCGGGGCGTGATGGTCGCCAGGTTGCGGGCCGTGGCGACAGCGATGCGGGCGCGGTCGAGGGCCGCGGCCAGTTCCCGTTCGAGCAGCGACTGGCGGGAGGATTCGCGCGAGATGCGCTGCTGCTCCACTTGCCGGCGGGCGCGCAGGGTTTTGTATTCGAGCAGGGGGAAGGTGACCGTGGCGCCGATGGCCCAGTTGCCCGTGTTGGGCGCGAGGCCTGCGGCCCCGCCCGGAAAGGGGCCGTTGAGGTTGGTGCCCGCGCCGCGGCCGAAGACGTTGGCCTGCGTGTTCAGGCGGGGGTACCAGCTTTTGTCGAGCACCGTTTGCCGCGACTTGATCTCGTCGATGGCGGCCTGCTGTTCGCGGAGGACGGGATGGGTGGCGGCAAGGCCGGCGGGTGGCGCGGCGGGCGGCAGGGCGCGGAAGGAGTTGACGGGCGTGCCCGGCCCGGCGAACTGCGCGAGCGTGGCGCGGGCCGTGGCGGCCGACTGCTCGGCACGGACCACCTGGGCCTGGGCGAGCAGCACTTCGGACTGGATGCGGGAGAGATCGGCGCCGGGGCGCAGGTCGGCCTTGACGAGCGCTTCGGTCAGGCGCGCGAACTCCTGCGACCGGGTGACGGCGGCCCGGGCCGAGAGCACGGTCTGTTCGGCGGCCAGCGCCGTGAGATAGGCATCGGCCGTGGCCGTGGCGACTTCGAGTTCGGTGCGCGCAACGGCGGCCTCGGCGCGGGTCTTGCCGGCGGCGGCGACGGCCACCTCGGCCTCGCGGCGCCCGAAGTCAAACGGCTCCCAGTTGATCATTAGCCCCACGGCGGTGCCCCAGACGTTGGTGAAGCTGGCGCCGGTGGGCAGCAGCGGACCGGAGATGGGCGAGACCACGGTCTGCGGCAGCAGCAGGCCGAAAACGTTGTTGGTGGTAGCCCGGTTGACCTGGCCGAGCATTTCGGCCCGCGGCAGATAGGCCAGGCGCGCGAGATTCACCCCGGCGGCGGCTTCAGCAACCTGGTCGAGAGAAACCTGCACGGAAGGGTACTTGGCCGTCGCCTGCTTGACGGCATCGGGCAGGCGAAGTTCCTGCGCGATGGCGCAGCAGGACAGGACGAGAAACACAGAAATACGGCGCAACTAGGTCAATGTATCACCCGGACGGCCTTCCCTGGCGATGCCGCGCTTCGAGGAGCGAATAAAGTTGACGAGGTGCTGGGTGTGTTCGCCGGGCAGTTCCGCTTCGATGCGGGCGAGGGCATCGGCGAGCTTGAGGCCGGAGCGGTAGAGGAGACGGTAGGCCTGCTTGAGCGGGGCAATGTCGGCGACGGTGAAGCCGGCGCGGCGCAGGCCGACGAGGTTCAGACCGCGGGGCGCAATGTTGAACTCGGAGTAGAGAAAGTAGGGTGGAGCGTCGAGATTGACGCGGATGTTGCCGCCGATCATGGCCAGGCGGCCGATCTTTGAAAACTGATGGATGCCCACGCCGCCCGAGATGAAGGCGCGGTCTTCGACGGTGACGTAGCCGGCGATGAGCGCGCAGCTGGCGATGGTGCAATGGGAGCCGATGGTGGCGTTGTGGGCGATGTGGCCGGAGGTCATCACGTAGTTGTGGTCGCCAATCGTGGTGATCGACTCGGGTTTGGTGCCGCGGGAGATGGTGTAGTGTTCGCGGATTTTGTTGTGATGGCCGATGGTGAGGTAAGACCGTTCGCCGGTGAAGGCGCGGTCGAGCGGGTCGGTGCCGAGCACCGTGTGGGCCGAGATTTCGTTGTGGTCGCCGAGCGTGGTCCAGCGCTTGACGAAGACGTAGGGTTCCATCCGGCAGTGGGCGCCGATGCGGACGTCGGACTCGATCAGACAGAAATCGCCGATGACGGTCTGGGGCCCGATGTGGGCGTCGGGGTGAACGCGCGCGGTGGGGGCGATGTGCGCGGAAGGATCGATGGCCATTGAACGCTATCATAGCGTTCGAGCTATGAAAGTACGCGAAATTGCAGCGATGCTGGGCGCTGATTGGTCCGGCGACGGGGAGTGCGAGATTACGGGCGCGGCGCCGATTGAAGAGGCCGGGCCGGCTGACTTGAGTTTTGTCGGCAACGCCAAGGGCGCCAAGGCGGCCGAAACGACGGCGGCCGGCTGCCTGCTGGTCGCCCCCGGCAGCGAACTCGGCCGGACGCGGATCTATGTTCCGCAACCGCGGGGCGCCTTTGCCCGGTGTCTGCTGGCGCTCTACCCGCGGCGGCGGGCGGCGGCGGGGGTGCATCCGTCGGCGGTGCTGGGGGAGGGCGTCGAACTGGGTGAGGGCGTGAGCGTGGGGCCGCAGACGACCATCGGCGCGGGGACGAAGATCGGCGCGGGCAGCGAGATCGGGGCCGGGTGCGCCATTGGCGCCGGGGTCACCCTCGGTGCCCAGGCGCTGCTGCACGCGCGTGTCACCATTTACGACGGCGTGACCATTGGCGCCCGGGCGGTGCTGCACGCCGGCTGCGTCATCGGCGCGGACGGGTTTGGCTTCGTTCTGCACGAGGGCCGCTACCAGAAGTTTCCGCAGGTGGGCCGCGTCGAGATTGGCGATGACTTTGAACTCGGCGCCAACGCCTGCATTGACCGCGCGGCGCTGGGCGTGACGCGTATCGGCCATGGCGTTAAGCTCGACAACATGGTTCACATCGCGCACAACTGCCAGATTGGGAATCATGTGGTGATTGCCGCGCAGACCGGGCTTTCGGGCGGCGTCGTGGTGGAGGATTACGCGATCATTGGAGGGCAGGTGGGCATTGGGGATAAGGCGCGGATTGAGTCCAAGGCCGTGCTGGGTAGTGGTTGCGGCGTGCTGACATCGAAGATTGTGCATGGGAACCAGGTCGTCTGGGGCACGCCGGCGCGCCCGTTGAAAGAGTATCTGGCGCAGTTGGCCAACGTGGCGAGGCTGGGCGATTTGAAGGCAGAGGTGAAAGAGCTGCGCGTCCGTGTGGAGGAGCTATGCAAAAAGTAGTGGCTTTGGCTATCGCCCTGGCGGCGGGACTGGCGGCGCAGGAGTTCGACCTGGTCGTCTATGGCGCGACGGCCGGCGGGGTGATGACGGCGGTCTCTGGCGCGCGGCACGGGTTGAAGGCGGTGCTGCTCGAGCCGGGCCGACACGTGGGCGGCATGGTGACCGGGGGCCTCTCCGGAACCGATATGGGCAAAGGCGAGGTGATCGGCGGCATGGCGCTGGAGTTCTACTGGCGCATGGGCCGGCACTATGAGTTGGACCGCCATCTGCAGCAGGTGGCTTGGATGCCCGAACCCGGGGCGGCCGAAAGGGTAATGCGGCAGATGCTGGCCGACGCCGGGGTGACCGTGCTCTACGGGCACCGCCTGCGCGAGAAGACCGGCGTTCTGAAGCAGGGCGACCGCGTGGCGGAAGTGACGATGGAGAACGGCGCCCGCTTCCGGGCCAAGGTTTTCGCCGATTGCAGCTACGAAGGCGATCTGATGGCGCAGGCCGGCGTCTCCTACACCTACGGCCGCGAGGGGCAGAAGGATTACGGCGAGTCGCTGGCCGGGGTGCTGGCCCACACACGCAACCACAACTTCGCCGTCGACATCCCCGCCCGTGATGCGAACGGAAAGCTGCTGCCAGAAATTTCGGCCGAACCGCGCGGCGAACCCGGCAGCGGCGACAAGCGGATTCAGGCCTACAACTTCCGCGTCATCGCCACCAAAGTCCCCGCCAACCGCCTGCCCTGGCCCAAGCCGGCCAAATACGACCCGGCCCGCTACGAACTGCTCGCCCGTTACCTGACCGCGATGACCGGCTACATGGGCCGGGCGCTGACCATGAACGAGGTGGGTTTGATTCGCATCATTCCCAACGGAAAGGCCGACTTCAATAACCGCGGCGGCTTCTCGACCGACTACATCGGCCGCAACTACACCTATCCCGAAGGCAGCTACGCTGAACGGGCGCGGCTCTGGCAGGAGCACATCGACTATCAACAGGGGTTCTACTACTTCCTCGCCAACGACCCGCGGGTGCCGCCGGCGCTGCAGGCCGAGGCCCGCGAGTGGGGCCTGGCCAAAGACGAGTTCGCCGATACCGGCCACTGGCCGCACCAACTCTACGTGCGCGAAGCCCGGCGGATGGTGGGCGCCTTTGTCGCCACGCAGAAAGACCTGCAGACCGACCGTACCAAGCCGGACGTGATCGGCATGGGCAGCTACAACTCCGATTCGCACAACGTGCAGCGCCATGTCTCGGCCGAAGGCTTCGTCGTCAACGAGGGCAACGTCGAGGTGCCCGTGCAGCCCTACCAGATTCCTTACCGCGTCCTGTTGCCGAAGGCATCCGAGGCCGTTAACCTGCTGGTGCCCGTCTGCTTTTCGGCGAGCCACGTGGCTTATTCGAGCCTGCGCATGGAGCCGCAGTACATGATTCTGGGTCACGCGGCCGGCGTGGCGGCGGCGCTGGCCGTCGAGAGGGGCGTAAGCGTTCAGGCCGTGCCAGTGGCCGACCTGCAGAAGACGCTGCTCGACGAAGGCGGCATCTTCGAGCAAGGCATCGAGATTCAACTGAAGGCCTTGGCGAGAATCCGGGCCCGCTTCCAACCGTCGGCCCCGCCGGGCAAGGCGCCCTGGGCGCGGCCGGAGCGGCCGCGCTAAAGCGGCAGTTCGATACGCAGCGCCAGGCGGTGCCCGGGTTCGGTGAGCAGCCGGCAGTCGCCGCCGTGCGCTTCGGCAATGCGGCGGACGCTGGCGAGGCCCAGCCCGGCCACCGCCGCGGGATGGTCTTCAAACGGCGTGAACAGATCGTCGGGCGAGAGCAGATCGAGGTGCGGCGCCGTGGTGGCAAAGCGCAGCACGGCGCGGGTGCTTTGGACGCGCGTAACTACCTCCACGGGATGCGCGCGCCGGCTGGCGCGGAGGCAGAACCGCAGGGCTGCTCCGAGCAGGTGCTGCATCTGGATCAGGTCGAAGTTGAGGAGCGGGAAAGGATCAGCCAGATCGAACGCGAGCAGGTTCTGATCGAGCGTGGCCAGCCGGCCTGCGCTCTCAGCGAGCGCTTCGTGCAGGTCGTGGGGCTCGGGACGGGCGGGCGCGGCCTGCAGATAATGGACAGCGTCGGAAAGAATAGACCCCGACTGCTCGATCAACTGCCGCAGTTTCTCGATCTGGGCGCGCGTGCGGGCATCGTCGACCACCGTCAGTTGCAGGTAGTAGACGATCGCCTCCATGGCGCTTAGCGGCTGACGAAGTTCGTGGGCCAACTGGCCCACGATCTCGGCCGCGTTCTCGGTGGGGAGGTCGGGACGGGTAAGCAACAACTGGTAAGTGTAGCGCGGCTCCGGCTGACATTCCGTGGTCGAAATGTTCTCGCCGGAGTCCGCGTTACTTCAGCTTTTCCGCCAGAATTGCGTTTACCGTAGCCGGGTTGGCCTGGCCGCGCGACTGCTTCATCACCTGGCCGACGAAGAAGCCGATGACGGTGGTCTTGCCGGCCTTGTACTGTTCGACCTGCTTGGGGTTGGCGGCAATCACCTCTTCGACAATTTTTTCGAGTGCGCCGATGTCGCTGATCTGTTTGAGCCCTTCGCGTTCGGCGATCACCGACGGGGCCTCGCCGGTCGCGTACATCTTCGGGAAGATCTCCTTGGCCAGCTTGCCTGACAGTTCGCCCTTGGTGATCAGCGTCACGAGTTCGCCAATGTGCTCGGCCGGAATGGGCGAGTCCGGGATCTCTTTGCCGTCGGCTTTGAGCAGGCCGGCCAGGTCGCCCATGACCCAGTTGGCGGCCTGTTTGGGGTCGGAGGCCGCGCGGGCGGCGCGTTCAAAATAGTCGGCGGTTTCGCGCGAGGCGGTCAGGATCTGCGCGTCGTATTCGCGGAGGCCGTATTCGCTGACAAAGCGGGAACGCCGGGCCTGCGGCAGCTCCGGCATCGAGGCCTGTAGGCGGGCGAGCCACTCGGGGCTGATGCGCACCGGAATCAGGTCCGGTTCGGGGAAGTAGCGGTAGTCGTGCGCCTCCTCTTTCGAGCGCATCGAAAGGGTTTCGCCCAACTCGGGATTGAACAGGCGGGTTTCCTGGATGACGCGGCCGCCGGACTCGAGGATCTCCACCTGCCGCTCCATCTCGAACTCGATCGCCTGTTTGAGGAAACGGAACGAGTTGAGATTTTTCACCTCGGCGCGGGTGCCGAACTCTTTGGCGCCCCTCCGCCGCATGGAGACGTTGGCGTCGCAGCGCAGATGGCCCTTCTCCATGTCGCAGGCTGAAACCTCGGCGAACACGAGGGCCTGGCGCACTTCGTTGAAGTACTCGACGGCCTCGTCGGCGCTGCGGATATCGGGTTCGGAGACGATCTCAATCAACGGCGTGCCGGAACGATTCAGGTCGACGTAGGTGAAGCGGTCGGAGTCTTTGAAGCCGTCGTGCACCGACTTGCCGGCGTCGTCTTCCATGTGGACGCGGGTGATGCCGATGCGCTTGGTTTCGCCGTTGACATGAACGTCGAGATGGCCGGCGAGAGCGAGCGGCTTATCGAACTGCGAGATCTGGTAGCCCTTGGGCAGGTCCGGATAGAAGTAGTTCTTCCGGGCGAAAACCGACTCCGGCTGCACCGCGCAGTTGAGCGCGAGCGCACCCTTGGCGCCGAGTTCCACCGCGCCGCGGCTCAGCACGGGCAGCGCCCCCGGCAGGCCGAGGCAGACCGGGCAGACGTTCGTGTTGGGCTGCGCCCCAAAGCTGGTGGGGCAGGAGCAGAAGATTTTCGTGCGCGTGCTGAGTTGGGCGTGCACTTCGAGGCCGATAACCACCTCGTATTTCGCCATTACTTCCGGAGACATCTCTACAGTATATTCTTCGGGATCTGGCAGACTGGATACCATGCGCGTTCTCCTGGTATTTCTATTGCCGGCGGTGGTTTGGGGCGAAGATCTCGTCATCCGCGGGGGGCGTGTGTGGACCGGTGACGAAACGAAGCCATTCGCTTCGACGGTGGTGATGCGGGACGGCCGCATTCTGGCCGTCGGCGGCGATGAGATCCCAACGCCGCCCGGGGCCCGCGTCGTCGATGCCAAAGGCCGCCTGGTCACCCCGGGCTTTAACGACGCCCATCTGCATTTTCTCGGCGGCGCGCTGGGGCTGCGCGAGATCGACCTGACGGGCATCTGCACGCTCGAGACGATTCAAAAGGCGGTGGGTGATTTCGTGGCCCGCAACCCGGGCACCGGGTGGGTAACCGGACGGGGCTGGGAGTATCTCTGCTTCCCGGGCGGCAAACTGCCCACGAAAGAGTGGCTCGACGCCGTGGTCAAAGACCGCCCCGTGTTTTTGAGCGCCTACGACGGACACACGGCCTGGGTGAACTCGAAGGCACTGGCCGTGGCCGGCGTCACGGCGGCCACCGAGTACAAGGGCTTTGGCGAGGTGGTCAAGAACGCCGCGGGAGAGCCGGCGGGCGCTTTGAAGGAGGGCGCGCAGGGCCTGGTCCGCAAATTTGTGCCGCGGCCGGACCGGGCCCGCAACCTGCAGGCGCTGGCCGACGGCATGCCCTTGCTGGCGCGGCTGGGGATCACCAGCATGCAGAACGCGAGCGGCGACGACGAAACCATTTCTCTGTTTAGCGAGTTCGCCGCGGCGGGGAAGCTGACCGTGCGCACCGCC
>JAINDL010000167.1 GCA_019931245.1 Bryobacteraceae bacterium CoA2 C42
AGCGCCACGACGGTCTTCGGCGCGGCGTCCCCGGCCGGCTGCGGGGCAAGTTGGACGGCCGCTTCAAAGTAGCCTGGCCCGCCGCCCGGCTCCCGCTGTGCCGTCACCGTCAGCCGGTCGGCCTTCGGATCCTCGCGGTCAATGCGGATGGCAAAATCCTGCGTCAGGCTGACGTTTCGCGCCTCGAGCGCGGCCCGCACCCGGTTCGGCCCCCGCTCCGTGATCTGCAGCGGATAGATCGTCGAAAGCTGCTCCACCTGCCGGATGGCGTGCGGCGAGGTAATCGTCACCGTAATCCACAGCCGCCCCACCGTCTGCACTTTATACGCGTCCGGCTGCAAGGGCAGCGACAGCACCGCGCTCAGATTCTCCACCGCCAGCCGCTGCTGATACTCCATCTCCATCCGCTTGGTTCCGTAGGCCGGAATCGGCACCACCCGCGCGCTGAAAACCGCCGTGCGCCGGGCTTCGTCAACATCGCGCTCGCCGAGTTGCAGCAGTCCGGGATCGATCGCCTGCAGCCGAATGTCTTTATAAAGCTCCTCGGCGCGCCGCCGCTCCAGAATCACCCCGGGGATGCGAGTCGCGCCATCCCACACCGCGAAATCGCTCAGCACCGCACTGCCCGGCAGTGCAAACACGTAGTTGCCTTCAAGCACCGCCGCCGTCCGGTTGGCGAAGATCTGCCGCGTCAACACCCTGGCCGACGAGCCGTCGATCTCGACGTCAATCGCCATCTCCTCCATCGACAGTACGGCCGCGTCCGGCGCCTGGCGATTCGACGGAATCAGTGAGCCGGCATCACCAAACAGCAGCGCCGCCCAAAAGAACACGCTGTATCGCATCAAAGCTGCAGAACTCCTTCGGCTATCTTTGCAAGACCGTTGTCCGTACCAGCGTAAAGGGTGCCATTCGCCCAGGCAAGCGCCGTCACGTTTGCTGACGGTAGCCCGCCCGTCACCCGCCGCCACCGCTGCCGCCCCCGGTCCAGGCACAGCAACCCGTGCTGCAGCGTCCCCGCGTACACCCCCGCCGGCGTCGCCACCATCGCCCCGGGGTTCACCACCGCATCCTCCGGCAGATCCCGAAACTGCTGCCACCCCCCGTTTCCCTGCAAACACTGCACCCCGCCCCCGTAGGTCCCCACGTACAGCTCCTCGCCCGCCACGGCCAGCGCCGTCACCCAGTTGGCCCGCAGCCCCGAATTCGCCGTCGAATAGCTCACCCGCACAGCCCCCTGCTCCAGCCGCGTCAGCCCCCCCAGCGTGCCGCAAACAATCTCCCGCCCCCGCCGCGCCAGGCAGTACACATGGTTGTTCCCCATGCCATGAAACGCGTTCCACGAACGCGCCCCCTCGCCGTCCAACATCGTCAACCCCGCCGGCGTTGCCGCCCACACCGCCGCCCCGTCCACCAGCACATCGGTCACGTGCGTCGCAATCAACCCCTCCTCCCGCGTCAACACCTGCCGCCGCCGCCCTGCCGCGTCGAAATACACCAGCCCGTTCGCCGTCGCCACCGCCGTCCGGTCCGTCCCGTGCACAATCCGGTTCACGCAAAACACCCGGTCATCCTCCACATGCGTCACCCGCCCACCCGCCTCCACAATATCCAGGCCCCGGTCAAAATAGCCCACCCACAGCCTTCCCGCCCCATCCATCGCCAGCGCCGATACGTTCCCGTCCGTCAGCAGCCCCGCCGGCGCCGCCACCAGCGTCTCCTCCCGTCCGTTCTCCATCGCCAGCAGCGCCCGCCCCGTCAACACCCGCGATGGCGAAACCACCTGCCGGATCTCCCGCGCCCCCGCTCCTTCACCCGTCACTACCGCCCGGCCGCGCGCCCCCAGCGGCGCCGTCACCAATCCATCCTCAAGCGTCCCCGCGTAAAGCGTCTCGCCCGCCACCAGCGCCGACCGCACGAAATACCCCTCCGCCACCCGCCGGTCGAATCCCCCCGCCCGCCACAGAGCCGCCCCGGTCGGCGTCCCCGCCACCGCTAGATCCCCCGCCACCGCCACCGCCTGCACGTGCGGATCCGGCAACCCCTCCGCCTCCCCGAACCGGTCCAACTGCCCCGCGTGCAGCCGCCACAGCCCCGCGTCGCGCGTGCCGATGTACAGGTCCTCCTCCCGGCCCGCCAGCGCCGTCACCGCCACCCGGTCCAGCGCCGGATGCGCCACCCGCAAACCCTCCCCGTCATGCCGGTAGACGCCCCGGTCCGTCCCCCACAGCAGCGCCCCCGAATCCACCGCCAACAACGCCCGCACCGTCCCCACCCCGCGGTCCGCCGGCCGCAGGTGCCGGATCTTCCCCTCCCTTAGCGCCAGCACGCCCTCGCCCTCCGTGCCGATCCACAACACCTCCCCCACCTCCACCAGCACCGTCAGCGGCGCCGGCGGCAGCTCCCACCCGCACCGCCACTGCCCCGTGATCGCCCCGTCCGCCCCCCACGCCAGCAACCCGTTGCCCGCGGCAATGTACCGCCCCGCCGCCGCCCGAAAATCCGCCGGCGCCGGCATGGCTTCAAAACCCGCCGGCGCCGCCCCGTCCCGCCACCCGTCGCTCACCACCAGCGTCTGGCTCCGTGTCCACTCCGCCGCCGCCTGCTCCTCGCTCCGTCGCGCTCGCCATATCGCCGCCCCGGCGTACGCCAACCCCGCACCCGCCGCTCCCAGCCCCATCCACTGCCGCCGCGTCACGCCAACACCACCGTACTCAACTCCGGCCGGCAGTTCATCCGGAACCCCAGAATATTGCCCACCCCCCGCGTCGTGTGAATCCACCGCCCTCCCGCAAATGAATTCAACCCCGCTGCGTAGCGCTTATCGAGAATCGCCACCCGCGCCGGACCATACCACGGAATGTGCACCTGCCCCCCGTGCGTATGCCCGCACAGCATCAACTCCCACGGCGCCTCCGCGCACTCCTGCTTGCCGTCCGGGTTATGGTTCAGGCACACCACCGGCTCCTCCCCGCCCCGCACCCCCGCAAACGCCTCCCCGGCGATGCAGTTATTGCTCCACCAATCCCCCAATCCCACCAGCCGCACCGCGCCCGCCCCCGTCACCACTACCTCGCTCCGGTTATCCAGCACCCGCACCCCCGCCCCGGCCAGCATCGCCGTTACCCGCGCCGGCGTCGGATACCAGCCCGACCGGGCCGCCCAGTCGCCCCCGTCGTGGTTGCCCGTCACGGCGTACACCGGCGCCCCCGCCGTCAGCATCCGCAGCGCCGCGCCGAAGGCCGCCTCGTCATAATCGGTCGCACTGGTGATGAAGTCGCCGGTCAGACAGATCAGGTCCGGCCGCGCCGCCAGCCCCTGCGCAAACGCCGCCCGCAAGTAGCGGATCGGAATGTACTCGGAAGCATGCAGGTCGGAAAGATGCAGAATCCTCAGCGGCCGCCGCAGCCGCCCCCGCGCGATCATCACCTGCTTTTCGGTCGTCTCCAGCCACGAGGGCTCCACGTGGTACGCGTACGTGTAGGAGCCTATGGCGGCGCCGCCCGCGCTCAGGAAAAAATTCCGCCGGGTCATTCCCTCCAGTGTAAGTCCCCATCCCGATTCCCGTTACTATTGAGACATGATGTTGGTTCGTCTCCTCCTCCCTCTCGCCCTCCTCGCGCCCCTCTCCGCCCAGCGCAACATCCCCTACGCCCAGCCCGCCAACGAACGCCAACTCCTCGACGTCTTCGCCCCCGCCCGGGGCGCCGGCCATCCCGTCGCCGTCTGGATCCACGGCGGCGGCTGGATGCGCGGCAGCAAGGAAGAGGTGGGCCATAAACCCGCCGCCTTCACCGCCCAGGGCATGGTCTTCGTCCCCATCAACTACCGCTTCGTCCCCCACGTCCCCATGGAAGACATCGTCCGCGATGCCGCCCGCGCCGTCGCCTGGGTGCACGCCAACATCGCCAAACACGGCGGCGACCCCACCCGCATCTTCCTCATGGGCCACTCCGCCGGCGCCCAACTCGCCGCCCTCCTCTGCACCGACACCCGCTATCTTGAAGCCGAGCGCGTCCCCCGCCACGTCATCCGCGGCTGCGTCCCCGTCGACGGCGATACCTACGACGTCCCCCTCCAGGTCGCCACCGCCACCGCTCGCCGTCTCAGCCTCAAACAGCCCCCACCCCGCCTGGGCCACCCCGAAAAGTTCGGCCCCCTCCCCAACCAGCGCGAACTCTCCGCCGTCAACCACGTCGTTCCCCACCGCGGCATCGCCCCGTTCCTGATCCTCCACGTCGCCGACCACCCCGACACCGCCGCACAGGCCTACCGCCTCTGGGCCGCCCTCGACGCGGCCGGCATCCCCGCCACCCGCTTCGCCGCCGAAAACTCCGACCACGTCAAACTCGACGCCGACCTCGGCCTCCCCAACGACCTCGCCACCCAAGCACTCTTCGCCTTCACCACCGAAGTGCTCAACAAACCATCGTCCCGCTAACCTCCGGAAACTTACCGCACGGCCACCGTTACCCCGAACGGCGTGGCCCCCGCTCCCACCTGCACCATCACGGAAACCGCCTCCGATGCCGCCAACTGCGCGGGGATCCGCGCATTTACCTGAAACACCCCCGCCACGGCATCCTTTACCCCGCCCGCGTAGACCACCTCGGCCGGCACACCATTCAGGAAAACCGTCACCGGCAAAACCGGACTCGTGGGCCGCAAATCGCCGGGCCGCCCGTCTATCCCGGCCGGCGTGGTCAACCCCTCGCCGGTCAGATACATGGCGACGATCGTCCCGCGCAGAGCCGGATTCTCGCGCGAGTTTACCGTGCCATCCTGGTTGTAGATAACCCCCGGACCGGTCCCGCTGAAGTCGCTGGAAAACAACGCCGGCTGCGAACCCGCCACCGCCACCCGCACCGGTTCACTCCGCACCCCGTTCGCAGAAACGACGACATCCACGCACTCGTTCCGCCCCGCCGCGTACGGAACAAATCCGCTCACCTGTCCCGCCGTCGCATAGTACATCGGCGCCGCGATGCCGTCTATCAGAATCCGCGTTCCCGCAATCGCCGTTTCCAGCACTCCGCTCGGCGAAAATTGATAACTGGCCAGCGTAGCCGGGCCAAGATTGGAGCCGAAAATGGTCACCAGTTCGCCCGGCGCAATGGACCCGGCCCGAAAACTGGCGGCATTCACAATCCCGCCGGCGGCGATGCGGGGCGCCGGGTTGGCCGCCGCGGGCGGCGCCGTCGCGCGCTGGCGCGGGTGCGCTTCAAAAAAACCCCACACCAACTCGCTGGCCGAAAGTTCGTAGCTCGGAACATCGCCCGTGGCGGCCACCGGCATCCGCCCGCCCGGCCAGGCGTGCCGGCCGTTTTCAATGCTATAGAGCACTACCGCCGCATCCCGGCTGCAGGAACCGTAAGCATCCACCGTCACGTTACCGGCGCGGCGCGTGGCGGGCGTCGCCGCACACCCATTGTTCGTCCGCCAGAAAGAAACCGCTTCGGCCACCGGCAGATCGGTCCGATTCGAAATCTGGGACTCACTGCCAATCCCGCCCAGGTAGGGAATGTTCTGATCCAGCTTGCCATGCACCATCAGAACCGGCACCGGACGGGGCGGTGCCGGAATCCGATAAGCAACCCCCCTGGTGACTCCCCCGATCGATCCGGAAACCGGGGCCACGGCCGCGAACACGTCTGCTACTTCGGCGCCCAACCGGTGCGCCATCATCGCTCCGTTTGAAAAACCGGTGGCGTAAATCCGGTCCGGATCCACTGGATAGTTGCTCTGCAGCCGCGCCATCAGGGCGCGCACAAATCCAACATCGTCCACGCGATTGTCGTAGGCGTACGCGCAGCAGTAGCCGGAGTTCCAGGTCAGAATGCCGAGGGCAGGCGCCGCGGAGGTACCGTCGGGATACACGACGAAGAATCCCTCGCGGTCCGCGATCGGATTCCATTGATAACTCGCCGCGGCCTGACTCCCGTTCCCGCTGCCGCCGTGAAAAAGCATTACCAGGGGCGTCTGCCTCTGACACCGCGCGGCCGGCGGCACGTGAATGGTGTAGCTACGCACCCGGCCGCCGAAAACCATGGTCTGCCGGTAATCCCCGGGCTCGAGCGTCTGGGCACCAACCGGCCGCCAAAACAGGACAGCCAGCAGAACAACGAATAGGACCCGCATCTCTTCCTGTGTTAGCACAAACCCGGACCGCGGTCTGTTACCCTCCAAAACAACCCCTCCATGCGACAAGGCTTCACCCGCAAACCCAAAGCCGACTCCTCGGCGCCCCTCAAAAACTACATCACCCCCGGCGGCCTCGCCCGCCTCAAAGACGAGCACCACTTCCTGCTCACCCGCGAACGCCCCGCCATCACCGAGGTAGTCACCTGGGCCGCCAGCAATGGCGACCGCAGCGAAAACGCCGACTATCAATACGGCAAACGCCGCCTCCGCCAAATCGACTCCCGCCTCCGCTTCCTCATGAAGCGCATCGAAGCCGCCGTGCTCATCGACCCGGAAGCCCCCCGCCCGCGCCAGGCCGCCGAACGGGTCTTCTTCGGCGCCACCGTCCGCTATGCCGACGCCGAAAACAACCAACACACCGTCAGCATCGTCGGCATCGACGAAGTCGACCTCGCCCGCAACCACATCAGCTGGGTCTCTCCGCTCGGCCGCGCGCTGATGAAGGCGGCCGAAGGCGACGAGGTTACCCTCCGCGCCCCCAGCGGCGCCACCCAACTCAACATCCTCGAAATCCGCTACGAGCGCATCACCGTCAAATCCTTCGAACCCCCGCCCGGCGCCGAATCTACCCCTTCCAGTAACGCTCCGGCGTAGTCCGTCTGCCGCAGCGCACCGCGTCGTCCCACAACCGGTCCGGCAGCTTCACCTCCCGCTCCAACCCCCCGTAAAATATCCGGAACACCCTCCCGGTTCCCCGCACCCAGCGGAACAGAACCTCTTCAAAACCATAATCCACATACACATCCAGCCCCAGCCGGAATACCGCACCGGGAATCCCGGCATCCCGGGTCAGCTCCCGGCGCAGCGCCCGCTCGAGCCCCCTCGCCAGCGGATTGCCCCAAAAGCGCTCCGCCGCGTCCATCCCCAGATAGGGCGCCGCCCGCCACAATCGGGTGAACACCAGCAGAATCCCCTCCGGCGCCGCATCCCCAACCTCGCCAGAGCGCATCTGCAGCGCCAAATCCGCCTCCAGCGCCTCGGCGCGCGCCTCGTATTCGCCGCCCCAAAGCTCCCGGAACAGACCGGTGAGATCGTAACGATCGACAAACGCCGCAACCTGCTTCCCGTCGGCGCCCGGCCCCGGCAGTGCATCCATGCCGGGAAGCCGCGCCGCGAACCGGGACCACTCCAACTGGCGCCGCAGCCCGCGCACCAAACCCCTCGCCAACCCAGCCCAGAAGCGCTCCGCCGAGTCGATCCCCAGGTAGGGCGCCATTCGCCACAACCCGCAGAACACGAGCAACAACTCCTCCGGATCGGCTGCCGGAATCTGCCCCGCCTGCACCTGCAAAAGCAGCTCGTCATCAAGCGCCTCGGCGCGCGCACGGTAATCGCTCCCCCAAATGTTCAGAAAACATTCGGTCGGATCGTAACGGTCGACGAACCGCCCTACCTGCAGGAGGTCACAGCCCTGCGAAGGCAGTTCGTCGATCGCGGGAAGCCGCATCATGCGCTAAGCACGCCCCTACAGCTTCGAATACAACGCCAACAGACGGCTCCACGCCTTTTCGGCATTCGCCTCGTTATACACCCGCGAATCGGGCGGACACCAACCGTGCGCCGAATCGGCATACACCTCAATCTCGGCCTCGAGCTTGGCTTCGGCGAACTTCGCCTTCAGCACATCCTTATCCCCCGGCGCGCGCGCGTCGTCGTTGGCCGCAATGGCCACCAGGAACCGGGCCTTGGTCTTGGCCGCCTGCAGGTGCGGACTCGTCGGCGAATCCGCCCGCACCAGTCCCCCCCCATGGAACGACGCCACGGCGCCCACCCGCTCCGGCAGCGCCGCCGCCGTGCGGAACGCCATCGGCCCGCCCATGCAGTAACCCTGCGTGCCAATCTTCCGCTTCTTGTCCACGCCCGCCTGCTTGTCGAGGAAAGCCAGGAACGCCTTGGCGTCGGTCATGTGCGTCGTCTCATTCAAAGCCGATGCCAGCGGCCGCATCTGCTCAATGCTCTTCGGCGTGTACGCCGCCGGATCCGGCGCCTTCCCGCCGCGGTAGAACGGATTCACCACCAGCACCGCGTAGCCGGACTCGGCCAGCCGCTTGCCCATCTGCCGGAACGCCGGCCGCAGGCCGAAGATATCGGGCCAGATCAGCACCCCCGGCGCCTTACCCTTCGCCGGATGCACATAGTAAGCATCCGCCACCCCGTCGGGCGTCGTGATCGTCACGTCGGACTCCGTCACCGGTGCCGCGTTCGCCACTGCCGGCAGCAGCATCGAAACTCCCGCCCCCAGCATCACGCCGAACTGCATCCGCGTCACCAACCCCCGTGCCTCAAACTCCAGCCGGTCCTGTTCAAAGTATTCTTGGTCGCACATACCGTGGAGTGTACCAGCGCCGCGCCCTTGGGATAAAATAAAGCGTCCATGTTGACCCGCCGCCGCTTCCTCCACCTCACCGCCGCCGCCCCCCTCGCCCCACCCCCACCCCGCCCCAACGTCCTCCTCATCCTCCTCGATGACATGGGCTACGCCGACCTCGGCTGCTACGGCGCCAAAGATATCCGCACCCCCCACATCAATCGCCTCGCCCGCGAAGGCGTCCGCCTCACCGACTGCTACTCGAACGGCCCCGTCTGCACCCCCACCCGCTGCGGACTCCTCACCGGCCGCTACCAGCAGCGCTATGGCCTCGAATGGGCCCTCGGACCCGGCATGAAAGGCTACGGCCTCAACCCCGAACACAACACCCTCGCCCGCTACTTCCAACGCGCCGGCTACCACACCGCCCTCTTCGGCAAATGGCACCTCGGCTACGAACCCGCCGTCGGCCCCAACCGCCACGGCTTCGACGAGTTCTTCGGACTCCTCTCCGGCAACGTCGACCACTACTCCCACAAAGAGATCAACAACGAACACGACTGGTATGAAAACCTCCATCCCGTCCATCCCGTCGGCTACAGCACCGACCTGATTCGCGACCGCGCTCTCCAGTATCTCGACGCCCACGCCACCCGCCCCTTCTTCCTCTACCTCCCCTTCAACGCCGTCCATTGGCCCTTCCAAGCCCCCGGCCAGCCCGGCAGTGTCCGCCTCCGCCCCACCTGGTTTCAAGGCTCCCGCGCCGTCGAATACAAAGCCATGCTCGAAGCCGTCGACGCCGCCATCGGCCAGATCCTCGCCAAACTCGCCGCCCACGGCGTCCTCGATAACACCCTCATCGTCTTCACCAACGACAACGGCGGCGAACGCCTCTCCGACAACCGCCCCTTCTTCCACCACAAAGCCACCCTTTGGGAAGGCGGCATCCGCGTCCCCGCCATCCTCCGCTGGCCCGGCCACCTACCCAAAGGCAAGGTCAGCGCCCAACCCGCCATGTCCATGGACCTCGCCGCCACCATCATGGACGCCGCGGGCCTCACCCCGGACCCCGCCCAGCCCTTTGACGGCCGCAGCCTCCTGCCCATCCTCCAAGGCCAAGCCCCCGTCGAAGAACGGACCTTCTTCTGGCGCATCAACCGCGCCGACCGCCAGCAGCGTGCCTGCCGAAAAGGCCCCTGGAAGTGGATCAGCGATAGCGGCTTCGACCAACTCTTCAACCTCGCCACCGACCCCGGCGAGCGCAACGACCTCTCCTGGCAGCACCCCGCCCTCACCCGCGAACTCGCCGCCCTCTACCAGCAGTGGGAAACCATGCTCAAACAAAATCCCCCGCCCAAGGTCATCGCTTAAGGCCCTCTCATGCTCAGCCGCCGAACCTTCCTCTCGCTCGCCCTCGCCTCAGCCCCCGCCCCGCCCCGCCCCAACGTCGTCCTCTTCCTCTCCGACGACATGGGCTACGCCGACCTCGGCTGCTACGGCGCCACAGACATCCGCACCCCCCACCTCGACCGCCTCGCCCGCGAAGGCGTCCGCCTCACCGACTGCTACTCCAACGGCCCCGTCTGCACCCCCACTCGCTGCGCCCTCCTCACCGGCCGCTACCAGCAGCGCTACGGCCGTCCCCTCGAATGGGCCCTCGTCCCCGCCGACGTCAATCAGGGTCTCCTCCCTCAGCACACCACCATCGCCCGCCTGCTCAAAAACGCCGGCTACCGCACCGCCCTTTGCGGCAAATGGCACTTGGGCCGCGAATCCCGGTTCAACCCCCTCCACCATGGCTTCGACGAATACTACGGCCTCACCGGCGGTAACGTCGACATGTACTCAAAGGAGGATCGATTCAAAAATTACGACCTCTACGACGGTCTCGAAAAAGCACCACCCACCCCGGGCTACCTCACCGAACTCCTCGCCGCCCGCGCCACCCGCTTCATCGACGCCAACCACGCCAACCCCTTCTTCCTCTACGTTCCCTTCAACGCCGTCCATTGGCCCTTCCAGGCCCCCAACCAGCCCGCCTCCCAGCGCGATGCCAAAACCTGGACCGACGGCGCCCGCCTCACCGAGTACAAGCCCATGCTCGAGGCCATGGACGCCGCCGTTGGCCGCGTCCTCCAAGCTCTCGACCGCCACGGCCTCACCCAGAACACCCTCGTCCTCTTCACCAACGACAACGGCGGCGAACGCCTCTCCGATAACGGCCCCTTCCGCCATCACAAAGCCACCCTCTGGGAAGGCGGCATCCGCGTCCCCGGTCTCCTCCGCTGGCCCGCCAAACTGCCCAAGGGAAAGGTCAGCCGCCAGGTCGCCGCCTCCATGGACTTCGCCGCCACCATCAGCGCCGCCTGCGGCCTCTCCGCCGCCCCCGCCGAACCCTTCGACGGCATCGACCTCACCCCCATCCTCGCCGGCGCCGAGCCGGAAAAAGAACGCGACTTGTTCTGGCGCATCAACCGCCCCCGGCAACGGGTCCGCGCCGTCCGTAGCGGCCCCTGGAAGTACGTCCTCGATGGCGGCATCCACAACCTGTACAATCTTTCAACCGACCCCGGCGAAACACGGGATCTCTTTTACACCGAAACCGCCATCGCCAGTCAGCTCCAGGAAAAACTCGCCGCCTGGGAAAAATCTCTCGTCTAACCACCCCATCGCCATGAAACTCCTTCTCGCCTTCGCTCTCTCCGGCGCCGCGCTCCTCGCCCAGGTCGCCACCCTCACCGGCCGCATCACCGACCCCTCCGGCGCTGTTGTCCCCCAGGCCCGCGTTACCGTCCGCGCCGCCGCCACCGGCCTCGTCACCGCCACCCAAACCACCGCCGAAGGCTACTACACCCTCCCCTCCCTCGCCCCCGGCGACTACGAAGTCAACATCGCTAAGCCCGGCTTCAACCCCGTCCGCCAGTCCGGTGTCACCCTCACCGTCCAGCAGATCGCCCGCCTCGATATCGTCATGCAGCTCGGCACCCTCACCGAAGCCATCGAGGTCAAAGCCCAAATCACCCTCCTCGACAGCGAAAGCGCCACCGTCGGCCAGGTCATCGGCAACAAACAGGTCACCGAACTCCCCCTGCTCGGCCGCAACACCTACGCCCTCGCCATGCTCGTCCCCGGCGTCCGCAACTCCCAGGGCGTCAACAACCTCGTCATCGATCAGATCTCCACCGTCGCCTACTCCATCAACGGCCAGCGCGCCAACTCGAACGAGTTCCTCCTCGACGGCGCCCCTAATACCGCAGCCAGCCAGAACCAGCCCGTCGTCAACGCCAACCCCGACATGGTCCAGGAGTTCAAGGTCGAAACCAATAGCTTCTCCGCCGAATATGGCCGCGCCGCCGGCGGCGTCTTCAACGTCGTCACCAAAAGTGGCACCAACGACCTCCACTTCTCCGCCTACGAATTCCTCCGCAACGACAAACTCAACGCCAACGACTTCTTCGCCAACCGCAGCGGCACCCGCCGCGCCCCCTTCCGCTTCAACCAGTTCGGCGGCACCCTCGGCGGCCCCGTCGTCATCCCCAAACTCTACAACGGCCGCAACCGGACCTTCTTCTTCTTCAACACCGAAATCGTCCGCTTCGTCCAGGGCATCATCTTCACCTCCGTCCTCCCCGACTCCCGCCACCTCACCGGCGACCTCAGCAACGCCCGCCTCCCCGACGGCCGCCTTGTCAACATCTTCGACCCCGCCACCACCGTCCCCAACCCCGCCGGCGGCTTCCTCCGCTCCCCCTTCCCCGGCAATATCATTCCCGCCAACCGCATCGACCCCGTCGCCCGCGCCTACTCCCGCCTCTTCCCCGCCCCCATGGTCCCCAACGCCCCCCTCGGCGCCATCAACTACACCCGCGCCGACGGCAACCGCGTCCCCAAAGACTCCTACAGCCTCCGCGGCGATCACAACTTCAGCAACGCCAACCGCCTGTTCATCCGCTACTCCTTCGACGACACCCCCTACCTCCGCGCCCCCGTCTTCGGACAGGAGCTCAAAAACATCGCCCCCACCGCCGGCCCCCAAACCTTCACCCGCTGGAACGCCGTCGCCGAAGATACCCATACCTTCTCGCCATCCATGATCGGCGTCTTCCGCTACTCCGCCAGCCGCCTCGTCAACTACCGCCGCCCCTACTCCGACAACTTCAATATCGAATCCCTCGGCCTGCCCTCCTCCCTCCGCCAGGGCATGGTCGATCCCATCTCCCTGCCCCCCGTCACCATCACCGGCTACTCCAACACCGGCTCGGTCCCCAACATCATCGTCGGCGGCCTCGTCGGCGGCACCGACTACATCAACTTCGGCCATACCCTCCAAACCGTCCAGGGCACCATTACCAAAAACTTCACCGCCCACACCCTCAAATTCGGCGGCGAGTTCCGCGCCGTCCAGTTCAACAACCTCCAGGTCGGCGACCAGGCCCATAGCTTCAACTTCAGCCCCGCCTGGACCCAGGGCCCCAATCCCAACACCGCCGGCGCCACCGTCGGCCTCGCCCTCGCCTCCTTCCTCCTCGGCATCCCCGGCGGCAGTGTCAACCCCGTACCCGCCCTCGCCCTCACCACCAAGTTCCAGGGCTTCTTCCTCCAGGACTCCTGGAAAGTCACCCCCAAACTCACCCTCAACGCCGGCCTCCGCTGGGACTACGAATCCCCCCGCACCGACCGCTTCAACCAACTCACCAACTTCGACCACTCCGCCGGCAGCCCCCTCCAGGCCCCCGGGCTCACCCTTCGCGGTGGCCTCACCTTCGTCGGCGTAGGCGGCCTGCCCCGCACCAACGCCACCCCCGACCGCAACAACTTCGCCCCCCGCTTCGGCCTCGCTTACCGCTGGAACGACAAAACCGTCCTCCGCACCGGCGGCGGCCTCTTCTACGGCCACACCGGTGGCCTCGGCGGCGGCGCCGGACCCTTCGGCACCTCCGGCTTCCTCGCCAGCACCTCCATCGTCACCTCCCTCGACGGCATCAACCCCATCGTCAAATGGAGCGACCCCTACCCGAACGGCTTCAACCGGCCCACCGGCTCCACCGCCGGCCTCCGCACCCTCCTCGGCCAAAGCATCGGATTCTACGACCGCGGCAACGTCACCCCCTACAGCGCCCAATGGAACTTCAACATCCAGCGCGAACTCTGGGGCAAAGTCACCCTCGAAGCCGGTTACGCCGGCAGCCGCGGCCTGAAATTCCCCGAAAACCGCCAACTCAATCAACTTTCGCCCGACCTGCTCAGCCAGGGCGACTCGCTCCGGCAGTTGGTGCCCAATCCCTTCTTCGGCCAGATTGCGGTCGGCCCTCTGTCCCAGCGCACCGTCTCGCGCGCCCAACTCCTGCGCCCGTACCCGCACTTTGACGCCGTCACCAGCCAAGCCGCCGGCTGGGCCTCGTCCACTTACCATGCCCTCGAGATGAAGGCCGAAAAACGCTATACGAGCGGCGTCAGCATCCTCGTCTCCTATACCTATTCGAAGCTCATGGACTTCGGCATCGGACCCTTCGCCGGTGAGGCCCTCGGCGCTGGCGGCTTCCAGAACTGGGCCAACCTCGCCGCCGACAAAAGCCCCTCTACGCTCGACCAGACCCACCGCTTCATCCTGAACGCCGTCTACGAGATCCCCTGGTTCGCCAAAAGCCAAGGGATTGCCGGCAAGCTGCTCGGCGGCTGGCAGGTCGGCGGCATCTGGAGCAACTTTACCGGCGGCCCCCTCGGCGTCAACGCCGCCGTCAACAACACCTTCTCGCAGGGTGGCGGCCAGCGCCCCAACTGGAGCGGCGCCAATCCCTGCGTCGCCAACCCCGTACCCACCCGCTGGCTCGACAGTAGCGTGTTCTCCAATCCCCCGCTCTACGCCTTCGGCAACACTCCCCGGACCTTCAACGGCTGCCGCAGCCACGGCACGGCCCAAGTGGACACCACCCTGACCAAGAACACGAAAATCCGCGAACGCCTCAACGTTCAGTTCCGTGCCGAAGTCTTCAATCTCTCCAACACCGTCCGCTTCGCACCGCCCAACGCCTCGTTCGGCAACCCGCAGTTCGGCACCATCAACGCCCAAAGTAACCTGCCGCGCATCGTCCAGTTCGGCCTCAAGTTCATTCACTAACCGCCTGCACCCCTCCCCAGGCGCCGGAAACAGTCTCCGCGGGCGGCCGCGTCCTCTCCCGGTCCCTCCTCCGCCCGCCAACCGCCGCCAGACTCAGAACGTAAACCGCAGCGCCAACTGAAGCAACCGCGCCGCCCGCGCCCCCGTCATGTCCCCAAACCGCGCATTCACCTGACGGTTCTGACCATCAAAACGCACCGCCGTCTCAAACGCCGATGACTGCTTGAGATTGACGGCGTTGTGGAACTCCGCCCGGAACGGCAGCCGCGCCTTCTCTGTCACCGCAGACGCCTTCGCCGCCGTAAAGTCCCAGTTGTGAAACCCCGGCAGCCGCACCGAACCCCGCGCCGAGTTGCCAATCGTCCCCACCGCCGGCGGAACAAACACCTCAGTCCGGAAGTTGCGGCTGAACGTCCGCTCGCTCGCCGAAAGGTTGCCGTCACTCGTCTGCGAAATCCGCGCCCCCTGCGACGCCGTGCCTGTAATGTCCACCGGGCTCACAAACGAGTCACCAATCGCGGTCGGCGCTCCCGACGACATCGTCGCAATCCCCGAGATTCTCCAATCATTCAGCGAGTAGCGGGAAATCAAGTTCTTCCACGGCGCCTTCGGCACCGCCTACACAAAATTCAGCTTCATCACATGCGTCCGGTCGTAACCCGCCAGCGCGTACTGCCACACCCGCAGCGAAACCAACGCCGAAATGGCTGCATCGTCGTCATCCTGATAATTCATCGCCTTCGACCACTTGTGCGCCATACCAAAATCCAGCCCCCGCGCAAAACGGCGGTTCGCCGTCGCCTGCAGCGAATGGTAGTTCGACGAAGACGCCCACTCCACCATATTCACGTCCGTATAACCCACCACCGGCCGCAAAAACGTCTGCGGCAGCGGCACCCGCACATCCGTCGGATCAGCATTCGCCGCCAGGAAGTTGGCCCCAAACGGCACCGGATTCAAGTTCCGCCGCCACAACAGATTGCGGCCCAGGTTCCCCACGTAGCCCACGTCCACAATCACCCCTTTGCCCATGTCCTGCTGCACGGAAACGGAGAGATTCATCGAGTACGAAGGCTTGGGGTTGCGGTCAATCCCGGTTACCCCCTGCGGAAAGTCCAGGCCCGCCGAAGAGCGCAGCGACCCGAACCTGCCATAAAACAGGGTCGGCGTACTGAAAATCGGAATCTGGATAAACGACCCCGAAGAGGTGTCGTTCCGCGTGTAGAACATGCCAAAACCGCCCCGGATCGCCGTCTTCGCCTTCCCAAACGGATCGTAGGCAAAGCCAAAACGCGGCGCCGTGGCAATCCCCGGCGTGTTGTAAAGTCCCCGCGGGATCAACGAGTCCAACGCCGGAATCACCATCCCGTCGGCCGTATCCCCCTGTCCCACCCCGGCGCCAGCGCACCGATCGTCGCCGCCGGGTAAACCTCCCCGGTCCGCGGATGCACCACCACCCGCCGCCCCGCTGCGTTCGCCGACTGAACCAGCGCCGCCATCTTCGTCGCGCTAAACCGCGATGGATCAGACCCCGAAATCATGTCCCCGCGCTGCACCCGCGCCCCAATCCGGTAAAAGCGGGCGCCACCGTCCAGCGTCAGCCGACGGTTAACCCTCCAGTTGTCCTGCACGTACCATTCGAGAATCGAGTTCCAGACCGTCTTGAACGGCTTGCGCGTCGGCTCCTGATAGGTCAAGTACACCCCCAGCAGTCCGTTCGCGAACGGATGCCCGGCATTGAACGGGTTGTTTACGTTGCGGGAAAAATTAAAGTTGCCGTTGAAACCCGTCGCCCCGCCGTCGGTTGAAAACTCCCGTTCCGCCGAAAACCCCGCCTTGACGATGTGCGGTCCGAACGTCTTCGTCAGGTTGTCCGACAACATCGTCAGTATCCGCGAGCCCGTCAGCGGAAATCGGGAGTCAAAAACCAGATTCACCGCCCTCGGAATCCCCCCGAATGTCAGATTCGGCATCACATCAAACGGGTTGATTGCCGGCTGAATCTGGCCCACCGTGAAACCAATTTTGGCCCGCTGAATCCTCGCCAGGTCCGCGTCCTCAATGCTGTGCCACTCCCACCGCCCGTTCACCCCCAGCGTGAACTCATTCCCCACCATCGGCGTGAAAATCGCCTGGTAGCGAAGCACCACCTGCTTGGGATCCGTCTTGTAGATCAGCGCCGTTTCGTTCCAGTTCCCCCGCCGCCGGCCGGCGCCTGGTAGCCCGAGTTGATGTCGGTCTGGAACAGATAGCTCGCAAACACCTGGTGCTTGGGATGAAGGTTGAAGTCGATCTTCAGTGTCACCAGCTTCTGCGGCTGATCACTGACCGAATTAGACACATAGTTGTGGCGTCCGGCCGAAATCCGGTCATCGAAAAAGTTCGGCAAAGGGAATATCTTCATCATCGCCACGCCGCTCGCGTCCAGCCGGCTCAGCGGAACAACTTTGCCCGGGAAAGGCACCCGCGAGACCAGATCCGCCACCGTAGTCCGCGCCCCGTCCCGGTCCACCGAACGCGAAGAGTCGCCCCGGCGCTCCAACTCCGTCGGCATCGTCACGGTCCGGCCGGAAACCGTCGTCTGCATCGGCCAGAACTCCCGGCTCCAGAAAGAAAACAGCTTGTCGCGGTTGCGGTTGAAAGGTCCGGGAATCGTCACCGGGCCACCCACGTTGTAGTTCCAGGTGTTACCCCGGTAACGCTGCCGCGGATTGCCCAGCCGGTTGTTGAAAAAGTTGTTCGCGTTGAACTGCTGGTGGCGCTTGAAGTAGGAAACCAGCCCATGCAGGTCGCGCGTCCCGGACTTGGTGGTGAGGCCGAACATGATCAGGCCTCGCGGAGGTGACGGAGGAGGAGGGTGAGATGGGGCGCGGCGTGGGAGATGGCTTGGCAGGGAAGCTCGAGGCGGCGGCCGTTGGCGAGGACGAGGGCGAGGGTTTGGGGGCGAGATTCGTTGGGGGATGGCGTGGGGGATATGTCGACTTCGAGGAGGGAGGGGGTGGCTCGGCGGCGATAGGAGTCGAGGGTGGAGATGGGGAGACGGCGGGTGGTGCAGAAAGCCGCGCGAGTGAGTCCGCTGGCGTGATAGTCGGCGAGGAGGGTTTGAATCTGAGCTGCGGTGCGGCGGGGTTTTCGGAGAGACATTCCTATACGAAAACAGAATCAGGCAGATTCGGAAACCATGGGGTTGGTCTTTCGCTCACCTTGCACAACGGCGACAAGCCCAGCGGGGAATCGATCTCCCGCCATCTGGGCAGGGTGATCGAGGCGTTGCCCAAGACCGTCGACAGGCTCCGGGCCAGAGCCGAATCGGGATTCTACTGTTGGGAGGCGGTGAAAGCCTACACGGAATGGAAGTGCGAGTTTGTCATCGTGGCTCGGAAGACAGACCGGTTGTTGGGTGAATTGCAGGCGGCGGACTGGCGGAGTTCGACCCGGACCGACGCGGACTTCGAGTGCCAGTCAGCTACCAGCCGGAGGGTTGGGAGCGGGAGTACCGATTTGTGGGCCTGCGCTATGACCAGCCGGAGCCAGATGCGGTCAACCCGGATCAGATTGGACTTTTCGATGGCTTGGCTTGCCGCTACCGCGTGTTTGTGACCAGTATTAGCAGCGAGAAATGGAGCCCCGCTGAGGTGGTGGCGTTCTATAACAAGCGCGCGGCGGTGGAGAATTTGATCAAAGAGTCCAACAACGACATTGGCCTGCCGGCGCATCCTTCGGGGCAATGGGCGATGAATGCCAATCACTTCCAGCTCAGCATGATCGCGTACAACTTGAACTGTTGACTGGAGTTGTTCGAACGTGAGGAGTCGCTGACGGTACCGGAGTTGACGCACCGGACGGTGGCGACGACGCGTTTGCGCTTGGTGTATTTGGCGGCCAAGATCTGTACCGCACCCGATTGTTTGGACACACCTTTGTTCACGCTGCAATCGCCTGAAAGTGCTCCCGCCGAGCTTGCGCCGGAGAGCGGTACCCCAGTTTTCCAACCAGCCACTGCTGGTTGTACTTGTTGGTGAAAGCGGCCACGGCCGAGCGGACGTCCTGGATGTTTTGAAACACCCTTCCATAACA
>JAINDL010000023.1 GCA_019931245.1 Bryobacteraceae bacterium CoA2 C42
GCGCCAGACCCTGAAGGTAGGCGGCAAGACGCTGTTCACGTGGGCCTGGCGCGGGGGGAGGTTGCGGGGCCACGCCAAGAGTATATCACTACGTATGACACAGTAGTATTAACCGCCCTTGGTAAAAAACTGCCGCGAGTGTAAAAAAATCTGTTCAAACGTTTTTCCCTCACCATGAAAGAGAAGAAGCGATGGAAATCAAGCCGGAAGTCTTGGATGAGTGGTTGAAAGGGCTGAAGACCCAGCAGGACCTGATGGGTCCGAACGGTCTGGTCTGTTGGAACGGATTTTGGAGGGGGAATTGACGCACCGTCTCGGGTCTGAGAAGAGTGATCCGGTCGGCTATGGCACCGGGAACTCGGGCACCGGCAAGACGCGGAAGACGCTGACGGTCGAGCACAGGGAGTGCGAGATCGCCGTGCCGGGAGAGCGGGAGCCCGTGTCAATATTTGAGTGTAAATTTGCTACCGAGTCCAGCGGTTGGGTTGAGGATTGCCGTTACGTGAGCGAAGGTAGCGCAACGGGGTGAAGCAACCCGCGCGGCGGCTCTGGGGCCCGAATGGCGGAGGGCGGCGCCAATCCGCCCGGCACCGCCGCCATTCCGGCGCGAAAGCGATAAACCCCGGGAGCGCGAGGGCCGAGCCCTCGCGGCAAGAAGACCTCCTTCCTTATTGGCCGGCCGCGATGAAAACCACCTTGGCCGCCGATTCGCCGGCTGGGTGTGTCGTCAAACTGCAGGTAGGCCTTGTCGCTGGTCAGCCAATCTTCATGGATTTCCACCAGCAGCATCCCAATCAGCCGCAGGCAGGCCCCGCGGTGCGGGAAGATACCGACGACCCGCGTGCGGCGGCGAATCTCCAGGCTCAACCGCTCAATCGGGTTGTTGGAGGAGAGCCGTGTCCGGTGCGGCGGCGGGTAGTGCAGGTAGCGCAGCACATCGTCGATGCCCGCCTCGAAAATCTCCATCGCCTTGGCGAAGCGGCCCTGCAACTGGCGTATCATCTCGGCGGCCTTCGCCTTGGTGCTCTTCTCGTCCCGCTGTACAATGACCGACTTCCCTGCCTTATCCATTTAGGGCCTCGCTGACCTCGGCCTAGCTGCATTTGCTGATGTGGACCAGCAGGTTGCGGCAGAAGTGCACCTTGCCGCGTTGCCGCTCCGCTTTGAACACTCTTCGCACCGTCGCCTTCAAGCCACCGTGCGCATCGGAAACGACCAGCCACACCCTCGCTAAGCCACTCTCTTTCAAACCCTTGAAAAACTGCGTCCAGCCCTCTTCGCTTTCCGTGGGCATCAAATGCAGACCCAGCACCTCGCGGCGGCCTTGCAGGTTCACCCCGGTGGCGATCACCACCGCCATCGACTCGACCCGCTCATCCTCCCGCACCCTTTCAGACGAAACGTTCACTCACACGGAGCGATTCTCGCCCAAGGGTCGTTCGCAAAACCGCCGCACCTTCTCGCCCAACGACGCACACAACTGGCGCACCTAGCCCGGGGAGACGCCCGCAATGCCCAGTTCCCAAGGCAGACTTCCCAGCAGCCAGGGCGCCGAGGGCGGTTGCCGGGGCTATTGGGAGAGAAACCCGAAAGGTGGCCCGTTAGTCATAAAGTCCGTGGGGGCGGAATCTGCGGAAGCCGTCAGTGGAATGGATTTGAGATTAGGGTCACGCTCAGAGCGCCAGCCGACCTGGGGCCTGGTCTGGGTGGTAATGGGGCCAAGAAGGTTCCTTGGTGAACGGGAGCTTTGTCGAATCGGAGGCGATTTTCCCAGGATTCCGTGCGGCACGGTGGCGCGTTGGCCCGCGGAGGAGGCGTGGAGGTGACCGTCAAGGCTCTGCTTAGCGATTGCGGATGCTGAACCAGCGATGCGCCCTTCGTTGCGCGTGACGCCCGCGGAGGATATAGCGGTAGTCGCGCCAGTTGGAGGCCACCAGGTAGACGCCAAAGGTAATGGTGGCGAAGGCGGTGAGGGAGACCGAGGCGACGGCGCTGTAGTGCACCCATTCCCTGCCCGGCGTGGCGGCGAAGAAAAGGGCGGCAAACTCGCGGCCGAAGTTCATGCCGAAAAAGCCGGTGAGGACGGCGCCGGCGCCAAAGATCATGCTCAGGACAGCGAGGCGGTTGACGGCGTCGGTGGACCGGCTCTGATTGAACTCAAGGATCGAGGCGTTCATGCTTTCGAGTTCCTCGCGGATCTCTTTGCGGAGGTCGTCGATGCGGAAAGCGCGGCACTGGAGTTCGAAGTGTTCAATCTCCTCGTCTTTATTGGCCAGTTCGCTGAAGAGCCAGTAGTTGGAGAAGTTCAGAAAGTCGCTGCGGAGGTCGGTGGCGATCTCCATGTTCTGGCGGGTGAGGGCGCCGGCCTGGAGGTCGAGGAAGATACGGCGGGAGACGAGGGCGATGTTTTCGGTGAAGTCGAGCAGGGAGGCGCGGTAGAAGCTGGCGATGACGGCCATGAGGTAGTAGCGGGTGTCGAACATCCGGTGGATGAGAGCGCCTTCGCGCGCGAGATGGTCGCCGCGGTCGGAGACGCCGAGGGTGAGGGTGACGTTCGAATAGCGGGTGAAGCCGTAGTAGGTTCCTTCGTGGGCCCAGCGGGTGTAGAGATGCTCCTCCATCCGCCGGCGCAGGAAGACGGGATCGTAGCGGAACTGCTCGCCGGCGCGGTCGACATAGAGGAAGCGGCTGAGCATCACCTGGAGTTCGTCGCTGTAGACGTAGCTTTCGCCGGTACGGTCGGGGTCGACGGCGGCGTAGGAGTAGACAATCATGCGCTCGTCGAAGATCTGTTCGAACTCACGGTTGTGGTAGTCGAAGGGGTAGAGCAGATCGCGGAGGATGCGGGTGAGCGGGGGTTGGAAGTTGATGAGTTCGCCGTGTTCGAAGCTCTCTTCGACGAGGGTGGTCTGGCCGGTGTGGAGGCGGGAGAGATGAGGGATGCGGCCTTCGCGGCGCTGGCGGCCACTGGTGGGATAGACCTTGCGGAACATCTCGTTGATCCAGAGGGCCTCGGCAAAGGGGAGGTTACGTTTTTCGACGCCGACCGAGAGGAGGCCGACGCCGTTAGCGAACAGGAAGAGGCGGAGATCGGTAACGGCGACCGTGATGGGGGAGCGTCCGGCGACTGAGGCGGTCCACTGCAGGCCGTCGGCGGGCAGGGGCATTTCGTAGCAGCGGACCATGGTGTCCTGCTCGGAGGCGGTGTTCCCTCCGGCCTTGACGTCGAAGAAGACGCGGCGGACGAAGGGATGGAAGAAGACCATGTCCTGGTAGGCGGGGGAGTCGAGGTCGAAGCGGTCGTAGGAGGCGCGCCGCCACGGTCCGAGATGGGCAAGCAGAGGGCGGGGCGCGGCGGCCAGGCTTTCGGCATGGACAAACTCGTCGATACCGTCGATCCAGGTGCGATTGCCCCGCCAGTATTCCGGGTGCGCCTCGGCCACGAGTTCCCGCTCGACGACGAACGGGAACAGGAAGTAGGTGTGGAGGTGGAGAACCGGCCGGGTCATGAGTGGGCTCGGTGGGGTGGCCGGCCGGCGACGCGGCTATTCGGCGGCCGGTTCGGGGGTGGTCTCGGGTTCCGGTTCGGGCGGGGGAGCCACTTTGGTGGATTGTTCGAACAGGAAGGAGAGGACCTTTTCGGTGCGGATCTGTCCTGCGATGCGGGCGAGGATGCCGTCCTTTTCGAGGCGGCGACGCAGGGCGGCAACGGCCTCGCGCTCCTGGCGAGCGATGCGGTTGACCTCGGCATCGACCTCCTCGGAGGTGGTGTGAATGGCTTCGCGTTCGGCGATGCGTTCGAGCAGGAGCGAGGCGCGGACGTCTTTGCGGGCCTGGGGCGCCTGGCCTTCGCGGATCTTGGCCCAATCGAGGTTTAGTTTGCGCGGATCGATGCCCTGTTCGGCGAGGCTACGGAAGCGCTGTTCGAGCGTGCTATCGATCTGGCGGTCGATATAGGCCTGCGGAATGGGGAAGTCATAGAGAGCGACGAGCGCGTCGAGCATTTTTTCGCGGGCCTTGCCCTGCGCCTCGCGCTCACGCTCGGCGAGCAGGGAGCGCTGGATGGCCTGTTTTAGCTCATCGATGCTCTTGAAGTCGCCGAGATCCTGGGCGAACTCGTCGTTGAGTTCCGGCAGTTCCTTGCGGCGGACGGTGGTGAGTTTGACGCGGAAGTTCACGATTTTGCCGGCGAGATGGTCGGCACCGTAGTCTTCCGGGTAGGTGACTGCGATCTGTTTTTCGTCACCGGGTTCCATGCCCACGACGTTTTCGTTGAAGGCGGGGAGAGTGGCTTCGTCACCGAGGGCGAGGGCGACCTCTTTTTCGTTGACGGGGTTGTCAACGCCGCTGAGACTTTCGAGTTCGACGAGGACGTTATCGCCGCTGGCGGCGGGGCGGGGATCTTCGTTGACGAACTCGGCTTTTTGTTGCTGGAGCGCGAGGAGACGCTCTTCGACCTGGCTGTCTTCGACCACGGGCTGGAGGTAAGGGACGGTGAGACCGCGGTAGTTGTCTTCGAGTTCGAACTGGGGGGCGACTTCAAACTGGGCTTTGAACCAGAGGGGTTCGTTGGGTTCCCACTTGAGATCGACGACGTTGGGCTGGCTCGCGACGTCGAGTTTTTCGGCCTGGGCGTGCTCGTGGAAAGCCTTCGGGATAACAGCTTCCATGACATCCTGCCGGATTTCGTTCTGGAACCGCTGGCGGATGAGAGAGGCCGGCACCTTGCCGGGGCGGAAACCGGGGAGTTGGACCTTGGCGCGGATCTTTTCAACCGCCCTATCCGTTTCGTCCGCAAGGGTAAGCAAAGGGACGGTCAATTCAACTTCGTGCTTGCAACCTTCGAGTAAAGCCATGGAATCCTTATCTTAATTTGCTTCCGGACCGGTCGCCAAGTAGGCTTCCTGTTCCGGCGTGAGGCGGTCGATTTTCAGCCCGAGCGCGTCCAGTTTGAGGCGGGCGACCTGCCGGTCGATCTCCTCGGGCACGGGGTGGATGCGATGCGGCATCTGCGCGGCATTCTTAATAAGATGTTCGAGGGAAAGGGCGTGCATCGCCATGGTAATGTCGCGCACCGCGGTGGGCTGTCCGGTGGCGGCGTTGATGGGTTGGCCTTCGGCGAGCACCTGGATGCGGCGACCGTCGCGCAACACATACTCTTCGACGGACTCGCGGATGGTGCGGTGGCTCGAGGCGATGCGTTCGAGGGCCCCGAGATCGATTTCGGCGGTGGAGTGGCCGGCGTTGGCCAGAATGGCGCCGCTCTTGAGGCGGTCGAAATGATCGCGGCCGATGACGTTTTTGCTGCCGGTGGCGGTGATGAAGAGATCGCCGAAGGAAGCGGCTTCGGCCATGGACATGACGCGGTTGCCGTCCATGAGGGCTTCGAGGGCGCGGGTGGGGTCGATCTCGGTGACGATGACGGAGGCGCCCATGCCGCGGGCGCGGGAGGCGATGCCGCGGCCGCACCAGCGGTAGCCGGCGATCACGATGGTGATGCCGCTCAAAAAGAGATTGGTACAGCGGAGAATGCCATCGAGCACGGACTGGCCCACGCCGTAGCGATGGTCAAACAAACGGGTGGTCAAGGCCTGGTCAGTCGAGATGACGGGAAAGGGATAGGTCCGGACGGAGGCCCATTCGACGGTAGCCCCGCGCAGTGCGGGGAGTTCGCCGTTGAGCAGCCGGCCACCCTGCTCGAGCACCCAATGGGGCTCGTCGCCGAGGGCGGCGATGGCAGGCAGGTGGGCAATCCCGTAGTCCCGGCTGAGGCAGGCGGCCAGATCGGGAGCTTTGGGACTCTCCTCGGGGGCGTTGGCGGAGACTTGAGCGCCACCATCGCGGAGGGTGATGAGGAGATTGGCGGTCTCCGGGGTGAGTGGGAAGCCGGCGAGGACGCGATAGCCCTCAAGCGGCTGCGACTTGATGAACCTTTTGCGGACGGCCTGGAGGACGGGCATCGACTGCAAAACCCATTCGATGCGCCGTCTTCCCGGCTCGGCCAGGCCGAGATCCAGGATGTCGGGGTCGACAATCGGATCCGCGTTCATGGCCATGGTTTATCTCAGACCGACAGCAACCTAGTTGGAGAGCCCGGCATCGGCGCGCAACGCGGCGGCCTTTGCCGTAGACTCCCAGGGGAACTCGTTCCGGCCAAAGTGACCGAAGGCGGCCGTGGCGCGGTAGATAGGCCGGCGCAGATCGAGGTGTTCGATCATGCCTTTGGGGGTGAGCGGGAAGTGGGCGCGGATGAGCGCGACCAGCTTCTCTTCATCGAGCACGCCGGTGCCGAAGGTGTTGACGTTAACCGAAACCGGTTCCGCCACGCCAATGGCGTAGGCCAACTGCACCTCGGCGCGCGTGGCCAAGCCGGCGGCCACCAGGTTCTTGGCGACGTAGCGGGCCATGTAGCAGGCCGAACGGTCGACCTTCGTCGGATCCTTGCCCGAGAAGGCGCCGCCGCCGTGCCGGCCCATGCCGCCGTAGGTATCGACGATGATTTTGCGGCCGGTGAGACCGGTGTCGCCGTGCGGTCCGCCGATGACGAAGCGCCCGGTGGGGTTGATGTGGAACTTGGTGGCGGAGTCGATCATGCCGGCCGGGATGACGGGGTCGATGATCTTGGCCTTGACTTCCTTGCGCAGCTCTTCGGTGCTGATGTTGTCGTCGTGCTGCGTGGAAACCACGACAGCGTCGACGCGGGTGGGTACGCCGTTAACGTATTCGACGGAAACCTGGCTCTTGCCGTCCGGCCGCAGCCAGGGCAGTTCGCCGGAGTTGCGGGATTCGCTGAGGCGGCGGGCGAGCTTATGCGACAACACGATGGGTAGCGGCATCAGCTCTTCGGTTTCCGTGCAGGCGTAACCGAACATGAGGCCCTGGTCGCCGGCGCCGCCGGTGTCGACACCCATGGCGATGTCGGGGCTCTGCGTCTGGATCACGTTCAACACGCCGCAGGTCTTGGCATCAAAGCCCATGGCGGAGTCGGTAAATCCGATATCGGCGATGACCTTGCGGGCGAGCGTGGGGACGTCGATGATCGACTTGGTGGTGATTTCGCCCGCCACGAGGCAGATGCCGGTGGTGACCAAGACTTCGCAAGCCACGCGGCTAGTCGGATCGCCTGCCAGAACTGCGTCAAGAACGGCGTCGGAAATCTGATCGGCCATCTTGTCGGGATGCCCTTCCGTTACCGACTCGGAAGTGAAAATATGACGGATACCATCTGCCACGAAAAAGCCAGCCTCCAAAGCTGATTAGTTAATCTTGGTGGAAACACCAATCTTTGAATTTAACACAGCCCTTACGGTTCATCGCGATGAACCGTTTCCGGCGCAAAGGCGGGCAGGCAGACGGCGACGTACTCGGCGCCCTCTTCGCCCGGGGTGCTGTAGCGAATCCATTCCCCGGCCCTGGTGAGAATCGCCTGACCAGCGGAGACCAGTAGCTGTCCGCCCTCGAAATCCACCTGCACGGCGCCGCGCAGCACGACCGTGTATTCGTCAAATTCCGGACGCTGCCCCGGCTCAACCCAGCCGCCGGGCGAGCGCATATGCGCGATGCTGATGCCGGTTGAGCCGGTATTGACGCGGCCGACGTATTCATCGATGAGTTTGGGCTTGTTGCCGGCGGGGGTGATGCGGGTGGGGGTGGGGATGAGTTGGGGCATGGGATTAATCGGGGAGAAAGGACATGGTTTTGATCCCGGAGACCTCAAACGTCTTGCGGCAGCGAGGGTTGGCACAGCGGACCTTATCATCAAGCAGAACCAGGTAGCTCTGGGACTTGGCGAAGCGGGCGCGATCCCTTTCGTCGGCGCCGGGGGGCAGCCGGTCCCGTTTTCGGCGCAACAGGTAGCGCAGTTCGTAGGAAGCGCTGAGGCGGCAGAAGGGACAGTGCAGCTGGGCGGGCCGGGTGGTGTTGCTTTCGAGGAAATACTGGCGTTCTTCCATGGTTCGGCTTTTTGGGGGGCGGCCTTTGCCAGCGTAGGGCCTTTGCCAGTTACTCTAACAAGTTGATGCGCATTTTGCATACCGCGGACTGGCACCTGGGCCGGACGCTCGGCAATCACTCGCTGCTCGACGATCAGGCGCACCTGCTGCGGCAGTTTGTTGATCTGGCGGTGGAGACGCGGCCGGATGTGATTGTGATTGCCGGGGACCTCTATGACCGGTCGGTGCCGCCGGCCGACGCCGTAACGCTGCTCGACGATACGCTGCACGAGTTGACGAGCCGGTGCGGGGCGCCGGTGATTGCCATCAGCGGGAACCATGACAGCCAGCAGCGGCTCGACTTTGGGGCGCGGCTGCTGCGGCACCGGGGTCTGCATCTGTTTGGTTCACTGGAGTCGGCCGGGGTGGTGACGGTGGGGGATACGGCGTTTGTGGCGGTACCGTTTGCCGAGCCGGCCGCGGTGCGGAGCGCCTATCCGGGTTACACGGGGCAGGACCATCACTCGGCGCTTGCGTTTCTGCTGAAGGGGCTGCGGCCGGCGACGGGACGGGCGGTGGCGATCGCGCACGCGTTTGTGGCGGGCGGGGCGGAGTCGGCATCGGAGCGGGCGCTTTCGGTGGGGACGGCGGGGCTGGTGGGGGTGGAGGTATTTGCGGGCTATGCGTATGCGGCGCTGGGGCATCTGCACCGGCCGCAGACGCTCGGTAACGCGCGCTACGCAGGCTCGCTGCTCAAGTACAGCGTCAGCGAGGCGGAGCAGCGAAAGTCGGTAACGCTCGTCGATCTGGACGGTGGCCGCGAAGAGTTCGTTCTGAGGCCGCGGCGCGATTTGCGGTGCGTGGAGGGGGCTTTTGACGCCCTGCTGGCCGGGCCGCCGAGTGAGGATTATCTGTATTTCACGCTGACCGACACGGGGCTGATTCCGAACGCGGCGCAGCGGCTGCGAGAGGTTTATCCGCAGTTTCTAGGACTGGAGGTGCGCCGGGTGAAGGAGGCGGGAGAGAGGATGACAGGCAAAGCAGCATCGCCGCGGGAGATGTTTGCCGGATTTTGGCGGCACGTAGCGGGCGAGGAGGCCACGGCGGCGCAGCAGGCGGTGGTGGGACCGTTGTTTGAGGAGACGCCGTGAGACCGCTGGAGTTGGAGATGCAGGCGTTTGGGCCCTACGCCGGGACGGAGCGGGTGGACTTTACGCGGCTGGGCGAGGCGCCACTGTTTTTGATCTGCGGGCCGACGGGTGCGGGTAAGACGTCGATTCTTGACGGGATCTGCTACGCGCTTTACGGCGATTCGGCGGGGGGAGAGCGTACCGGTCGCACGATGCGGAGTGATTTCGCCGAGGCAAAGGTTGTGACGCAGGTGACGTTTTCCTTTGCGCTGGGCGGGAGACGGTACAAGGTCCGGCGCGTTCCTGAGCAGACGCTGCCCAAAGTGCGGGGCGAGGGTTTCACAACGCGGGCCGCCGAGGCCTACCTTTGGCAGGAAGATGGCGGGGAGGAGCGGCTGCTGACCAGCAAGGTGGGGGAGGTAACCGGGCGGGTGGCGGAACTGCTGGGCTTCAAGGGCGATCAGTTCCGGCAGGTGGTGCTGCTGCCGCAGGGGCAGTTTCAGCGCTTTCTGATGGCTTCGGGGGCAGAGCGGGAGAACATTTTGGCGGTGCTGTTCCAGACGCATCTCTACCGGCGCGTGGAGGAGCAGCTGAAGCAGAAGAAGAAAGATCTGGACGATCAGTTCAACCGGCTGGAGACGCAGCGCAAGGCGATGCTGGCGATGGTGGAGTGCGAGTCGGCCGAGGCGCTGGCGGTGCGGCAGGGAGCGTTGACGGCGGAGTTAGAGACGTTGGCCGGGGAGACGGCGGCGGCGGGCGGGGCGCTGAGCCGGGCCGAGAGCGCTTATCAGGAGGCGGTACACCGGGAGCGTCTGTTTGCCGAGCGGGCGGGGGCGGGGCATGCGCTGCAGGAGCAGGAGCTGCGCGTTGCGGGAGCGGCGGCGACCGAGGCGCGGCTCGAAGCCGCCCGGCGGGCCGAGGTCGCCTGGCCGGCGGGGGCGGAGCGGGAGCGACGGCAGTCGGCGTGGGAGCAGGCGCGGCGGCGAAATCAGGAGGCGCGGCAGCGGGTGGCGGCGACCACACTGCAGCTGCTTGGGGCTAACGAGGCGCTGAACGAGGCGGGCGCCAGTCGGCCGGAGCGGGAGCGGCTGGTGGCGGAGCGGGGTCAGCGGGAGGCTTGGCGGCCGGTGGTGCAGCGGCTGGCCGAGCAGCGACGGGCGATGCGGGAGGCCGAGCAGGCGTTTCGGGCGGCGGAGGGGGAGGTGCGGACGCGGTTGGCCGAGCGGACGGCTCTCGAGGCCCGGCTGCCGGAGCTGGAGCGGCTGGCGGACGCGGCGGCGGGGCGGGCGATGGCTCTGGTAGAGGCGCGTCAGCGGCTGGAGCAGCGGAGGAGCCGGGAGCGATGGACGCAGGAGCTGGCCGAGACGGCGCCCCGGGCGGCGGCGGCGGAACAGGCCGAGGCCGCGGCGCTGGCGGAGCGGCTGCGGGAGGGAGAGGCGTGTCCGGTGTGCGGGTCGACGGCGCATCCGAATCCGGCGGTACATCACGGGGGGGCGGGGGCGGGTGGGCGAGCGTTGTCCGAACGGGTGGCTGTTTTGCGAGAGCAGCTGGCGGGTCTGCCGCCGGATTTGCCGGCCGATGCGGCCGAGCGGCTGCGGACGGCCGAGCGGGCGGAGCGGGAGAGCCGGGAGGCGACGGCCGAGCGCGGGGAGCTGAGCCGGCGGCGGGCGGCGCTGCAGGTGGAGGAGTGGCAGCAGCGGGCGGGTGAGCTGGAGCGCGAGTGGGTTCGTTTGGTCACGAGCGTGGAGAGCGAGGAGTCGGCGGTGCCGGAGGCGTTGCGCGAGGGCGGGGCGCTTGAACGGGCGCTTGGGGAGCTGGAGCGGCGGATTGGGGCACTCGATGCACGCTGGAACGCCGCGCAGGCCAACGAGAGCCAGGCGCGGGCCGAGGCGGGCGGGGCGGCGGCGGCGCAGAGCGAGACGGAGCGGACCGAGCAGGAGGCCGAGGCGGCGCTAGCCAGGGCGGCGGAGGCGGCGGCGGAGGCTTTGGGCGGGAGTGGGTTTCGGAGTTGGGAGGAGGTGGCGGCAGCGCGGATTGCGCCGGAGCAGCAGGAGAAATGGTCTCGGCAGATCCGGGAATTCCGGGAGGGTCTGGCGGCGGTGCGGGCCCGCGCGGAGGCGGCGGAGCGGGCGGTGGAGGGCTTGGCACCGGCCGACACGGCGGCGGCGGAGGCGGCCAAGCAGACGGCGGCGGCGACGGTGGCCCGTCTGGCCGAGCGGCGGGGGGAGCTGGCGCAGGAGGCCGAGAGCTTGCGCCGGACAGGGGCGGAGGTGGAGCGGGTGAGCGCCGCGAGCGCGGCGGTGGAGGCGGAGCTGCGGGTGGTCGGGCAGGTGGCCGAGGTGGTGCAGGGGAAGAACGCCCGGAAGCTAAGCCTGCAGGAGTACGCGCAGATGGCGTTTCTCGAAGAGGTGCTCGAGGCGGCGACGGCGCGGCTGCAGCGGATGAGCAGCGGCCGCTACGAGCTGCTGCATCCGGCGGGGGCGAAGGGATTGGAGCTGGCGGTGCGGGACTTCTACACGGGCCAGACGCGGGGCGTGGAGACGCTTTCGGGCGGAGAGATGTTCTTGGCTTCGCTCGGGTTGGCGCTGGGTCTTTCCGACGTAGTGCAGGCCAACAGCGGGGGGACGCGGCTCGATTCGCTGTTCGTGGACGAGGGCTTTGGCACGCTGGACCCGGAGGTGCTGGACCTGGCGATGAACACGCTTACGGAGCTGCAGCGGAGCGGTCGGCTGGTGGGGCTGATCTCACACGTGGCCGAGATGCGGGAGCGGATTCCGCTGCGGCTGGAGGTGGTACCCGGCAAGCGGGGGAGCGCGACGCGGGTGACGGGTGTGCCGGGTTAGCGGGCGGCGTAGGTTTTCGAGAACTTATTGCGGGAGTTGAAGACGGAGAAGGAGCCGTCTTTGCTGGCGCTGAGCTTGATGTAGTTGCCGGAGCCGAACTCGGCGGTGTCCGCGAGGAAGGCGTCGGGGGCGTTGTTTTCCTTGCCGCCGGCGATGGCGTAGTGGAGCTGCCAGATATCTTCGAGTCCGGGCGAGGAGCGGACGATCTGCCAGGCCGAGGGCGAGCCTCCCTTCTTCGAGCCGTTGTTCATGATGGCAACGCGGGGGCGGAGGGCGTGGACGAGTTCCTTCGGGCCGGAGGCGTCCATGCCGTGGTGGGTGGTCAGGTAGACGGAGATGGGACCGAGGCGGTTGGCGGGGCAGGCCAGATCGAGCTCTTTGTTCCAGGTGAGGTCGCCGAGGTCGAGGAAGGTGAACTTGCCGAAGGAGAGGAGGAAGCCGAGGCTGCGGGCGTTTTCGGTGGGGTCGTCGGCCTTGCGGGCGGCGCCGGCGCAGAGGGCGTTGGCGGTTCCGGCGGCCGGGAGGAGTTCGCCATCCGAGGAGACGGCGGTGAGGTCGGCGCCCTTGAGGTCGATTTTGCCGCCGGCTTTGATGGAGAGGCGCTGGCCGGTGGCGGCGGCCTTGAGGTAGGCGTTCATGAGCTGTTCGGCGGGCAGGCCGGATTCGCGATTGGGGCCGTGATCGAGGAAGTTCACGACGGGCATTTTCTGGAGCAGCTGGGAGATGCCGCCGACGTGGTCGCGATGGTAGTGGGTGATGAGGAGGTGGTCAATTTTTTTGAGGCCGGCCTTTTTGGCGGTCTTCACGATGCGGTCGGCGTCGCGGTCTTCAAAGCCGGGCCAGCCGGTATCGACGAGGAGAGACTGCTTTTCGGGGGTGATGATCAGAGTGGCCTGACCGCCTTCCACATCGATAAAATAAATATCGAGCGTCTTTTCCGCAGCCGCGAGGCCGGCCGGCAGCAGGAAGAGGGCGCAGAGGAAGGACAGAAGCTTCATGGCTGCCATGCTACTGAAGACCGGTGGAACACTGCAAGCCGGATTTGCGTAAACCGGGAGTAGAGGAAGGAGAGATATGCCTTTTTGCACAAGTTGCGGTACGGCGGTGAGCGAGCGGGCGGCTTTCTGCCAGAACTGCGGGAGGCCGCAGCCGGTGGCGGGGGTTCCGCCCGCGACGGGGGATCCGCTGAGCGGGATGAGCGGCGAGAGCGTTTCGACGCTGTGCTATGTGCCGTGGGTCGGGTGGATTTTGAGCCTGGTGGTGCTGGCGACGAACCGGTTCCGGAACGATGGGCTCGTCCGTTTTCATGCCTTTCAGGGGATGTACCTGGCGGTGGTGTGGCTGGTGGTGGACATTGCGCTTGAGCCGGGGCTGCGGTTATCGGGACTCCGGCGGCCGCTGATTCCGCTGTTGCAGGTGGGGCTGCTGGGGGTATGGATCTTCATGCTGATCCGGACACACGCCCGGCAGCTGGTGCGGCTGCCGGTGCTGGGCGAGTTGGCGGAGCGCAGCGTGAACGAGCAGAGCAACGGGGGACGGATCTGACGGAGATGGTATATTTATTCATAGGAATGAATAAATAACCAGCCATGAAGAAGATCGGGATTGTTGGTTTCCGGGGCTACAGCGGCGCTGAGCTGGTGCAGCTGGGTAAGCGGCACGGGGAGTTGGAGGTGTTTCTGATGGAGCACCGCGACGAGAAGGCGCCGGCCAAGGGCGCGCCGACGATGGGGGCGACGGCCGAAGCGGTGGCCGCGCAGGGCCTGGACGGGGTATTTCTGGCCACACCGCCCGAGGTATCGATGGAGCTGGCGGGGGGCTACGTGGCGGCCGGGGCGGTGGTGGTGGACCTGTCGGGCGCCTTCCGGCTGGGCACGGCGGAGAACTATCAGCGCTGGTACAAGGAAGAGCATACGCAGCCGGAGCTGCTGGCCGGGGCGGTGTATTCGATTCCGGAGCTGCACCGCGAGCGCGTGCCGGGCCAGCGTCTGATTTCGAACCCGGGTTGTTATCCGACGGCGGCGAGCCTGGCGCTGGCGCCGCTCGTGGACGTGATTGACCGGCAGGCCGGGGTGGTTTGCGATGCCAAGAGCGGGGTGAGCGGGGCGGGGCGCAAGCCTTCGCTGACGACGCATTTCTGCGAGGTGACGGAGAACTTTTCGGCGTACTCGATTCTTTATCACCGGCACGTGGCGGAGGTGCTGCAGAACACCGGGTTGCGGGAGGCGGAGTTCAGCTTCACGGCGCAGCTGCTGCCGGTGCACCGGGGGATTCTTGAAACAATCTACTTCCGGGCTTCGGAGGTGAAGAGCGCGGCGGAGCTGGCGGGGATGTACGAGACGCGCTACGCGGGCGAGCCGTTTGTCCGGGTTCATGAGCCGGGCAAGGTGCCGGACCTGACCGCGGTGGCGCGGACGAACTATTGCGATATCGGGGTGGTGTTTGACGGAAGGACGAAGCGCGGCGTGGTGGTAGCGGCGATTGATAATCTCGTCAAGGGCGCGGCGGGGCAGGCGATGCAGAATATGAATCTGGCTCTGGGTTTCGCGGAGACACAAGGACTGCTATGAGAGTGCTGGTGAAGTTGGGGGGAACGCTGCTCGACAGCGAGGAGTCGCGCACGGCGATAGCCGGGCAGTTGACGCGGGCGTTTGCGGCGAACCGGGAGATGGTGGTGGTACACGGGGGCGGCAAGCAGATGACGCGCTTTCTGGCTGAACGGAACGTGGAGAGCCAGTTTGTCGAGGGGCTGCGGGTGACGACGCCGGAGGTGTTGGACGCGGTGTTGAAGGTGTTTGCCGGGACAGTGAACCATCTGCTGGTGGCTGCGCTCGTGCGAGCCGGGACGATGGCGGTGGGGCTTAGCGGGATTGATGCCTGCCTGGCCGAGGCAGAGCAGCTGCGGCCGGAACTGGGGGCGGTGGGACGGCCGGTGCGGTCGAATCCGGCGGTGCTCGAAACGCTGACGGGCGGGGGGTTTCTGCCGGTGGTGGCCTGTGTGGCCGGGGACCGGCAGGGGAACATTTACAACGTGAACGCCGACCAGATGGCGGTGGCGTGCGCGAGCGGGTACGGGGCGGCGAAGCTGCTGTTTCTGACCGATGTGGATGGGGTGAAGGGCGCCGACGGGGCGGTGATCCCGCGGTTGACGCTGGCGGAGAGCCGGCAGTTGATCGTGGACGGCGTGGCCACGGGGGGCATGCAGGCCAAGCTGAACGCGGCGGCCGATGCGCTGCTGGGGGGGGTGGGCGAAGTGGTGATTGCGCCCGGGGCGGCGACGGAGGTGCTGGCGCGGCTGCTGGCGGGTGAGGCGGTGGGGACGCGGTTCGTAAAGGAATAAGGCGGAATGAGCGGTCCTTTGATCTCGATTGCCCCGGTGCGGGCGGCGGCGCCTTCGGTTTACGCGGAGGGTCCGACGATGCTGCGCAAGGCGACGCTGCGGGATATTGGGCCGCTGTTGGGCCTGATCAACGCCTACGCGGCGCAGGGCATCATGCTACCGCGAACGGAGTTTGAAATGGCGGAAAATATCCGCGATTTTACAGTTATCTTTGCCGGCGACCGGTTGGTGGCGTGTGCCGCGCTGCACATCTACAGCCCGGCGGCGGCGGAGGTTCGCAGCTTGGCGGTGGAGCCCGGCTGGAAGGAGCACGGCCTAGGACGACAGTTACTAGGCGCGCTGGAGGAGGAGGCCCGCGAGTTCGGGCTGAAGACTCTTTTTGCTTTTACCTATGTGGACGGATTCTTCCGGCGACTGGGCTACGATGTGGTGGATCGGGGCGAACTGCCTTTGAAAGCGTGGAAAGACTGCCTACGCTGCCCGAAGTTTCAAGCTTGCGACGAGATTGCGATGCGCAAGCACCTCACCTGAACGGGGGGGATCGGCATACCCCCATTTGCGGGTATTGACGAATAGGAGTACTGAACACTAAGTAGTTTCCTAGCAATGGCTTTGGAGGCTCTAGTACTATCGCCGGAAGAGTGTTCCTAAGGCCAAGGCCCGAGAGAGCCTGGAAGATTACCCGCAAATGAACTGAAAAAATTCCGAGAACATTGGTACAACAATTCGCACCAATCTGTATAATCGAGAGCGAAGAATCCGTGCAGTCAGGGAATTAAATCGGGATTCTTTTCTATTTGCGAGGCTTAATTCAATATGAAGGCTCTGACCGTCGATGTCCGTGAGTCCACCGGGCGCATTCTCTGCTGCACAATTTTTCGTCCGGGCGGCAAGAAGCTTCTGGCAAAGGGACATGTGTTGAGCGACGAGGACGTCCGGTTGCTCGAGACGGAGGGGATGGCCGAGGTATGGGTCACCGCGCTTGATGAGGGTGAGATCGGGGAAGACGAAGCCGTCATGCAGGTAGCGATGGCGATCGGGTGTGGGTCTTTGGAGATCCGGCCGGCGGCTGGGGGACGGGCGAATCTGGTGGCGACGCGGGACTGCTGCGTGCTGATTGATGACGAGTTACTGAAGCAGATCAATTGCACGGCGTCGATTGTGATTGCGACGCTGGCGAACTTCAGTTTTGCGCAGGCGGGCCAGCGGGTAGCGACGATCAAATCGACGCCGTTTGCGGTGGCGGCACCGGAGCTTGAGGCGGTGATTTCGATTTTGCGGGAGCGGGGTTCGATTCTGCAGGCGCGGCCGCTGCAGGATCCGCAGGCGGCGGTTTTATATACTGATCCGGTGGCGGGAGACCGGGCGCGTCAGCTGTTTGAGAACGTGATGCGGCAGCGGCTGGAGCGGTTTGGAACATCGTCGAATTTCGTCTTGAGCGCGCTCGAAGAGGAGTCTGCGGTGGTGCGGGCGCTGCAGCATCTGGTGCGGGCGAAACCTTCAGTGATTCTGGTGGCGTCGACGACGGCGCCGGCCGGGCCGGAGGATGTGGTGGGACGGGCGATGCTGCGGATTGGTTGCCACCTGGAGCGTTTTCTGGCTCCGGTGGAGCCGGGCAGTCTGTTGTTGATGGGATATAAGGACGAGATTCCGATTGTGTCGGCGCCGGGTTGTTTCCGTTCGGCGAAGACGAATGTGGTGGATCTGATTTTGCCGGCGCTGCTGGCACGGTACCGCGTATCGGGATGGGAGATCGCCTGTTTGGGACACGGTGGTCTGCTGACGTAAAGATTTCTCCTCCGACGCGTCAGCCTTACCTCCGAGAGGCTGACGACATTGAAGAATGCCGGGTGCTACCTTTTTGCACCCGGCAATTTTTTTGTCGGTTATGCTGGTGGCGATATGCGAATTCGTTCGGTGCGGGCGCACCTGCTTTCTTATGTTTTTCCGCAACCGGTCCGGTTGGGTTATTTTGGCGGGACCCGGGAGATTGTCAAGCGGGACGCGATGTTGATCCGGGTGGAGACGGATAACGGGCTGGTGGGCTACGGGCCGGGCGAAGCGAGTGAGAGCGCGGCGGAGTTGATTCAACGGACGATTGCGCCGTGGCTGGAGGGGCGGGTGCTGGCGGATGCCGATGCGCTGCGGGTGCAGTTTCACGCCGCGGTGAAGCCAGACCTGCGGACCGCGCACACTTACGGGACGCTGGAGGTGGCGCTGTACGATCTGCTGGGTAAGGCGGCCGGGGTGCCGGTTTCTGAGCTGCTGGGGGGCCGGATCCGGGACCGGATCAAGTGCTACGGTTCGGCGGGGATGTACCAGGCTCCGGAGGGGTATGCGGCCGAGGCGAGACTGGCGCAGGAGATGGGGTTTGCGGCTTACAAGATGCGGCCGGCGGCGGGTCCGGAGGCGGACGTGGCGGCGGTGCGGGCGATGCGGGAAGCGACGGGGGCGGGATTCGGGTTGATGGTGGACGGGCACTCGTGGTGGCGGATGGGGGACCGGTCGTACTCGGCGGCGACGGTGGAGAAGGTGGCGGAGGGGATGAGCGCCTACGAGTTGACGTGGCTTGAGGAGCCGCTGCCGCCGGCCGACCACGCCGGCTACCGGCGGCTGCGGGAGACGGGGCTGGCGCCGTTGGCGACGGGGGAGCATGAGCCGTCCGAGGCGGGCTTTCTTGACCTAATCGAGGGCGGGTGCGCGGATTACATTCAGATGGATGTGGTGTGCCAGGGGGGATATGCGCAGGCGCGGCGACTTTTTGACGCGGTGGAGCGGGAGGGGTTGCGGTTTGCGTTCCATTCCTGGGGGAGTGAACTGGAGTTGGCGGCGGCGGCGCAGTTGGGGGTCTGCTGGCCGGAGCAGGTGGTGGAGTGGCTGGAGTATCCGCTGTACACGGGGAATGGCCGCAGGTTCATGTATGAGTTTCCGCTGGCCGGGGAGATGTTGACCGAACCGCTGCCGGTGGAGGCGGGCGAGCTGATTGTTCCGCGCGGCCCGGGGCTGGGGGTGAAGGTGAATGAGTTGGTACTGACGAGGTATCCGTGGGTGAGCGGGCCGTGGTCGTACTTTACGCTGATCTCGCCGCCGGGACGGTTTGCGGTGACGGGCGACCATGCGAACACGGGCCTGCATCCATGATGGTGGGTTGGGGTGCGGTGGCGGCCGGGGCGTTGGGCGGGGTACTGGGTGGGGCGGCGTGGTCGGTACGGGGGCGTTCGGCGCAGGTGCTGGCGCCGTCGATCTGGCGGGGCAACCGGGAGCGGCGGGCGGTGGCGCTGACGTTTGACGATGGTCCGAGCGAGGGGACGGCGGCGATTCTAGAGGTTTTGCGGGAGGCGGGAGCGCGGGCGACGTTTTTCCAGTGTGGGATGAATGTGGAGCGGCGTCCGGAGTGGGCGGCGGCGGTTTCGGCGGGGGGGCACGAGGTGGGAAATCATACGTGGTCGCATCGGCGGCTGGATTTTGCCTCGCGGGCGGTGATGAGGGAGGAGTTGGGGCGGGCGCAGGCGTTGCTGACGGCGGTCCACGGGGTGGCGCCGCGTTGGTTCCGTGCTCCTTTTGGAGTGCGGTGGGTGGGATTGGGGCAAGTGCAGCGGGAGTTGGGTTTGATGGGGGCGATGTGGACGTGTATGGGACGGGACTGGAAGCTGCCGGCCGCGGCAATTGCGCGGCGGGTGCAGCGGGGGGTGGAGAACGGCGCGATTATATGTCTGCATGACGGGCGGGGGGTATCGGCGGCGCCGGCCATCGGCGAGACGGTGGCCGCCTTGCGGGTGATCACGCGGGATTTGCGCGAGAAAGGATGGCCGATGGTGGGTTTAAGCGACTTGGATTAGTGCGGAAAGGCGCGAACTTTGCGATGCTGGAATGCATGTCTGACGACATCGTGCAGCGAGTGATTAAGGTTGTAGCGGAGGCCCAGAAGCTTCCTATCGAGAAGGTGACAGTCGATTCCACGTTTGAGGAGTTGGCGATTGACTCTCTCGATGGCATTCAGCTCCTGTTTCATTTAGAGTCGGAGTTTGACATCAATATTCCGGATGAGGCGGCGCGTCAGGTGCGCGGGATCAGAGAACTGGCGGAGGGCGTGGAGAAACTGTTAGCGCAAAAGAGCGCGTGAGCCGGCGCCGGGTGGTAGTGACGGGGATGGGTTGCGTTTCGGCGCTGGGGCCCGATGTGGAGACCTTTTGGGGGCGGGCGCGTGCTGGGGAGTCGGCGATTGGCCCGCTTCGCAACCTGGACATGGGTGAGGTGCGTTTTCAGAACGGGGCGGAGATTGCGGGATTTGTTCCGGCGGAGCATTTTGAAGAGAAGCAACTGATTCCGCTGGACCGTTTTGCGCAGTTGGCGGTGGTGGCCGCCCGGCAGGCGGTGCGGCAGGCGGCGCCGGGATGGAGCGAGGCGGAACGTCAACAGACGGCGGTGGTTACGGGGTCCTGCTACGGTGGCAAGACGAGCGAGGACGAGGGATTCCGGGAGATCTATGGCAGTGGGGGGAGGCGTCCGCGGATTCATCCGATGACGATTCCGCGATTGATGGCCAACGCCGGGAGCAGTTGGATCGCGATGGAGTACGGGCTGCAGGGACCGGCCTACACGGTATCGACGGCCTGTTCGTCGGCCAACCATGCGATTGGTCAGGCGTTTTGGCTGGTGCGGAACGGCATTTGTGATGTGGCGTTGACGGGCGGCTGCGAGGCGCCGTTTACGCCTGGATCGATGAAGGCATGGGAGGCTCTGCGGGTGGTGAGCGGCGATACGTGCCGTCCGTTTTCGAAAGACCGGAAAGGGATGGTGCTGGGCGAAGGGGCGGCCATGTTGGTGCTGGAGGCAGAGGAGCGGGCCAAGGCTCGGGGCGCGGAGATTTTGGGGGAGATTGTGGGATTTGGGATGAGCGCGGATGCTCATCACGTGACGCAGCCGAGCGTGGAAGGGCCGGCGCTGGCGATAGAGCGGGCGCTCGCCGATGGGGGAGTGGACGGGGGAGCGGTAGGCCATATTAACGCGCATGGTACGGGGACGCCGGCGAACGATCCGGTGGAGACGGCGGCCATCCGGCGGGTACTGGGTGGGCAGGCGGACCGGGTGCGGGTGACCTCGACGAAGTCTTTGCACGGTCATACGTTGGGCGCGGCGGGGGCATTGGAAGCCGTGGCGGCGGTTTTGACGCTGGCGCGTGGGGAGGCGCCACCGACAGCGAACTATCTGGGACCGGACCCGGAATGCGACCTGCCGCTGATTCTGGCGCCGGAGGCCTGCGACGCCGAGTATGCGCTTTCGCACTCGTTCGCGTTCGGAGGGCTAAACGCGGTGCTGCTGTTTCGGGCTTACCGGGGCTGACGGTATTCGAGGGTTTCAGCGATGCTGGTGCGATCTTTGGGGAAGACCTCGAGACGGAACATGACGGTTTCTGGAGAGCTGCGATAGATGAGTTGGCCGGCCTGCAGGTCGTTATAGCTGAGTTCGATACGGCGGCTGTCATCGCCGGCGAGAATGGTCATGACGCCACGGTTGGCGTTGCGCACGGCAGGGGCGGTACGATCCCAACTGACGACGAGGCGGTCGTCGAGCCGCTGGACCCCCAAGGCTAGGCTCCAGGCTTCGAGATAGGGATTGGCCGGGGTACGGGGCCGCATGCTGATGGCGATCTGAAAGCCGAGGATCACGCCGAGGAGCATGAAGATGAACGAGAGCGGAATCCAGACCCAGCCGCCGCGGGCGGCCTTGGGCTTGGGCGCTTCGGAGGGAGGCGCTCCCGGCGGCAGATCGATGGGAATGGACGCCAGCGAGGAAGAATCGCCGGCCTGGACGCCCAGCGGCGCGGGGGAGGGGGGCCGGGAACTTTGGCCGAAGCGGGCGGCGGAGACGGCCCGGTCGAGGGGCGAGACGCCCCCACCGAGCTCTTTTCGGCGGAAGGGGAACTCAAGGTAGGGCGAATCGCTGCGGAGGGACTCTCCCTCCCAGAAGAAGAAGCCGGCGACACTGGCGCGGGTGGCGTAGGGCTTGATGATGAGCGAAACCAGATCGCGGTCGGGGAAGTACTCGCCGAGCAGTGCGAGGTCTTCCTTGGCGAGGTGCAGGCCATCGCGGGTATGGCTGCGGTAGAACCCGACAATCTGCTGGCCGTTTGCCCGGAGACGGGCGATCGCTTCGTTCCAGAGCCGCAGGTCATTGGCGGAGAGGACGAACGAAGGTCCTTCGGCGTGTTCGCAGGCGATGGGTTCGAACTGAAGGATCTCGACGGTGAGCTGATCGCCCGCCTGGGTGCGGTTGCCGAGCAGAAACCCGCCCACCTCGGCGCCCCGGCGTGGGACAGCGCCGAAGCCCTTCATCACCTCGAGCAGCATGCGATCGACGACATCAAAGTGAAGATGAATGGTAACGGGCTTCTGCGGGGGCTGCCAAGTGTAGAAGGGAAGCTTTTCGGTGGACTCCGGACCTGGGTTCAATTGCGTTAGCTCCTCGTGAGGCAATCTCTTCAAGTATAGTCAGGGAAGTGCCTGGAGTCTTGTATTTGATTGCGACGCCGATTGGCAACCTCGAAGATATGACGCTTCGGGGGCTGCGATTGCTGAGGGAAGTTGACGTGATCGCCTGCGAGGACACGCGGCACACGCAGCGGCTGCTCGATCATTTCGCGATCCCGACGCCGTGTGTCAGCTATCACGAACACAACGAAGCCGCGCGGGCCGGTCAGCTGGTCGAGCGTATTGAGAACGGGGAATCGGTAGCTGTGGTAAGTGACGCCGGGACGCCGCTGATTTCCGATCCCGGCTACCGGGTGGTACAGGCCGCGCTGGAGCGGGGAATCACGGTGATTCCGGTGCCGGGGGCGTCGGCGGTCCTGGCCGCGCTGGCGGGTTCCGGACTGCCGACGGACGCGTTTTGTTTTGGAGGGTTTCTGCCGCCGAAGCAGGGGCAGCGGCGGAAGGCGCTCGCGGCGTGGGGGGAAGTGGAGGCCACGCTGATCTTCTACGAGGCGCCGCACCGGATTCTGGAGACGCTGGCGGATGTGGCGGCCGTACTGGGCGAGCGGCGGATCGTGCTGGGCAGGGAGTTGACCAAGCTGCACGAGGAGTTTGTGCGGGGCCGGGTTTCCGAGGTCCTGACGGCGCTCTCGCAGCGGGCGGCGCAGAAGGGGGAGATGACGCTGCTGATCAGCCGGGAGAGGGCGCCGGCCACCGTGGAGGCGCCGGTGGCCGAGGCGGTACGGCAGCTGGTTTCCGAGGGCATGGAGCGGATGGAGGCGATCAAAAAGGTCGCGCGGGACCGGGGCTTGGCCAAGCGCGAGGTGTATGCCGCCTTGGAGCGATAATTGAGAGGGAATGCAGCCACTCAGCAAGCTTACGGACCGGACGTTTGATGTCGGGGTGATCGGCGGAGGAATCATTGGCGCCGGGGTGGCGAGGGATGCCGCACTGCGAGGCCTGTCGGTGGCGCTGGTCGAGAAGGGGGATTTTGGGGGCGGAACGACGGCGGGTTCGACGCGCCTGATCCATGGCGGGCTGCGCTACCTGGAGATGTTTGATTTCGGGCTCGTGCGGATGGACCTGCGGGAGCGGGAGATTCTGTTGCGGATCGCGCCGCATCTGGTCAAGCCGCTTGAGTTCCTGATTCCATTCTACGGGGCCTCGCTTTGGTTCCGGGCCAAGATGCGGATCGGCATGATGCTGTACGACCTGCTGAGCTATGACAAGAGTCTGCCGAATCACCGGATGCTGTCGGCGGCGGAGACACTGGCTGAGGAGCCGACGCTGCGGGCGGAGGGACTGCAGGGGGCCGCTGCTTATTATGATGCCCAGGTGGCGATGCCGGAGCGGCTGTGCCTGGAGAATGTAATGGACGCCGAACGGCACGGGGCGGTGGTGCGATCCTACACCGAAGTAGCGGGGGCCGTGAGCGAGAGGGGCCGGGTTCAGTCGCTGCGCCTCCGGTGCGTTGAAACCGGGGCGAAGGGCGAGGTGCGCGCGAAAGTTTTCGTCAACGCTACCGGGGCGTGGTTTGACCGGGTGGCGCGGCAGACGGGCGACGTGCATCCGCCGCGAATCCGGACAACGAAGGGGATTCATCTCACCTGTGAGCCGATGAACCGGAAGGCGAATGTGCTGTTTTCGCCGGTCGATGGGCGTCTGTTCTTCGTGATTCCGCTGCTGGGACAGTGCTGGATCGGCACAACGGATACGGATTTCTCTGACGATCCTGGTACGGTGCGGGCCGCTGGGGGGGACGTGGAGTATCTGCTGCGGTCGGTAGAGCCCTTTTTCCCGGAGGTCCGGCGGTTGGCGATCTACTCCACCAACGCCGGGGTGCGTGCGCTGGTCCGGCAGGAGGGTTCGGCCTCTTCGGTTTCGCGCATGCACTCGATCACGGAGACGCAACCGGGGATGGTTTCTGTTTTGGGGGGCAAGATTACCGGCTACCGGGCGATTGCCGAGGAGGCGGTGGACGCGGCTTGCCGGCAGTTGGGAAACCGGGAGCCGTGTCGCAGCCATCGGGAGCTGTTGCCCGGGGCCGTGTCGCCCCCACCGATCGAGGGGGCCGAGGCGGTGCGGTGGGCGATTGAGCGGGAGCACTGCCGGCATGTCGCGGATTACCTGCTGCGGCGGCGGCCGGCGGCGTTTGCGGCCGACCAGGGCCGGGGGGAGGCCGCGGCTGTCGCCCGCATGATGGGGGAGGCTCTCGGTTGGGGGCCGATAGAGCAGCAGCGGGAGTTGGAGCGCTATGGTGCGGAGGCTGACCGGGCGCTGCTCTACCGGGGGGAGCTTTCCCCGGAGCGTTGATCGGGATAATCTGAGAGGCTTTTGTTCGCTTTTTCTTCACAGTTTTGTGAAGTCTGCCGAGGGGGCCGACGATAGACTGGCAGGGCCAAGAAATCGTTCGGACAAGATCCGATGCGATTGAAGATCGGGCCTCTCGAAGGACTATGGCGACGATAGACACCCAGCAATTTGGAACGCTTCACTACAGTGAAGATGCGATTTTCGAGTTCCCGGAAGGGATCCCGGGGTTTGAGCATGCGCGTCACTTCGTCTGCGTGGAGCGCCCGAGTCTGCGGCCGATCACTTTCCTGCAAAGCATCGATGATCCGGGGGTCTGCTTCATCACGCTGCCGGCGAAGGCGGTGGAGCCGGACTATCAACTGGATCTGGCCACGGAGGACTTACGGGCTCTGGGGTTGGCGGAGATGGAGAGCAGTCTGGCCTGCCTGGCGATCGTCTGCATGCCGCAGGATGCGGCGCCGACGGCCAACCTTCTTGGGCCGGTGGTGCTCTCCCGCGATACGATGCGTGGCGTCCAGGCAATCCGCGAGGACACGAAGTACTCGGCGGTCCATCCGCTGCGGACAACGCGGGCGGAGTCTGACGAAGAGAGCAGCGCGGCACTGGTAGCCACTGGAGACGCAGAGTGCTGATCATCCGGCGGCGGCGCGGCGAATCCATCACGGTGGGTGATGATGTTGAGATTGAGATTCTGGAGACCTCCCCGACGCAGGTGAAGTTAGGAATCCGTGCTCCGAAAACTGTCGCGGTGCTGAGGAAAGAGATCCTCGTCACCCGCGAGTTGAACCGTGCTGCTTCCGGCTCTCCGGCGGTAGACGACAAATTGAATACGCTGGCCGAACAGTACCGGGTCAGCGGAACGGTCCTGGTGCTGCCGGAAGCGGCGGTGCCGGGGGCGCTTGAAACGTCCCTTCCCCCTGTCCTTCAACCGAAACGCCACTCCTGAAGCGTCTTCGGTTTCCCGCTACAGAACAACCACTGAGAGGCAGCCCACGGCAGCAAAGGGTGGGCTGCGTTCCCGGGAATGGATTCCCGCATCCCCCATCCTCCGGCCCCCGCCGGAGTTGTTTCAAGGAGTGAAACATGTCTTTTCGCATTAACACGAACATCGCCTCGCTGCAATCGCGCGAGTACCTGCGAACGACCACTGAGCAACAGGGTAAAGCCATTGGGCGGGTTACTTCGGGCCTGCGTATCCTGTCGAGTGGAGATGACGCGGCCGGGCTGTCGATCGCCAACAGCTTCCGCAGCGACCAGGCGGTCCTGCAGCAGGGTATTCGCAACGCCAACGATGGGTTGAGCACGCTGCAAACCATCGATGGCGGCATTAACAACATCAGCAAACTGCTCGACCGGGCAAGGACGCTTGCTACGCAGTCCGCCTCCGGGACGTTTACGGGTAGCCGCGAGGTTCTCAACAGTGAGTTTTCGAGCGTGATCAACGAAATCGATCGCCAAGCGCAATCGATCGGTTTGAACACCGGCGGTGAGTTCGCCCGCTCGCTCTCTGTCTTCGTGGGAGGCGGCAAGAGTTCAAATGGGATCAACGCTATCCAGAACGGCGCTTCGAGGGTAGATCTGTCGAACTCGACGGTGGATGCCAAGAGCCTGGGATTGAAGGGCTCTCAGGCACAGGGCGTGCCCAGCATCGACATCGGCACGGGATCGGCCAACACGAGCGTGGCCGCCATTATCAATGACCCAGCCAACTTGAGTTCACAGTCGGCGGCGGGGTTTACCGATTTCTACTTCCGCGGCCCCGGATTCGGGGGAGCCGACCGGGTGAAGGTTTCGGTAAACCTTTCGGGTGTGACGAACGTCGACAACCTCGTTGTGGCCATCAACTCCGCGATTGAGACCGCCGGCCAGGTGGTGAGCCCCGCCGCGACGGCTTTCGCGAATGCCAACCTGCGGGCCTCGGTGATCACGTCTCCGGACGGCAAGCGCTCGCTGGCTTTCTCCTCCGCCAACTCGGCATTCCAGGTGGCGGCGGGGGACCAGACGGCGAACGCGCTGCTTGGCAATGTGACATCGGCATCGAACCCGACGGGAACGACGCTGGCGAACAGCGTCACCGGAGGTGGCAGTACCGCGGCAACAGGTACGGCGTTTGGGGCATCGGGCGCCGGCACTGTGACGGTCCGTTTCCAGGGCGCCGGACTCGCTTCCCCGGTCGATATCGCCCTGACCGTAACCGCGGGCACGACGATTGACCAAGCCTTAGCGAGTCTCTCGACCGCGGTGGGCGCCAGCGCCGGTTTACAGTCGGCGGGCATCCGGACGGATACCACCACGCCAGGGGCGGCGCTGGTCTTCAGCAGTTCGCGGGGGGAAAGGTTTGAGGTCCAGGTTTCGGGCGACCTGAACAATCAGCTTGGGCTGGGCAGCTTCCGGTCCTCCGGAGGCGCCACCGGTTCGTTTGACTACGCCTCGATCACCGGGTCCGCCGGCACGTTTGCGGCAGCGGCGCAGACCTTGGAGTTCTCCCTGGGGGGCGGCCCGACGATCTCGCTGGCCGTCACGCCGACGGCGGCCTCCATCGCCGGAGCCACCCAGGGGCTGAACGCGGCCATTGCCGGCAACGCCTCGCTGGCGGCGGCCGGCCTGGTGGCGACCAACGATGGCACGAACATCACGATCAGCAGCGGTAGCGGAACCCGCTTTCGCGTAGCAACCGTTGGGGCCGCCAACGTCTTCGGTTTCAATGCGGTGGGAGCAACAGGAGTCGCGGATGCCGCCGAGGTCCAGGCGGGCAACACCAACGTGAATCAGTTTATCTCCGGGGGTACCCAGCAGACGGCACTGATTCCGTTTACGGCGATTCGCAGCGGCGGGGATGACCAGACCCTCACGCTGACAGCGGCTGAGAACGGCGACCCGGAGCAGTCGCTGGCTATCGTCCTGCGCAACGACGCGGTACGGAACGCAGGCACGGTGGACGAAGCGATCAGCGCGATCAACACGGCGCTAAACCAATCGAACAACGCTACGCTGCAGAAGGTCTTTGCCGTGAAAGCGAAGACATCGGCGGGCGGACCGGAGGGCATTCAGTTTGTCAGTACACTGAACTCGTTTAAGGTAGCCGTGGGCACCAACGCTGGAGGTACCGGTTTGGGGTTACAGGGCACGGTGGTGGCTTCGGCCGCGACGGGGACGGGCGCTACGGCCAGCATCGCCACCCAGGAGAGCGCGCAGGCGGCCGTATCCGCGCTCGCCGAGGCGGTCGTCTCGCTTGGGCAGGCACAAGCCGTGGTGGGCCGCGGACAGAATCAGTTCAACTTCGCGGTCAATCTGGCGGCGAGTCAGTTGACGAATCTGGCGGCCGCCGAGTCCCGGATCCGCGATGCCGATCTGGCCGAGGAGGCCGCGAATCTGACTAAGGCTCAGATTCTTCTCCAAGCCGGCGTTTCCGCGCTGGCCCAGGCGAACTCGGCGCCGGAACAGGTATTGTCGCTGCTGCGGCAGTAGGCGGCGGAGTTAGCATCCGGCCCGGAGCGGAAAGCTGGCCTCGCTAAGAGCATGCACACCCGTTTCGCCCTACCACCATGTCATTCCGTGTCAACACCAACGTCGCCTCGCAGTTGTCGATGGAGTACTTGCGCAGCACTTCGGAGACACAGGGAAAAACGGTCAGCCGGCTCACCTCCGGACTTCGCATTCTCGCCAGTGGGGATGATGCCGCAGGTTTGGCGCTCGCCAATGGTTCGCGCAGTGATCAGGCGATGCTGACGCAGGGACTACGCAACGCCAACGATGGATTGAGCACGCTGCAGACGCTCGACGGCGGCCTCCGGAACATCACCGGGTTACTGGACCGGGCGCAGACGCTGGCGGCCCAGTCGGCTTCGGGAACCTTTCGCGGAGACCGCGGCGTGCTCCAAGGGGAGTTTGCCTCCGTGCTCGGCGAGATCGATCGTCAGGCACAGGCGATTGGCCTGTCCGCGGGCGGCGCCTTTGCGCGCGCCTTTGCGGTCTTTGTCGGCGGGGGCCGCGGATTAAACCGCGAAGCGGCTTCGAGCAACGGATCAGTGATGCTGGATCTGTCCAGTGCGGCGGTCGACACGAAGAGCCTGGGGCTGAACCGCGTTCAGGCACAAGGAATCGGCACGGTCGATATCGGGCCCAGCTCGCCAGCAACGAGCGTCCAGGCAATTCTGGCGAATACGGCCAACCGGGCCTCCAATACGGTGGCCGGGTTCACCGATTTCTTCTTCCGCGGCCCGGGCTTTGCCGGTGGTGAAAGGATCAAGGTATCGGTGAATTTGGCGGGCGTCACCACCGTCGACCAGCTCGTGACCAACATCAACGCCGCGATCACAGCGGCCGCCCAGCCCACGTCGCAACAGGCGACATCCTTTGAGAGCGCGGGGATCCGCGCCGCGGTGCTTACTGACAGCACGGGGCGGAAGTCGCTGAGCTTCAGTTCGGCTTCGGTCGCCTTCCAGGTCACGGCCGGTGACCGCCTCGCCAACGCGCTGCTGGGCAACGTGACGTCGAGTTCGAATCCGACCGGCCGGACGCTCGGTAACGTATTCACGACGAGCGGCAACATCGCGGCGGCGGGCACGACGTTCGGGTCCACGGGTGCCGGGACGGTGACGTTCCGATTCCAGGGTTCGAGCCTGGGGGCCCCCGTCGATATCGGCGTACCGGTGTCGGCGGCGACGACGATCAGTGAGGCGCTCGCCAGTCTGCGGTTGGCCGTGGCGGGCAACGCGGCTCTCCAGGCGGCCGGCCTGACGGTGTTGACGACGGCACCTGGAACCCCGATGACGTTTGGAAACACACGGGGCGAGCGCTTCGAGGTGCTGACCTCCGGTGATGTGAACAACCGTTTTGCGATGGGATCCTACCAGGGTTCGTCGGGAGCGGGCGGCAGCTTCGACTACGCCACGATTACCGGTGCCGCTGGCGCGTTTGCCGCAGCCCCGGAGACGCTGGAGTTCTCGATCGGCGGCGGCGCCAAAGTGGCGTTTTCGGTGACCCCGGCGGTTCCTGGGATCGATGGCGCGACGACGGCGTTGAATGCAGCTTTTGCCAGTAACAGCGAGACCGCGATGGCGGGCCTGGTAGCCACCAACAACGGTGCAGCAATTACGATTTCGAGTGCGAACGGATCGCGGTTCCGGTTGAACTCGGTGGGGGCCACCAACGTTTTCGGTTTCAACGATCGGGGAGGGGTACCGGCGAACGGAGTAGCCGACATCGCCGAAATCCCGCCCGCGGGCACGCAAAATCACGCTTTTGCCGCCGGCGGTCTGCAACAGACCGGTCTGCTGAGTTTCTCCCCGATCCGGAACGGCGGCGACGATCAGACCATTACGGTCACCGCGGTCGACCCGTCCGGCGCGGACCAGTCGATGGCGCTGGTGCTGCGCAACGACAACACCGGACGGAACGCCGGCACGGTGGACGAGGCTGTACAGGCCATCAACAATGCGCTGCAGCAATCGAACAACGCGACTCTCCGCCAGATCATCGCGATCAAGGACAAGGCGACGACCGTTGGGCCGGACGGCATCCGGCTGATCAGCAATCTGTCCTCCTTCAAAGTCAGCATCGGCACGAACGCGGGGGGAACGGGGCTTGGCAATCAAGGAACGATTGTCAATGCGGCACTGGAGGGCAGTTCGATCACCGCCTCGGTGCTGACGAAGGAGGGAGCCGAGGACGCGTTGACGGCTCTCCGTGAAGCCGTAGCGAAGGTAGGAGTGGCGCAGGCCGTTGTCGGGCGCGGACAGAATCGGTTTACCTACGCGCTGAATCTGGCGCAGTCCCAGTTGACGAATCTGGCCGCCTCGGAGTCCCGGATTCGCGATGCGGACCTGGCCGAGGAGGCGGCCAAACTGACCAAGGGGCAGATTTTGCTACAGTCCGGCGTTGCGGCGCTGGCGCAGGCCAACTCTGCGCCGGAACAGGTCCTTGCGCTCCTCCGCGCCTAACGGGGGCGGGAGACCGCGAGGGTCGCCCCCAGGAGAGGCGGGCGGGGCGCGGAGCGGGAGCGGAAGAGCCGGTTCCGGGATGTTCCGGCGCCACGGTCGCCGCGGTCTACGTCCCGATAGGGATACAAGGAATAAAAAATAGCTACTACCTCTCAGTTCGGGCTAAAGCTCTATCCTTCGATCCGATAAGACCACTATGTCCGGCGATCTCGCCGGCCGGGAAGGATTCCCGGAGTTTGGTTTCAAGGAGAGAAACATGTCCTTTCGTGTAAACACGAACGTAGCCTCCCTGCAGTCGCGGGAGTATTTGCGCCAGACCTCAGAGGTGCAAGGAAAAACGATCAATCGCGTGACCTCCGGGTTGCGACTGGTCGCCAGTGGAGACGACGCCGCCGGGTTGGCGATCGCCAACTCGTTTCGAAGCGAGCAGGCGGTGCTATCGCAAGGCATCCGCAATGCGAACGATGGTTTGAGTTCGCTGCAGACGCTTGATGGCGGTATCAACAACATTGGCAAACTGCTCGACCGCGCCCGGACGCTGGCGACGCAATCGGCTTCCGGTACGTTTTCCGGCGACCGCAATGTGCTGAACAGTGAATTCAGCTCGGTCATCGGTGAAATTGACCGGCAGGCCCAGTCGGTGGGTCTGGCCACGGGCGGCACCTTTGCCAAGTCCCTTTCGGTGTTCATCGGCGGCGGGCGGACGTCGAACGGTATTTCTTCGACAGCCAACGGATCGGTGGGAGTGGACCTGTCCACTTCAACGGTTGACGCCAAAAGCCTCGGATTGAAAGGGGTCCTCGCCCAGGGGGTGACGAGTACCGATATCGGAACCGGCTCAGCATCGACCAGCGTTTCGGCCATCGTGAATGACAGCACGAACCGTTCCTCGACGGCGGTATCCGGTTTCAGCGACTTCTACTTCCGGGGTCCGGGTTTTGGCGATGGCGACCAGATCCGGGTCGCGGTAAATCTGTCCGGGTCGACGAATGTGGACACGCTGGTTGCCAACATCAACACCGCGATCGAGTCGGCGGGCAGCGCCTCGACGCAGCAGGCAACGGCGTTTCGCAATTCCGGAATCCGGGCGCAGGTGATCACCGATGCGACGGGCAAGAAGTCGCTCGGCTTCACCTCGGCGTCCTCGGCGTTTCAAGTGTCGGCCGGTGACCGGCTTTCGAATGCGCTGCTCGGCAACGTCACGTCGACATCGAACCCGACGGGTTTGACGCTGACCAACACCGTCACGGGCGGCGCCGCGACAGCCGCGGCGGCCACGACGTTCGGCGCCGGGGGAGCAGGAACGATCGGCGTGCGATTTCAGGGAGCGAACCTGACCAGCGCGATCGATATTTCTCTGACCGTTGCAGCCGGCACGACCATTGAGCAAGCCCTGGGGAGCCTGACATCAGCGGTGTCCGCCAACTCTGCGCTGCAGTCGGCTGGCATCTCGGTGCAGACGGCAACGGCGGGTTCGGCGCTGGTGTTTGCCAACTCCCGCGGCGAACGCTTTGAGGTCCTGGCATCGGGCGACCTGCAGAACCGGCTTGGCCTCGGATCGTTCCGCAGTTCTACCGGCGCCGGAGGCACCTTCGACTACTCGACGGTTTCCGCCGCGACGGCTGGATCGTTCGCCGCGGGTCAGACGATTGAGTTCTCCATTGGCGGCGGACCGACGGAGTCTCTGACCGTGGGAGCCCCTGCGACAGCCACGGTCGCCGATGCTACGATTGCGCTGAACGCGGCGATTGCCGAGAACAGTACGCTGTCGGCTGCCGGCCTTCGGGCGACCAACGATGGCACGGTGCTGACCCTGGAAAGCACCACCGGCACGAAGTTCCGGATCGCCGCGCTGGGCGCCACCAACGCCTTCGGCTTCAACACGGCGGGCGCGACTTCGGTGGCGGATGCGGCCGAGGTCCAGGCCGGGAACACTACCGTTAACTCCTTCCTCGGCGGAGGGGTGCAGCAGACGAGTCTGCTGAGCTTCTCTGCGATCCGCAACGGTGACGACGACCAGACGATCACCTTGTCAGCCAACGATGTGGCCGGTTCGGCGCAGTCGCTTTCCGTGATTCTGCGCAACGACACGACGACCCGGAACGCAGGCACGGTCGATGAGGCCATCGACTCGATCAACCAGGCGCTGCAGCAATCGAACAACAGCACCCTGCGGCAGATTGTAGCGGTCAAGGACAAGGCCAGTGCGGCGGGCGCCGAAGGGATCCGCTTCACCAGCACGCTGGCCTCGTTCAATGTCGGGATCGGTACCAACAAGAGCAACACAGGCATTGGCAGCCAAGGCACGATCGTGACCGCCGCCACCGCAGGATCCGGGTCGACCGCATCGGTGGAGAGCCAGGCAGCGGCCGAACGTGCGGTCACCGCTCTCGGCGAGGCCATCTCGAAACTCGGCACGGCGCAAGCCGTTGTCGGCCGGGGTCAGAACCAGTTCACCTTTGCGGTGAATCTGGCCCAATCGCAGTTGACCAACCTGGCAGCCTCCGAGTCCCGGGTCCGCGATGCGGACCTGGCCGAGGAAGCGGCCAACCTGACCAAGGCGGGGATTCTGCTCCAGGCCGGCATTTCGGCTCTGGCGCAGGCCAACTCGGCGCCGCAGCAGGTGGTTTCCCTGCTTCGAGGCTAATCGGCTTCGGCAAACTGGTCGTTGACATGGCCCGGATGGTTTCCGCCGTCCGGGCGTTTTTTCGACATGGCCCGGATGGTTTCTACCGTCCGGGCGTTTTTTCAACATGGCCCGGATGGTTTCCGCCGTCCGGGCGTTTTTTCGACATGGCCCGGATGGTTTCCACCGTCCGGGCGTTTTTTCGACATGGCCCGGATGGTTTCCGCCGTCCGGGCGTTTTTTTGACATGGCCCGGATGGTTTCCGCCGTCCGGGCGTTTTTTTGACATGGCCCGGATGGTTTCCGCAGTCCGGGCGTTTTTTCGTTTTGCCCGAGTGCGCTCGATCGTTCGGGCGTTCTGGATTGCCCCGGCCGAAAACTTCGCGCTTCCCGGCCGGGGCGCCCGGCGGGTCGGAGAATCCGCATCTACCCCCCCGACAATTCTTACCTTACTCCCGGTATTCCCCTAAATTTTTTCTCCTGGCTCCGATGAGACCTGCATAAGAGCTAAACGCCGGTCGGGAAGGATTCCCGGTAACTGGTTTCAAGGAGAGAAACATGTCATTTCGAGTGAACACAAACGTAGCGTCTCTGCAGTCGCGGGAGTACCTGCGCCAGACTTCCGAGTCGCAATCAAAAACGATCAGCCGCGTAACCTCCGGTGTACGCCTGGTGACCAGCGGCGACGACGCGGCCGGATTGTCGATCGCCAATTCTTACCGTAGCGATCAGACCGTCCTTGCCCAGGGCATCCGCAACGCCAACGATGGATTGAGCACCCTCCAGACGCTGGACGGGGGCCTCAACAACATCGGGAAACTGCTTGACCGAGCTCGTACGCTGGCGACGCAGTCGGCTTCGGGCACGTTTTCGGGAGACCGCGGCGTGCTGAATTCCGAGTTTGCCTCGGTGATCGGTGAAATTGACCGGCAGGCGCAGTCGGTGGGCCTATCCGCGGGCGGCAGCTTTGCCAAGTCGTTATCGGTGTTTATTGGCGGCGGCCGGTCTGCCAACGGCATCTCGTCGACGGCCAACGGATCGGTTTCGGTGGATCTATCGACCTCTTCGGTCGATGCCAAGAGCCTCGGGCTTCGCGGCGTACAGGCGCAAGGGGTTGGCTCGATCGATATCGGATCCGGTTCGGTGTCCACGAGCGTCCAGGCGATCCTGAACGATGCGACGAACAAGAGCTCGCAGGCGGTCAGCGGCTTCACGGATTTCTACTTCCGCGGCGCCGGTTTCGGCGACAGCAACCAAATCAGGGTCTCCGTCAACACCAACGGTGTCACCGATCTTGACAGCGCGGTATCGGCTCTTAACGCGGCGCTCGATACGGCGGGAACCGCGTCGACGCAGGCGGCCACGGCTTTCCGGAACGCGGGCATTCGCGCCGCCGCGGTGACGGATTCGACCGGGAAGCGCTCGCTGAGCTTCACTTCGGCCTCCTCGTCTTTTCAGGTCGCTGCGGGCGACCGCACGTCGAACGCCCTGCTCGGAAACGTGACTTCGACGAGTAACCCCACGGGGTTGACGCTGAGCAACACGGTGACGGGTGGGGCCAGCGTGGCCGCGGCGGGCACGACGCAGGCTTCGAGCAACGGCACGATTACGGTTCGGGTTCAGGGCGCAAGCCTGGCCTCCCCGGTCGATCTCGCGCTTTCCGTGACCGGCGGCACCACGACGGTATCCCAGGTCCTGAGCTCCTTAACCTCGGCCGTAGCCGGCAACTCGGCCCTGCAGGCGGCGGGCATTTCGTTGGGAACCGCAACGGCCGGCTCGGCGCTCGTCTTCAACAACTCCCGCGGGGAGCGGTTCGAGGTCCAGGCATCGGGTGACCTGAACAACATTCTCGGACTTGGTTCGTACCGGGGTTCGACGGGCGCCGGCGGCAGCTTTGACTACACCTCGCTTACCGGGTCGGGAAACGTGTCGGCCGGCACAAACAATCTTGAGATCTCGGTGGGAGGCGGAGCGGCCGTCGCCCTGAGCGTTACGTCTACCGCAGTAGGCCAGACCACCGCCGATGCGTTGAATTCCGCCTTTGCGAGCAACTCTACCCTGGCGGCAGCCGGATTGAATGCCACGGCTTCCGGAAACGTCATCACCATCGCCAGCAGCACGGGCACGAGCTTCCGGCTGAACTCGGTGGGCGCCAGTGACTTTTTGGGGCTGAATGCCGCGACGGCCACCGGTGTCGCCGATACCGGCAACGCTCAGGCCGGCAACACGACCGTCAACTCGTTCGTCTCGGCAGGATCGCAGCAGACCAGCACGCTGACCTTCAATGCGATTCGCAACGCTGACGACGACCAGACCATCACCATCTCGGCCAACGATGCCGCTGGTAATGCGCAGTCGCTATCGGTGAATCTGGCAAATGATGCCACGACGAGAAATGCCCGCACGGTGGATGAAGCCATCGGCGCCATCAACACCCAACTGCAGCAATCGAACAACTCGACACTGCGGCAGATCGTGGCCGTAAAGGCCAAGGATAACGCGAGCGGCGCTGAGGGAATTCGCTTCACGAGCACGCTCTCTTCGTTCCGGATTGGGGTCAGTACCAACAAAAGCAATACGGGTATCAGCGGCGGGGTCCAGGGCACCGTGGTCACGGCTTCCACGGTCGGCACCGGTTCGACGGCGTCGATTGATAGCGAAGGGGGCGCCTCGCGGGCGGTGTCGGCACTCAGTGAGGCGGTGACGCGGCTCGGTACGGCGCAAGCCAATATCGGCCGTGGTCAGAACCAGTTCACCTTCGCTGTGAACCTAGCGCAATCCCAGTTAACCAACCTGGCGGCTTCCGAGTCCCGGATCCGCGACGCGGACCTGGCGGAAGAAGCTGCCAATCTGACGAAAGCCCAGATTCTGCTGCAGGCCGGTATTTCGGCGCTGTCGCAGGCCAACTCGGCGCCGCAGCAGGTGCTGTCCCTCCTGCGGGGTTGATTAACCCACAACAAGCTCCTCCGTCCCTTGGCCCGGATTGTGCGAACAATCCGGGCCCTTTTTTCTCTCCACGGCAAGGCACCCGCCGGCGCCGGCGGTGACCGGGTCGCGCGAGTCCGGTGGGCGGGAAGACCGCATGCGCGGGAGTCCGCAGGGCTGACCAGCCGGCGGGCACCGTCCCGGGACCCGGATGGCCTCTGGCCGGGCGGACCGAGACCGGCTTGTGGAGTCGCGGGCCGTTTCCTTCCGGCAGGACGCTGCTGGCGTCAGATCCGTTGCAAGGGAGCTGCTTTTCTGTACTTACCGCCGCGCCGGAGTTGCCGGGAGACGCTACCGGGGCGGAGATCGCGGGCGCACCGGGATCACCTGACCATCCCGCCGGAACAATCCGGGAGCACTTCTTCGCCTGCCCCGGTGGCGGATGACTCCGGCCCCGTCGATAGTGGGAGGAGATGCAGGGGGCGGCACGGAAAATCGAGAGGGCGCAGCGGCTCCACCAGGCAGGCCGCTGGCGGGAAGCCGAGGGACTGTATCTGGAGGCGCTCGAACAGTCGCCGGGCGAGGCGGAGGGGCTCCACCTGCTCGGGCTGCTCCACGCCGAGACGGGCCGTCCGGATACGGCTGTGCAGTTGCTGCGGGCGGCCATCGGCCTGGAAGGCCCCGCGCCCCACCTGTGCCGGAATCTGGGGATTTTGCTCGAACGGCAGAATCAGCCGGAGGCCGCGGTGGCCTGCTACCGGCAGGCGCTCGCCGGGCAGCCGCAGGAGTCGGGCCTGTGGGTCCGGGTGGCCGAGTTGCTTGGGGGCCTCGGACGTTTCGGAGAGGCGGCCGAGGCCTGGCACAGCGCTGCGCAGAGCAGACCGGACGCGGACCGGGAGCGAGTCGCCTGGCTGGTGGCCCGAGCGCAAAATCTGGCGCTGGCCGGTGAGCACGAACAGGCGCGGATGGAGTTGGCGTCCATTCTGCAGAAGCACCCGCAGGAGACCGCGGCCCGCTATACGCTGGGGGTCGTCTTCATGCATCTGGACCGGATCGGGCCAGCGGTCGAGGCGTTCGCGCAGGTAGTGGCCGACGACCCGACGCACGCTGACGCCCAGAACAATCTGGGGGTTCTGCGCCAGAGTCTGGGCGAAACCGCCCGCGCCCGGCAGCACTATGCGGCGTGCCTGGCCGTCCGCCCGGAGAGCATGGGCGCCCGCTACAACCTGGGAACGCTGCTCCAGGAGATGGGGGAGATTGCCGCGGCGATGGCGGAGTTGCGGGAGGTTCTCGCCAAGGATCCGGAGCACGCCGGCGCTTGGACCAACCTCGGCAGCTGCCTGCTGGGCCAGGGCGATCTCGAGGGAGCGGTCCGCTGTGCCGAGCGGGCGCTCACGCTCGACCCGACGGAGCCTTCGGCCGTCTGGAACGCCGGGCTGGCCCATCTGACCGCCGGGCGGCTGACCGAAGGCTGGCGTGGCTACGAGGCCCGTTTCGAGATCCCCGGCGCTTTTCCGCGGCGGCCCTTTGCGATGCCGCTCTGGACGGGGGAGCCGGTCGTGGGACGGACGATTCTGGTTTACGCCGAGCAGGGCCTGGGCGACACCCTGCAGTTTTGCCGCTACCTGCCGGTATTGTCGGCGCGAGGCGCGCGGGTGATCTTTGAATGTCCGCCGAAGCTGCGACCGCTGCTCGAGACGCTCGACCCGCGGCCGGAGTTCGTCCTGGCGCCGGCGGACCCGGCGCCCGCGGCCGATTATCATGTTCCCCTGCTCAGCGTGCCAGGTCTCGTGGGCACCACGATAGGGACGATCCCGTGCGCGCCCCGCTACCTGGCCGCGCCGGAGACGGCGCGGGAGCGCTGGCGGACGCGCCTCGCCCCGCTGCGGCCGCGACGCCTTGTTGGCTTCGTTTCGCAAGGCAACCCAAAATACAAGAACGACCGCAACCGGAGCACCGGCTTCGGCGCCTGGGAACCCGTGGGATCGCTCCCCGGCGTGGCGCTGGTGCACCTGCAGTACGGGGTCGCCGCGCCGCCCGCGCTGGTGGCGCTCGACCTGGGGCCGGAGGTGGGCGACTTTGCCGACACGGCCGGGCTGGTCGAGGAGCTCGACCTGGTGATTACCGTTGATACTTCGATGGTGCACCTGGCCGGTGCGCTCGGCAAGCCGGCCTGGCTGTTGCTGCCCTACGCCGCCGACTGGCGCTGGCTGCAGAACCGGAGCGACTCGCCGTGGTACCCGTCGCTGCGGATCTTCCGCCAGCCGCGACCGGGCGACTGGACGGCGGTGATGGGCGAGGTGGCAACGGCGCTGGTCGAAGTTGCGCGGGACGGGCGATTTGTGTAATCGGTAGAGATATCCATGCAGCCGGTACTCCTGAACGACTTCAAGCGCCAATGGTCCGAGATCGGGGCGGAGGTGCGTGGCGCGGTCGACGCGGTGGGGGCCAGCGGCTGGTATGTGCTTGGTACCCAGGTGGAGGGATTTGAGCGGGATCTGGCGCAGTTCTGGGGTCTGAAGCACGCGATCGGGGTGGCGAGCGGACTGGACGCCCTCGAGATTGGCCTCCGCGCCCTCGGCCTTCGCTGCGGCGACCGAGTGCTCACAACGCCGCTTTCGGCCTTCGCCACCACCATGGCGATAGTACGGCTGGGGGGTGTGCCGGTGTTCTGCGACACTGATGCAAACGGGCTGCTCGATCTCACCGCGGCCGAAGCCGTGCTGGAGGCCGAACCGGGCATCCGCTTCCTGCTGCCGGTGCACCTGTTCGGGCAGTGCCTGGACCTCGACCGGCTGGCGGCCCTGCGGAACCGGTTCGGGGTAACGATTCTTGAAGACTGCGCACAGTCGATCGGGGCGGCGTGGGACGGCAGGGCAACGGGAACGGTGGGGCGACTGGCGGCGACGAGCTTCTATCCGACCAAGAACCTGGGGGCGCTGGGCGATGGCGGGGCGGTGCTGACCGGGGATGCGGAACTGGCGACCCAGGTCCGGCGGCTGCGCGACTACGGCCAGAGCGCCAAGTACCGGCACGACGAGATCGGCTGGAACAGCCGGCTCGATGAGTTACAGGCGGCGATTCTGGCCGCGGCCCTGCTGCCGCGGCTGCGGGAGTGGACGCTGCGCCGGCAGCAGGTCGCCGCAGCGTATACGGCCGGCATCCGGCATCCCGGGGTGCATCTGCTCCGGCCCGCGGCACCCGGCACCTCGTGTGAGCATCTGTTTCCGGTGAGGGTGGCGGCGGCGCAGCGGGAGCATTTTGAAGCGCATTTGAAATCGCGCGGCATTGCGACGGGCCGGCACTATCCGATCCTCATCCCCGACCAGCAGGCGATGGCCGGGGTGGCTTACGCGCGGCACGGGGATCTCGGGGTCGCGCGGGCGCTGGCTGGGGGCGAGGTCAGCCTACCGATTCACCCGCAGCTGACGGCCGAAGAGGTGGAGCGGGTGGTTACGGCCGTCAACGAGTGGACCGTCCGCTAAGATTTGCCCTGCACGAGGCGCGCCCGACCCGCGTCTTTTCTTTACGGTGACCTGCCTTCGCACTCTCTTTGGCCTTATGCTCGCCGCGGCAACGCTCGCGGGGGCGGATGCCGTGGACCTGGCCCGTCTGCTCCGGGGTGTCGAGGACCGTTACAACTCGGTCCGGACGCTGGAGTTGGCCTTTGAACAGACCTACATCGCCCCGAACCGGGCGCGGCGGGTGGAATCGGGCAGCCTGCGCCTGCGCAAGCCGGGGCGAATGCGCTGGGAGTACACGCGGCCGGACGGCAAGCTGTTTGTTTCCGATGGCAGCGACTACTGGTACTACTCGGTCCTGGCCCGGCGCGCCGAGAAGATGAAGCTGAAGGAGGCCGAGGATATTCAGGCCCCGCTCGCGTTCCTGATCGGCAGGCTGGACTTCCAGCGGGACTTCGGCAAGTTTCTGATTCAACCGGCCGCCGGCATGGTGACGATTACCGCCGAGCCAAAGAACCCGCAGAAGTCCCCTTTCGCGCAGGTCGGTTTCACCGTGGGCCCGGACAGCCGGATTGCCACGCTGACGATCCGCAACCAGGACGGAGCGACGACGATTTTTCAGTTCTCCGGCGAGGTCCGCAACCCCGTTTTGAATGATGCGATCTTTACGTTCGTAGCGCCGCCCGGCGTCGAAGTGGTGGCCGGGGGAGAGCGCTAGATGGCCGAGTTTGTTTTGAAGTACGCCGATGCCCGGGGCCAGATCAAACAGGAGATTGCCGAGGCGGGATCGGAACAGGAGTTGCGGGAGCGATTCACACAGCAGGGTTTTCTCGTCTATTCGGTCAAGGCGCGGGGCAAGTTCGACCAGTTGGCGCCCTCGCTGACCGGCGCCAACCGGAAGAAGAAACTGAATCTTGAAAAGTTTCTCATCTTCAACCAGCAGTTTGTCACCCTGATCAAGGCCGGTTTGCCGATTCTCAAATCGCTCGACCTGCTGGCGACGCGGCTGACCGATGCGCGGATGAGTCCACTGATTTCGGCGGTGCGGGACGATGTCCGGGTGGGCACGAGCCTGTCGGACGCCTTCGCCAAACAGGGCGTTTTCCCGCCGATCTACGTCACCTCGCTGCTGGCCGGCGAGCGGAGCGGAGCGCTCGTCGAGGTGCTCGAACGCTTTGTCAGCTACCAGCGGATGACGTTGGCAGTGCGCAAGAAGCTGATCGCCTCGCTCATCTATCCGAGCCTGTTGATTGTGCTGGTGCTGCTACTGGTCGTGTTTCTGATCACCTACGTGGTACCGCAGTTCAGTTCGCTCTACAGCAGTATGAACGCCAAGCTTCCGCTGCTGACCACGCTGCTGATCTCGTTCGGCGAGACGGCGCAGGAGTATCTGTGGGTCGGCGTGCTCGGGCTGGCCGGGGCGGTGGCCGGCCTCCGGGCCTGGTCCAAGACCGGCGCGGGCCAGGAGATGATCGACCGGATCAAACTGAAGATGCCGATTGCGGGCGAGATCTGGATCAAGTATCAGGTAGCGCAGTTCGCCCGGGTGCTTTCGACGCTGCTGCTCGGCGGCATTCCACTGATTCAGGCGCTGGAGACCGCGGCGGCGAGCGTGGGGACGCGGGTGCTGTCGAAGGCGCTCGAATCGACGCGGAAGTCGGTGCGCGAGGGGCAGACGCTCTCGTCGTCACTCAACGCCACCGGGGTTTTTCCGCCGCTGGCGCTCGACATGATCGAGGTGGGCGAGTCGACCGGCGCCCTGCCGGCCATGCTCGGGTCGGTGGCTGAATTTTTTGAAGACGATGTGCAGACGCGGCTCGGGGCGGCGCTGTCGCTGATTGAGCCCGCCATCATGATTTTCATGGGGATCTTTGTGGCGTTTGTGCTGGTGGCGCTCTACCTGCCCATCTTTTCTTTGGCGGATACGGTTGGAGGATAAATGGCAACGCAGATGAGCCCCCCGGCAGTGGCGACGCAGATCGCCGAGTCCAAAGCGCTGGCTTTACGCTACCGGACGCCCTACGTCGACCTGACGGAGTCGACGGTGGACCTTGAGCTGTTGCGTCTGGTGCCGGTGGACATGATGTTCCGGTACAATTTTGTGCCGGTGGCGCTGGAAAAGTCACTTTCGGGCGAGACGCTTGAGATTGCGGTCGCCGACCCGCGCAATCTGCAGCTCGTCGATGAGCTGAGTGTGCTGTTGCGGCGCCGGTTGCGCGTCAAGGTCGCCCCGCTCCATCAGATCGCCGATCTGCTCAAGAAGACCGAGCAGTCGCAGCGCGTGCTCGAAGAGGTGACCGAGGGCTTTACGCTCGATGTGGTCTCGGACCAGGAGAATCCGGACGAGACGCTGTCGATCGACAAGATTTCGGCCGGGGGCGACGACATCGCCCCGGTCATCAAGTTGGTGGATACGACGATCTTCAACGCCCTCGAGCGGCGGGCGAGCGACATTCATATTGAGACGCGCGACCAGGAGGTGGTCATCAAGTACCGGATCGACGGCGTGCTGCACTATGCCATGTCGCCCATCGCCAAGGACTGGAGTGCGATGATCATCTCGCGCATCAAGGTGATGAGCGAACTCGACATCTCCGAGCGGCGCGTGCCGCAGGACGGCCGGTTCCGGGTGCGGTACAAGGGCCGGCTGATCGACTTTCGCGTCTCGGTGATGCCGACCGTGCACGGCGAGGACTCGGTGCTGCGCGTCCTCGACAAAGAGTCGATGAGCGAGAAGTTCTCCAAGCTTTCGCTCGATGTCGTGGGGTTTTCCGAGAACGATCTGCGCAAGTTCCGGCTCTACATTAAAGAGCCCTACGGCATGGTGCTCGTGACGGGGCCGACCGGCTCGGGCAAGACGACCACGCTCTACGCCGCGCTCAGCGAGATCCAGAACGACGAGGATAAGATCATCACGATCGAAGACCCGGTGGAGTATCAGCTCAAGGGCGTCACGCAGATTCCGGTGAACGAAAAGAAGGGGCTGACCTTCGCGCGCGGGCTGCGCAGCATTCTCCGCCATGACCCGGACAAAATCCTGGTGGGCGAGATCCGCGACCAGGAGACGGCGCAGATCGCCATCAACTCGGCGCTGACGGGCCACCTGGTCTTCACCACGGTCCACGCCAACAACGTCTTCGACGTCCTGGGCCGGTTTTTGAACATGGGCGTCGAGCCGTACAACTTTGTTTCGGCGATGAACTGTATTCTGGCCCAGCGGCTCGTGCGCACGATCTGCGAGCACTGTAAGCAGCCGGTGGCGGCCGACGAAGAGGAGTTGCGGACCTCGGGACTCGATCCGGCCGACTGGCGCGATGTGGTTTTCTATGACGGAGCCGGGTGTTTTGAGTGCGGCGGCACGGGCTACCATGGCCGAAGCGCGATTCACGAACTGCTCGATATGTCGGAGAGGATTCGCGAGATGATTCTCGACCGGCGGCCGACGAGTGAGATTAAGCGCTATGCGCGTGGCGAGGGGATGTCGACGCTGCGCGAGTCGGCGATTGAACGGGTCCGGGCGGGGATTACCACGCTGCGGGAGATCAACAAAGTGACATTTATCGAGGGCTAATGGCGATCACCGACACGATCCAGCGTTGGTTGGCCGATCCGCCGCCGGAGTTGAGCTTCGAGATTTCGGCGCAGGGGATCGCCTGCGCCGCGCGCAGCGGTGCCCCGCGGTGGGTTCCTTTTGAAGAAGACACCCTGCGGATCTCGCCGCTCGAAGAGAACATCCTGCGGAATGACTCGTTTTTGAAGGCCATCCGCGAGGCGGCCGGGGCCGGGGGCGGCCGGGAGCGCCGGACGGCGATGGTGATTCTGCCCGATTTCGCGGCCCGGATGGCGGTGCTCGACTTCAGCCAGTTTCCGGTCGACGCGGACGAGCAGCGGGCGCTGGTGCGGTTTCGTATGAAGAAGACGGTGCCGTTTGACGTCGATGCGGCGGCGGTAAGCTGCTTCGTGCAGCCGCGGCCGGACGGGGCCAAGGAGGTAGACGTGCTGGCGACGCTGGTCTCGCTCGAGATTTTGGCCAAGTACGAGGCCGCCTTCCGGGCGGCGGGTTTGTGGCCGGGGCGGATCACCACCTCGACACTGGCGGCGCTCGAACTGGTGCCGGTGACAGGCTGCCAGGTTCTGGTCAAGCTGTCGGGGAAGGTGCTGACGGTGGCGGTGACGGTGGCGGGGCGGGTGCGGCTGCTGCGGTGCGTGGAGTTGGCCTTGAGCGAGGAGGGCCAGGAGGCGGTGGTGTCCAATCTGGCGTTTTCGTCGCGGATGGCGCGGAGCCTGGAGCGATTTTGCGATGAGGAGGAGTTCGGTCGGGTCCTCTATCCGACGCTGGCGTATCTCGAGGAGGAGTTGAAGCTTCGGCCGGACTCGGTGCATCTGTGCGGTCTCGAATCGCTGCCGGTGGATGTGGATCTGCCGGTGGAGACGCTCACCTCACCCCTGGGCACGCCGAATCCGTGCAACGCCGGATTGCTGGGCTATCTGGCGGCGGGGGGGCGGACTTAACATGCGTTATCCCATCAACTTATCGAGTGAGCCGTTTCGCAACGACCGCGCCGTGACGCTGTTTTCGGCCCTGGCCACGGGCCTGCTGGTGATGACTCTGGTCCTGCTCGGCACTCTGATCTGGAACGAGCGGCAGGCCAAGTCGGACCTGGTGGCGGCCCTGGCGCAGACCGAACAGCAGATTGCCGCGATGGCGACCGAGCAGGCGACGCTCGAAGCGGTCATGCGGAAGGCCGAGAACGCCGATGTGCTCGAACGCAGCGTCTTTTTGAACACGCTGATTGCGCGCAAAGGCATCAGTTGGTCGCGGTTGTTTGCCGACCTTGAGCAGGTTCTGCCCTACAACGCCCGGCTGATCGCACTCCGGCCTCAAGCCAATGCGCGCAACGAGATTCAGCTGGAGATGACCATCGGGGCGCCGAGTGTCGAGCCGGTGATCGATCTGCTCAAGCGGATGGAGGCCTCGCCGGTCTTCTCCATTCCTTCGGTGGCCACGATGCTGCCGCCGTCACAGAGTGAGCCGCTCTACCGGTATCGCGTGAGTGTGAACTATGCCCAAAAACTTTAAACTCGATCTGCCCCGCCTGATCGTGCTGGTTCTGCTTGGCGCCAACCTGATCGTGGGTTGGTTTGTGTATGCCCCGTTTGGTGGCTCGGCCGAGGAGATGGCGGCCCGGTTGCGGGCGCTGCGGACGCAGGCCCGCGACCGCGGCAACGCGCTCGAACGGACCCGGCAGTTGACCGCCAAAATGGACCGGGGGCGCAATGAGGGCAACCAGTTCTTGAACACCTACTTTCTCAGCCGGTCGACGACCTATTCGACGGTCGTCGACGAGTTGTCGGGCATGGCGAAGCGGGCGGGGGTGAAGGTGCGGGAGCACGGCTTTGTCGAAGACCCGGTGGAGGGCTCGAACGACCTGTCGATGCTTTCGGTGAACGGCAACTACGAAGGCACCTATGCCGACCTGCTGCACTTTCTGCAGGAGGTGGATCAGGCGCCGCGGCTGCTGATTATCGAGGCGGTATCGGCTTCGCCGCAGCAGGGCACCGGGGTGTTGAACATCAACCTGCGGGCCAACACGTTTGTCCGGGAGGCTCCGCTGCCGGTGCTGGCGCAGAGTCCGGGAGGGGCGCGATGAAGCTGGGCGCGGAACCCAAGAAGATTGCGGTCCTCGTGGGGATTCTCGGGGTGGGACTGGCCGTGATGTACCTTGGCGATGGCGGGCCGCCGGGTGGGGGCACGCCCGGGCCCAAGGCTCGGCCGGCGGTCTCCCCGCCCGGATCATCCTCCGTGGCCCGGCCGGCGCCGGCGCGGAAAGGCAAGGCGGAGGCCGAAGCCGCCGCCACGATGCGCCCGGTGCTGCGGGCGGCGGTGCAGGAGTTCAAGCCCGTTCTCAAGGCGGCCCGCGCCGAGGACCGCATCGACCCGGCGACGATCGACCCGACGCTGCGCCTCGAACTGATCCGGCGTCTTGGCGGGGTGCGGATTGAGGGCGGGGCGCGGACGATCTTTGACTTTGGGACAGCGCCGCCGCCGAAACAGCCCGACCCGCCCAAAATCTTCCCGAAGCCGGCGGGAGCTGCCGCGGTCGCCGCGGCGCCTCCGCCCCCGGTCAGCATCACCCCAGCCGCGCCGGTGAAGCCGGCCGCGCCGCCGATCCCGCTCAAGTTTTACGGCTTCGTGGGCGGCGCGCGGGCCAAGGCTAAACGAGCCTTCTTCCTCGATGGCGAGGAGATCTATGTGGCCGGGGAAGGCGAGGTAATTCAGAAGCGCTACCGCGTGGTGCGCATCGGTTTGAATTCGGTCGTCGTCGAGGACCAGCAGTTCGAGAGTGAGCAGACGTTGAGTCTGGAGCAGGCCGAGAGTCTGGACTAGGAGGAGAGCAGGATGCGGTCACGCCCGGAGTCCGGTTTCGCGATGCTGCTGGTGTTTGCCATGGCGGCCGCGTTGGCCTGGGTGTTGTACATGGAACTGCCGCGGCTGGCCTTTGAAGCCCAGCGGAACAAGGAGCAGCTGCTTGTCGAGCGCGGCGAGCAGTACATCCGGGGCGTTGAGGTCTTTGTCCGTAAGAACAAGAAGCTGCCGCAGACGATTGAAGAGTTGGAGCAGACCAACGGAACGCGCTTCCTGCGCAAGCGGTACAAAGATCCGCTCACCGGGACCGACGACTGGAGGCTGATTCACGCCGATGCCACGGGCCGCATGACCGATTCGCTCGTCCAGAAACAACCCAAGCCGGGCGAGGCGCCGGGTACAGGGGGCGAGGCGGCCAACCCTTATGCGGTCGGCTCCACCGTGACGCTGAACGCCGATCCGAACGCCCCGGTGGCGGGCGGTCCGCGGCGGGAGTCCGAACGGCCGGGTTCCCCGGGGATGGTTCCCCCGCCACCGGGCGGCGAAGGCGGTGCGCCTCCTCCGCCCGGCGCGGTCCCCACGGCGCCCGGCCTACCCGGACCGTTCGCCGCGCCGGGAACGTACCCGAACGCCGCCGCGAACTCGCAGACCGGCGGCCAGATGGCCCAGCCCCAACCCCAATCGGGGGGCGGCGGCTATACGGTGGGTGGCGGCGGCTATACCGTAGGCGGCATGATGCCCCCCGATCCCGCCCGGTTCAACGCCACCCCGGCCAACAACGGGCAACTGCGTCTGCCCGGAAGCGGGTCCACCAGCTTTGGGCCGCCCATGTCCGGGCCGATGACCGGGCAGGGGGCCACCGGCATCAACGTGAATCCGGCGACCGACATGATTCGCCGGCTGCTGACGACGCCCAACCCGCAGGGCCTCGCCGCGGCCATGGGGGCGCAGCAGTCCCAGGGTCTGGGCGGCGGCATTGTGGGGATCGCCAGCAAGCTCGACCGCGAAGGCATCAAAATCTACAACGAAAAAACCAACTACAAAGAGTGGGAGTTCGTCTACGACCCGGCCAAGCAGGCGGGCGCCGGGGGGAACCTGCCGGGACAGCGGCAGGGCATGGGCGGCGCCGGGATGAACCCCGGCGGGATCCCGATGCAGGGAATGCCCCCAAGCCCGTTTCCCGGCATGAACCCCGGAGCGGGCCAGGGTCGAATCCGCTAACGCGCCGGTTGACTCCGGATCCCGGATGGGCATAGGCTCTAGTTCGGGAGGCTGTTATGATTCAGCTCAAAGTGAACGGCTCGGCCAAAAAGTTCGATGGCGACCCGGAGATGCCCTTGCTGTGGTATCTGCGGGATGTGTTGGATTACACCGGCACGAAGTTTGGCTGCGGTGCGGGATTGTGCGGGGCTTGCACGGTTCATGTGAACGGGGAGGCGACCCGGAGTTGCGTCACCTCGATGCGCGACGCCGCGGGAAAAGAGATCACCACCATCGAAGGCCTGGGCGCCAAGAGCGAGCATCCGCTGCAGGCGGCCTGGAAGCAGTGCAACGTCTCGCAGTGCGGCTACTGCCAAAGCGGTCAGATCATGCAGGCGGCGGCGCTACTCAAAGCCAAGCCGAAGCCTACCAACGCCGATATCGACACCGCCATGCAGGGCAACATCTGCCGCTGCGGCACCTACCAGCGGATCCGGCAGGCGATCCAGATCGCCGCGGGGGTGAAGGCATGACGCACATTGAAAAAGTTTCCCGCCGGGGCTTTCTCGGCAGCGCCATCGGGGCCGGGGCGCTCGTGCTCGGCGTGGGGGTCGAATCGGCCGAAGCGGCGACGACCGCGTGGTCGCCGAGCGTCTACCTGGGTCTCGAACCGAATGGCACGGCCGTGATTGTCGCGCACCGGTCCGAGATGGGCACCGGCATTCGGAGCGTACTGCCGATGGTGGTGGCCGATGAGCTCGAAGCCGACTGGCAGAAGGTGCGGGTGCAGCAGGCCGTCGGCGACACCAAGTACGGGTCGCAGAACACGGACGGCTCCTGCTCGATTCGGGACTTCTACGACGCGATGCGCGAGGCCGGCGCCACGGCGCGGCTGATGCTGGAGCAGGCCGCGGCGAAGAAATGGAACGTTCCGGCGGTTGAGTGCAAAGGTCAGAACCACTTCGTCGTCCACGCCAAGAGCGGCAAGAAGGCAGCCTACGGCGAGTTGGTGAAGATCGCCGCAACCCTGCCGGTGCCGAAGAAAGGCGATCTGCGCCTGAAGCCGGAGAGCGAGTTCCGCTACATCGGCAAGGAACTGCCGACCATCGACCAGGCCGACCATACCCGCGGCGCGGGCCGGTTCGGCATCGATGCCCGGATGCCGGGCATGCTCTATGCCTCCATTGAACGGCCACCCGTGCTGGGCGCCAAGCTGCGGAGCTTTGACGACTCGGCCGTGAAAGGTGTCAAGGGCGTCGTACAGACGAGCACCATTCCCGGCTTTAAGCCGCCGCATCTGTTCCAGGCGCTTGGCGGGGTAGCCGTGCTCGCCGATAGCACCTGGTCCGCGGCCCAGGGCCGCAAGAAGCTGAAAGTGGAGTGGGACCTGGGTCCGAACGGCGCCTTCGATTCCGCCCGCGAGAAGGCCGAGATTCTGGCCAAGATCAAGCAGCCGGGCAAGGTGGTCCGCAACGAGGGCGACGTCGACAAGGTTTTCGCCGGCGCCAGCCGGATCCATGAGGCCTCCTACTACGTTCCGCTGCTCTCGCACGCGCCCATGGAGCCGCCGGCGGCCGTGGCGGAGTGGCGGGACGGCAAGGTGGTCACCTACGCCGCGACCCAAAATCCGCAGGCGGTCCAGGAGGCCGTGGCCGGAGCGATGGGGATCAAGAAGGAGGACGTGACCTGCCACGTCACCCTGCTCGGCGGCGGGTTCGGCCGAAAGTCGAAGCCCGATTACGTCTGCGAGGCGGCGATCCTGTCCAAGCAGGTGGGCAAGCCGGTGAAGGTGGTCTGGAGCCGGGAGGACGACATCAAGTTCGACTTCTACCACGCCAACGCCGGCATGTACATGAAGGCGGCGCTCGATGACAAGGGCCGGCCCACGGCTTGGCTGCACCGCAGCGCGTTTCCTTCGATCGGCTCGACGTTCGACGCCGCGGCCGAGTACGCCATGGAGCTCGAGATGGGCATGGGCTGGGTCGACCTGCCCTACGCCATCGCCAATCATCGCGCCGAAAATCTGCCCCACAAAAACCATGTCCGCATCGGGTGGATGCGGGCCGTTGCGCACATCTACCACGCGTTCGCCATCCACTCCTTTGTCGATGAGTTGGCGGCGGCGGCCAACCGGGACCGCGTTGAGTACATCCTCGACCTGCTCGGGCCGGACCGGCAGGTGCCGATTCAGCCCGTCGGCATGAAGTATTGGAACAACGACCAGGGGCAGGACAAGTTCCCGGTCGATACGGCGCGGCTCAAGCGGGTGCTGGAGGTGGCGGCGGAGAAGTCGGGCTGGGCCAACAAGAAGCCCGGCAAGGGCCGGGCGCTGGGCGTTGCGGCGCACCGCAGCTTCCTGACTTACGTGGCGGCGGTGGTGGAGGTCGAGGTGGATGACCGCGGCCGGCTGACGATTCCACGGGTTGATGTGGCCGTCGACGCGGGCCAGATCATCAGCCCGGAGCGCGCCCGTTCGCAGGTGGAAGGGGCGGCGGTGTTCGGCACGAGTCTGGCGATGATGGGCGAGATTACGGCCGCCGACGGGCGAATTGTCCAGTCCAACTTCAACAACTATCCGGTGGCGCGGATACAGGAAGCGCCACGGGTGACCCACGTCCATCTGGTGCCGAGCAAGGCGCCGGCGGCCGGCATCGGGGAGCCCGGGGTTCCCCCGATCGCCCCGGCGATCACCAGCGCGATCTTTGCCGCCACGGGCAAGCGGATCCGGGAGTTGCCGGTCCGGAAGACGAAGCTGGTATAGCCGTCCACGCCCCCGGATCCCGCCCGGGGGCTTTTTTTCCGCTCCGGGGAAAATTCGTTGTGGGTGTCTCCGATGGGAGATAATAGAAGACTGGAGTGGCTTTGACAGTTGAAGAGCAGATCGCCTATCTGAGAAAAGGCATGGCGGAGCTGATCCGGGAAGAGGATCTCCGCGAACGGCTGAAGCTGGGCCGGCCGCTACGGGTGAAGGCCGGGTTCGACCCCACGGCGCCCGACCTCCATCTCGGCCACACGGTGCTGATCCGCAAGATGAAGCACTTCCAGGATCTTGGCCACACCGTGACGTTTTTGATCGGCGACATGACCGGTCTCATCGGCGACCCCACCGGGCGGAACGCCATGCGGCCGCCGATGACGCGCGCGGAAATCAACGCGAACGCCGAGACCTACAAAGCCCAGGTTTTTAAGATTCTCGATCCCACCAAGACCGTTATCGAGTTCAACAGCAAATGGCTTGAGCCAATGACGTTTGAGGAGATGGTGCGGCTCTGTTCGCACTATACGGTTGCGCGGATTCTGGAGCGGGACGATTTTTCAAAGCGCTATCAGGCCAACGTCCCCATTTCGATTCACGAGTTTCTCTATCCGCTCGCGCAGGGCTACGACTCGGTGCGGATGCAGTGCGACGTGGAGTTGGGTGGGAACGATCAGAAGTTCAATCTGCTGGTAGGACGGGAGTTACAGCGAGCCTACGGCCAGCCGCCGCAGATTGTCGGCACGGTGCCGCTGCTCGAGGGCCTGGATGGGGTCGAAAAGATGTCGAAGTCGAAAAACAACTACGTGGGCATTACCGAGCCGCCTGCGGTGATGTTTTCAAAGTTGATGTCGATCCCCGACGATCTGATGTTCCGGTATTACGAACTGCTCACCGACAAGAGCGTGGGCGAGATTGCGCGGCTGCGGGAGGCCCATCCCAAAGAGACGAAGATGGAGCTTGCCCGCCTGATTGTGACCGATTTCCACTCGCGAGAGGAGGCCGCATGGGCCGCCGGAGAGTGGGTGCGGGTGGTTTCGCAGGGTTCGGTGCCGGCGGAGCTTGAACAGTACCAGGTGACCGAGCCCGGGCTGCGGATCGACAAGCTGCTCGTGCGGTGCGGTTTGGCCGCATCGGGAAGCGAGGCACAGCGAAAGATTAAGGAAGGCGCGCTGGAAGTAGACGGCGCGCGGGTTTCCGAGTTGGTCGTGTTGGACTTCCCGGGCAGCTACGTGCTGCGGCTGGGCAAAAAATGGAAGAAGGTACAAGGATGATCCGGCCCAAGCGGTATCTGTTGAAGGTTCGCGGCCATGAGCTGCAGTTTGGGGATCGGACCCTGATCATGGGGGTTTTGAACGTAACCCCGGATAGTTTCTCCGACGGGGGACGATTTAGCGACCCCGACCGCGCCGTGGCGCGGGCGCTAGAGCTGGAGGAGCAGGGGGCGGACCTGATCGACATCGGCGCCGAATCCACCAAACCCGGCGCCAAGCCCGTGAGCGAGGCCGAAGAGCTACGCCGGCTGATTCCCGTGCTCAAGCGGCTCGAGGGCCGCTTGACGATCCCGATCTCGGTGGATACCTACAAGAGCGGCGTGGCGGCGAAGGCGCTGGAGTACGGGGTGGCGTTCATCAACGACCCCTCGAATCTGACGATCGATCCGCGGCTCGCTAACGTCGTTGCCGCCCAGGACGCGGGGCTGATCCTGAACCATATGCGCGGGACACCCGAGACATGGGCCAAGCTCGGGAACCTGCCCCACCCGGCCGAAACGGTGTTGACCGATCTCGAGCACAGCGTGAACCGGGCGCAGAAGGCGCTGGTTGATCGCCAGAAGATCATCATCGACCCGGGCCTTGGCTTTGGTAAACGTGGCGACCAGAACTGGGAGATCCTCTCCCGGCTGGGCCGGCTGCGTGAGTTGGATCTGCCGATTTTAGTGGGCCCCTCGCGGAAGGCTTTTCTGGGCCAGAAGAGCAACGACGCCCTGCAGCAGGACTTCGCCACGGCGGCGGCGGTTACCGGCGCCATCCTCGCCGGCGCCCACATGGTCCGGGTGCACAAGGTGGCAGCGCTGGCCTGTACGGTCCAGGCTGCCGATGCGCTGCTGCGGAACAGCCCCGAGGAGGTTCGAGAGCAGAAGGAGAAGCGGCGAACGTTGCAAGCGGGGGACCGGCGCCCGTACGGAATCGGCGAGTCCTCGGACCTACCGGGTCCTCGCGATTGGCGGCCCGGCGAACGGGCGGCGGCCAGCGCACCCGATGCAGCGTCGGATCTGCCACCCTCCGGGAGGCGACCGGCGCCGGAGCGGGGCGGCGAGGAGCTTCCGGGCCGGATGCGGCCCGCAGGTCCCGCCTCGGGTTTCGACCGGGCGCCGGAGCGGGGTGGCGAGCGAGGCACTGAACGGGGCGGCGAGCGACTGCCCTATGTCAAGCGTCCACGTTTCGGTGGGCCGGAGGAGCGGGGAGGCGGGGACCAGCGGCCGTTCGCCCGGCGGCCACCGTCTGGAGAGCGGGACGAAGAGGCCCCGGGCCGGGGTGACGGGCCCTACCGCAGGCCTCGTTTTGACGGGGATCGGCCTCCTGCCGGTCGCTTTGGGAAGGGTGCCGGCGGGGGGCCGCCGTTTCGTCCGGCCCGGTCGGCCTTTTCCGATCGACCGACGCGGCCTTTTCGGGATCCAGAGGGCGGTAAACCTGGACCCCGCGGTGGAGATTGGCCGAAAGGGGAGGGGTCGGCGCCGGGTGGCGACGGAACCAAGCCTCCGAAGCGGTTTGGCCCGCGGACGGGGGACCGGGGAGAGAGCGGGAGGGGGCCCGGGGACGGGCCCGGCGGCCGACCGTTCCGGCCACGGTTTCCGAAGCCGCCAGGATTCCGGCGCGGCTAAGGCGGCGGCCGAGCGACGGCGAAGGGGGGCGAAGGGGGGGCTAGTCCCAACACTGTTCATTTCAGGATTTCTGATTTCTGATCCGCATTGAGGGCTCGATTCGTTGGGTAGGCTGCCGCTTTCGAGGACGCAAGGGATAGTTGCTCATTTTGCGTTTTACGCCGCGTGCGTTGAGCCTGTTGCGGCTGAACACACACCGTTCCTGAAGAATCTCTCCCAGGACTGCCTCAGGAACCGTTTTTCGCTGCCGAGGGGGAAATCGCGGCGGAGCGAGCCATGCGGCGTTGGACCACGCGTACCGAATGAAGGAAGGACAAACGGTCAGGATCCTCCTCGGCCTGTAGCGCGGCTTCCTGCATCAACCCTCGCACCGCGAAATGCGCCATCAGCAGGTCGTA
>JAINDL010000142.1 GCA_019931245.1 Bryobacteraceae bacterium CoA2 C42
CCACCCCCCGCAGATTCCAATCAACCACCATCAAATCCGCTGCCCCCGCCCCCGCCCGCGCCGCCTCCGCCGTCTTCACAAACCGCACCACCCACCCCGCCTGCCGCGCCGCCGCCTCAATCTTCACCGCGAAAAACAGGTCCTCCACCACTGCCATTAACTGTCGCTTCACCAATCCAGCATAGCCGCAATGCTATTTTGAAGGTCATGGCTGATGCCAACCCCTTCCAGGACCCCCAGCGCTTCGAACGCCGGGTCCCCCCCTGCGCCCTCGTCATCTTCGGAGCCAACGGCGATCTCACCAAGCGCAAACTCGTCCCCTCCCTCTACCGCCTCGCCATCGAACGCCGCCTGCCCCAGGGCTTCGCCATCGTCGGCACCTCCCGCACCCCCATGTCCGACGAAGCCTTCCGCCAAAAAATGGAAGCCGCCGTCCGCGAACACCTCGAAAACTCCCACTTCGACGACGCCATCTGGGACGAATTCGCCCGCGGCCTCTTCTACGTCGCCGGCGACCTCGCCTCCCCCGATCTCTACACCACCCTCACCGCCCGCCTCGCCGACGTCGCCCAACAGCGCCAAACCGGCGGCAATATTCTCTTCTACCTCTCCACGCAACCCAGCCAGTACTCCACCGTCGCCCGCGGCCTCGCCCCCCTCGCCCGCCCCAACGGCGGCTGGCGCCGCCTCGTCGTCGAAAAACCCTTCGGCCACGACGACCGCTCCGCCCGCGAACTCGAAACCGCCCTCCACGAACACTTCACCGAAGACCAGCTCTACCGCATCGACCACTACCTCGGGAAAGAAACCGTCCAGAACATCCTCGCCTTCCGCTTCGGCAACCCCATCTTCGAACCCCTCTGGAATCGCCAGTACATCGATCACGTCCAAATCACCGCCGCCGAATCCATCGGCGTCGAAGGCCGCGGCGCCTACTACCAGGAAGCCGGCGCCCTCCGCGACATGATCCAAAACCACCTCCTCCAGGTCCTCGCCACCATCGCCATGGAACCCTCCGCCGTCTTCGAACCCGGCGCCGTCCGCGATGAACGCGCCAAACTCCTCCGCTCCATCCGCCCCTTCCGCCCCGCCGACGTCGCCACCCACGCCGTCCCCGGCCAGTACGGCCCCGCCGCCATCGGCGGCAAAGACATCCCCGGCTTCCGCGCCGAACCCGGCGTCGACCCCCAGGCCATGACCGACACCTACGCCGCCGTCACCTTCCTCATCGATAACTGGCGCTGGGCCGGCGTCCCCTTCTACGTCCGCAGCGGCAAACGCATGCCCAAACGCGTCACCGATATCGCCATCCGCTTCCGCCCCGTACCCCACTCCCTCTTCTCGAGCGAATCCGCCCGCCCCAACCTCCTCATCCTCCGCATCCAACCCGAAGAAGGCATCTCCCTCCGCTTCTCTTCCAAACAACCCGGCTCCGGCATGAAGCTCCGCCCCGTCTCCATGGACTTCAACTACGGCACCAGCTTCGGCATGCGCACCCCCACCGCCTACGAAACCCTCCTCGTCGACGCCATGGCCGGCGACCCCACCCTCTACACCCGCCAGGACATGGTCGAAGCCAGTTGGGCCGCCGTCCAACCCATCCTCGACGTCTGGGCCAACCACCCCCCGCCCGGCCCCTTCCCCAACTACCCCGCCGGCACCTGGGGCCCCACCGCCGCCGACGACATGCTCGCCGCCCGCGGCCACGTCTGGAGAGTCCCTTGATCACCGCCGTCCAGCCCGAAAAACTCCTCAAGGAGCTAGAACATCTCTGGGCCAACCTCGGTCACGACCAGCCCGCCGACGCCCTCCTCCGCGCCTGCTCCATGACCCTCCTGGTCGCCACCACCGACCCCACCGACGACGCCGAACTCAAAAACACCCTCGCCGGACTCATGCGCGCCCACCCCGGACGCATGATCATCCTCCGCATCCTCAACTCCCCCACTCCCCTTCTCGAAGCCTCCGTCACCGCCCAGTGCCTCCTCGCCTTCGGCGGCCGCCAGCAGCTCTGCTGCGAAATCATCGAAATCCGCTCCACGCCCGACCGCCTCGCCGACGTCTACTCCGCCTCGCTCGGCCTCACCGTCGCCGACCTCCCCGTCCTCCTCTGGCTCAAAGACATCCGCCTCCTCAACGAGCCCGCCTTCCAACCCCTCCTCCAACTCGCCCGCACCCTCCTGGTCGACTCCGTCCCCCTCGGCGCCGCCATCCTCCCCACCCTCAACGACCGCCGCCGCGCCGGCTGGCGCCTCAAAGACCTCGCCTGGACCCGCTGCACCGCCTGGCGCGAAACCCTCGCCCAGGCCTTTGAAAGCACCTGCCTCCAGGGCCAGATCCCCCAGATCACCCGCGTCGATATCGCCTTCGCCGGCGCCACCCCCTCCGTCAGCGCCCTCTACCTCCGCGCCTGGCTCGCCGCCCGCCTCCCCCAGGCCGCCTTCCACTTCGTCCCCGCCCCGCCCCGCCGCCACGGCAACCTCCAAGCCCTCCGCTTCCACGCCGCCACGCAAAATCCCGCAAGCTACGCCCTCGAACTCCGCGCCGAAGATGATGCGACACTGGAAATTGTTACCAACACCTTGACCACCCGCGTCCTCGCCCCCGCCCGCTCCGAGGTCGACCTGCTCGAAGAAGAGCTCTCCATCCTCGGCGACGACCTCATCTACGAGGCCACCCTCGCCGCCACCGTCACCCCCGTTCCCACTGCCGAATGAACCCCCGCACCGAAATCTCCCCCACCCCCGCCGCCGCCGCCGAAGCCTGCGGCCTCGCCCTTCTCGAAATCCTCGCCGGCGCCCTAACCCACCGGCCCACCGCCTCGCTCGCCATCTCCGGCGGCTCCACCCCCAAACTCCTGTTCGCCTGGCTCGCCGAACAGCCCTTTGATTGGTCCCGCGTCCACCTCTTCTGGGTCGACGAACGCGCCGTCCCCCCCGGCGACCCCCAATCGAACTTCACCCTCGCCGACACCCACTGGCTCACCCCCGCCGCCTTCCCCAAAGAAAACATCCACCGCATCCACGCCGAAAAACCCGTCGGCGAAGCCGCCTCCCTCTACGCCGACGATATCCGCGGCCACTTCCACCTCGCCGAAGGTCAAATCCCCGTCTTCGACGTCATCCAGCAGGGTATGGGTGCCGACGTCCATACCGCCTCCCTCTTCCCCGGCGACCCCGCCGTCCTCGATTCCACCGGCCTCACCGCCGCCGTCTACGTCGACAAGCTCAAATCCGCCCGCATCACCCTCCTGCCCGCCGTCCTCGCCGCCGCCCGCCACACCCTCCTGCTCGTCTGCGGCGAAGACAAACAACCGGCTCTCGAAACCGTCTTCCACGGTCCGGAAAACATCGCGCAGTACCCTGCCCAGTGGACCCGCCATCACCAGGGTGAAGTCATTTGGTTCCTCGATGAAGCGGCTTCCCGCCCTCTCCCTTAGCCTCCTCCTCCTCGCCGCTTGCGCGCCGCCGTCGCCCCGCAAGAAGAAAGAACCTCCGCCCGAGGTACCCCCTCCCATCAACCGCCTCCTGTTCGGAGGCGATGTCATGCTCGCCCGGAACGTCGGCCAGGTCATCACCGCAAAACGCGACCCCGCCTGGCCCTTCCGCCAGATCGCCGCCGAGTTCGCCGGTGCCGATCTCGCCTTCGTCAACCTCGAATCGCCTTTCACTGACCAGGGCAAACCCACCACCTCCGGCATGGTCTTTCGCGCCGACCCCGCCAACGTCGCCGGCCTCACCCTCGCCGGCATCGATGTCGTGTCGTTTGCCAACAACCACTCCCGCGACGCCCACGAACACGGCCTGCTCTACACCCTCGATCTCCTCGAAAAGAACAAAATCGCCGTCGCCGGCGCCGCCCGCACCGAAGCCGCCGCCCGCGCCGGCGTCATCCTCGAGCGTCAGGGCGTCAGGTTCGGCTTCCTCGCCTATACCTACGACCAGCGCAACGGCAACCACAAGACGGACGATCCCCGCATCAACATCCTCGACCTCGTCCGCCTCCGCGAAGACATCGCCGCCCTCCGCGCCAGGGCGAACGTGACCATCATCTCCCTCCACGCCGGCCTCGAATACGCGAAAAAACCCAACGTCCAGCAGCGCCAGATGGCCCAGGCCGCCATCGAAGCCGGCGCCTCGCTGGTCATCGGCCATCACCCTCACGTCACCCAACCCTGCGAAGACTACCGCACCGGCGTCATCTGCTACTCCCTCGGCAACCTCGTCTTCGACCAGACCATCCCCGGCACCAACGACGGCGCCATCGTCGAAGCCGAGTTCAAAGGCCCCTCGCTCCGCAAGGTCCGCCTCCGCAAAATCCGCATCCAAAACACCCAACCCGTCTTCGTCCAACCCTGACCCGCCCCACCGGCATCGGCAAACCTCGCAAACCGTCCGGACGAACGAAAGCTTAACCCAAACCCTCGCTTCGCCCGAACTGCAGTGCACCGATGGAGAACGCTGAAGGCCGCAGTGATCGCGCACGAAGCCCAAACCAGCCCGGCCAGGGTTCTCTCCCTATCGCCCGCGGAATCGGACATACTGAAGCCATGCGACAGATGCTCCTCTATCGGGGCGAGGATGGTTTCTGGATTGCCGAGTGCCCCAGCTTGCCCGGCTGCGTCACCCAGGGCGAAACCCAGGAAGCCGCGCTGGCCCACATCAGGGAAGCGGTCCAGGCGTACGTGGGCGCCCTGCAAGCCGACAACTTGCCGGTCCCTGAAGAGCATTTCGACGCTCGCCTCGTCAACGTGTGAACCACCTTCCCATGCTGGTCCTCGACGGCCAGGCCTTCGTCACCGCCTACCAGAAACCGCCCTGGCGCTGAGCCGGCCGCCGCCCCTACTTCGCCGGCACCGGCCCCGTCGCCTCCCCCATCACCAACTCCCGCGCCGCATCATAGTTCGCATTCTTCACCGGAATCTGCGCCCCCGTCGCCGCCAGCCACGCCTCCAGCCGCTTCCGCATCGCCGCCGCCTTCCCCGGCTGTTCCTTGGCTAAATCCCGCTTCTCCCCCATATCCTCCCGTAAGTTATACAACTCCACCCGGCTGTCTTCAAAAAACAGAATCAACTTATCCTCCCCGTTCCGCATCGCCGCCGCCGGCCGCCCTAACTGCGGACTGTAATGCGGATAGTGCCAGAACACATCCCGCGTCTTACCCGCCCGCCCCCGCAACGCCCCCGCGAAACTCCGCCCGTCCATCTGCGCCACCCGCTCGCGCGGCACCCCCGCCACCTCCGCCAGGGTCGGCGCGTAGTCATAACTCACCACCGGCTCCCCGCTCCGGCTCCCCGCCTTCGTCACCCCCGGCCAACGCACCACCGTCGGCACCCGGATCCCTCCCTCGTACACATGACCCTTCCCCAGCCGCAGCGGCAGATTCGACGTCACCGGCCGCCCCTTCCACTCGAGCGACGTCACCCCGCCGTTGTCCGCGCTGAACAGCACCAGCGTATTCTCCGCCACCCCCACCGCCTCCAGCGCCGCCATCACCCGCCCCACGCTCTCGTCCATGCTCTCCACCATCGCCGCGTACTCGCCGTAGTTCTGCGGATCCTCCCGCCGCGCCTTGGCATCGTACTTTTTCACCTTCTCGGGCTTACCCTCAATCGGCGTATGCACCGCGAAATGCGGCAGATACAGGAAAAACGGCCGGTCTTTATTACTCGCGATAAACTCCTCGGCCAGCGTCGTCAACCGGTCCGTCAGATACTCCCCCGGCTTCCCCTCTAAATTCACCTTCTTCCGCCACGCCGGATAGAAGAAGTTATTCGTCGATCCCGCCTCGTCCCCGCCGTAACTCACATCAAACCCCTGCTCGGACGGCAGAAACCCCTTCGCCCCCAGATGCCACTTTCCAATGCAGGCCGTCCGGTAACCCTGCTCCCGCAGTAACTCCGCAATCGTAACCTCCTCAAGCGGCAACGCCAAGCGGGTATTCGGCTGCAGCACCTTCGTATGAAGATACCGGTTCGAAGCCCCCTGCAGATGCGCCGTCAAGTGCAGCCGCGCCGGGTACTTCCCCGTCATAATGGCCGCCCGCGTCGGAGAACACACCGGACTCGCCGAATATCCGTCGGTGAACACCATCCCCTCCCGCGCCAGGCGGTCCAGGTTCGGCGTCTCGTAGAACGTACTGCCGTTGTACCCCGTATCCCGCCACCCGTAGTCGTCAATCAGGATCAACACGATATTCGGCCGGCGCCTCTTCTGTGCCGCCGCTACCTTGGCGCCCACTACTCCGGCGCCCGTCAGGTGCAAAAACGATCTCCGATTCATCCGCATAACTCTCTCCTCGCCAACCTCACCGCCGCGGCAGCGCAAACGCCACATACCCCTTCGGCAGATCCCCCCGCAGCCCCGCCTTCACCCCCGCGTGCGCCGCGTGCCCCCCGCCCGGCGTCACGTTCGACGACGCCGCGAACACCAGAAACTGCCGCCCCCCGGCCTCGTACATCGACGGCACCCCCTCCGCCCCCGCCGGCAGCGTCGCCGTCCACAGCACCTGCCCGGTCTCCTCATCCAGCGCCCGCACCGTCCCATCGCTCGCCGCGATAAAAATCAACCCCGTCGCCGTCACAATCATCCCGTGGTGCTCGGCCATGAACGCCCCGGTGTCCTTGGCCCCCTGCGCCGCCGCCGCCGCGTCCTGCCCCAGCGGAACCTTCCATTTGATCGTCCCCCGGTTCAGGTCATAAGCCACCACCTGCGACCACGGCGGCCGCAGCACGTACGGCTGATTCGGATACAGCCCCCAATCCGTGTAGTAACGCACCTTCGGCGCCCCGCTCCCCGCCGGATACTCCGGCCCGCCCAGCGGCGTGTACCGCCCCGCCGTGCTCTCCCGCGCCGCCAATCCACCCGGCGCACCGCCACGCGCCACCACCGGCCCCGCCGCCCGCGCCACCTCCTGCTTCACCACCGGCGCCGCCCCCCGGCCCAGCATCCGGTAGATCCCCGCCAACTCCCCGTCCTCCAGGTCCCGGTAGGCCGGCATCTTCCCCCGCCCGTTCCGCACAATCGCCTGAAACGCCTCGAGCGTCAACCGCCCTCCAATCCCCGCCAGCGCCGGTGGACCCGCCCCCGCCCGCACCCCGTTCTCCCCGTGGCAAACCTGGCACCGCGCCGCGAAAACCTCCCGCGCCCCGCCCCCCGCGCTCGGCCGCCCCAGCGGATCCTCCGCGCTCAGCTTGTAAATCGTCGGCCAGTCCTGCGTGTTCAGATACAGCAGCCCCTTCGCCCCGTTCACCGCCCCGCTTCCCCAATTCGACCCGCCCCGCGCCCCCGGCATCGAAATCGTCTCTTCAAACCCCGGCGGCGTATACAGCCCCTCGTTGCGCATCTTCCCGATCCGCTCCTTCCACGCCTTCTGCTCCGCCTCGGTCAGGATAAACGGATTCACGTCATCGACGGAAACCGTCTGCCGCGCAAACGGCGGCGGCGCGGTCGGAAACGGCTGCGTCGGCCACGCCTGCTCCCCCGGCATCCGGCTCGCCGGCACCGCCCGCTCCTCAATCGGCCACAGCGGCTTCCCGGTCACCCGGTCGAACACATACAGAAACCCCTGTTTGCTCGACTGCGCCACCACGTCCACCCGCCGACCCTGGTGGGTCACCGTCAACAGCTGCGGCGCCGCCGTCGTGTCGTAGTCCCAAAGATCGTGGTGAACCAACTGGTAGTGCCACAGCCGCTTCCCCGTCCGCGCGTCCAGCGCCACCAGGCAGTTGCCGAACAGGTTCTGCCCAATCCGGTCCGCCCCGTAGTAGTCGTAGGTCGGCGACCCGGTCGGCAGATAGGCGATGCCCCGCTTCTCGTCAATCGTCATCTCCCCCCACACGTTGGTTCCGCCGCTGTACTTCCAGGCGTCCTTCGGCCACGTCTCGTACCCAAACTCGCCCGGATGCGGAATCGTGTGGAAGGTCCACTCCAGCTTCCCCGTCAGGACGTTATACGCCCGCACATCGCCCGGCGCCGACAGATACGCCTCCCCCGGCGTCGATCCCATCAGAATCAGGTTCTCAAACACCCGGCCCGGCGTATCCGTCTGAATCCGGTTCACCGTCTTCGGATCTCTCCCCAGCCCCTCCCGCAGATCCACCAGCCCGTTTTTGCCGAACGTCAGGATCGACTTCCCCGTCCGCGCGTCAATCTGCTGCAGGTAGTCGTTGATAGCGAACACGAGGCGCCGGTCCTTCCGGTCCGGGCTCTCCCAGTAAGCGATGCCGCGCGTCGACAGGCCGGGCAGGTTCTCGTGGATCCAAATCTCCTTCCCCGTGGCGGCATCCAGCGCCACCAGCGAGTGATTCCGCGCCAGTACGTACATCACCCCGTCCACCACCACCGGGTTGAACAGATAGGCGTGTTGATCCCCGGAAGGATAGACCCAGGCTACCTCCAGCTGTTTCACGTTCTCGCGGTTGATCTGCTGCAGGTTGACGAAATGCGAAGAGTCCGCACCGCCCCCGTAGTCAGGCCAGTTGCGCGGATTCTTCCGCGCCGGCTGCCCCCACAGGGCAACGACTAACCAGGCGCCCGCCAATCCGCGGGCCAACGATAACAAAGAAGGTCTCATCACAGCGTCCTCCGAACAGCCTATCACCCTGCGCGATACCCCGTTCACCGCCCCAACAACAAAATATCTCCCCTCTTTTCAACAACACCAACTCCCCACCCCCCCGAAACCCTTGACGCATCGGTTATCGTGGAAACAGGAAAAGCCCACTGCGCCCTCAAACGGCGAAGTGGGCTTTTTCCATTCCCCCAACGAATGAGGAGCAACCCGATGACCCCATCCAACGAGACCCCCAGTCTCTCCTACCTCGAAAACGCCTTCCGGTCTCTCCAAAAGCAGATGCACCAGCTCGATCAGGAAGAATCCCGCGAAAAACTCGATCGCGACGCCGCCCGCCAGCGCGAAATCAACCGGCGCAACGCCCGCAAGTCCACCGGACCCCGTACCGAGGCCGGCAAAGCCGCCTCCAGCAAAAACCGCCTCGCCCACGGCCTGTGCTCGTCCAGCCTCCTCGTCTTCGGAGAAACCCAGGAAGAGTTTAACCAGCTTGAGCAGCAAATCCTCGCCACCTATAACCCGGCAACTCCCGAAGAAAACCTCCTGTCCAGCCAGTTGACCGAAGCCCTCTGGCGGCTCAACCGCGCCCGTCGCGTCGAAACCGCCACCCTCGACCGCATGATGGACCAGACCGACCGCGAACTCAGCCGCGGCGGACTCCTCGAAACCGATCCCGACACCGGCGTCCAACTCGGCGCCTGCTTCTCGAACGAAGAGCACCGCAAAACGCTCGCCAGCCTGAATCGTTACGTCACGGCGGCCGAAAGAACCTACCGCGCCGCGCTCAAAACGCTCCAGGACTCAATCAAGAGCCGCCCGCAGCCAGCCCCGGCCGAACCAGAGGCCGCCAAAACCGAGGAGAATGTAGCCACCAAAGCCCTTGCCGCCGGCCAGTCGTTCCACCACAAGCTTGGGTTCGTATCGCAAAACGCCCCTAGCGAGGCCGTCGCCGTCCCCGCTTATCACGACCGCTGCTGACCAACCACCCATCGGATCACCCGGCCGCCCACGAACCGCTTGCCGTTCTTTGAAAAATCAACCCGGTAACCCGAGCCCGTTACACCCAAAGTGTACCCACCCGCGGCACCTCGACTGGCTTCGAATCGCAAAACGGCCACCCGCGAACCGAACCAGCCTGTACAGCCACCCGGTTCGCCGGCCCCATGCCTACCGCAGCAGATCCTCCAACTGAATCCGCGCGTCCGTCTTCGCATCCCGGTACTTGATGATCACCGGCGTATAGATCGAGATCCCCCAATCCTTTCCCGGCCCGCTCGTCACCGCCCGCGAACCCGCCACCACCACCGCACCCTCCGGAATCACCAGCGGCTCCTCGTCCGTCGCCCGGATCACCGTCCCGTTCACCAGGTCATACACCGGCGTCGACCGGTTCAGGATCGTCCCCGTCCCCAGCACCGCCCGCGTCTTCACCACGGTTCCTTCATACACGCCGCAGTTGCCCCCGCACAGCACGTCGTCTTCAATGATCACCGGCAGCGCCCCCACCGGCTCCAAGACCCCGCCAATCTGCACCGCCGCCGACAGGTGCACCCGCGCCCCAATCTGCGCGCAGGAACCCACCAGCGCATGCGAATCCACCATCGTCCCGTCGCCCACATAGGCGCCCACGTTAATGTACATCGGCGGCATACAAGTCACCGACTTGCCGATATAGCAGCCATCCCGCACGCTCGATCCGCCCGGCACAATCCGGATCCCCGCATCGGCCGGAAACCGCCGCACCGGGTAGGTCGCCTTGTCCATGAACGGCTGCCGCTGCGGGTCCACCGACATGTCCACAATCGCCCCCAGCCGGAACCCCAGCAGGATCCCCTTCTTCACCCACGCATTCACCCGCCACCCGGTCTTCTCCCCGGCATCCGGCGACGCGCTGCGAATCGTGCCCGCGTTCAGCGCGGCCTTGAACTCACTGAACAGCTTCCAGTGCTCTTCCGTGTAGCCGCCCGCCGGCTTGTTGTCAAACGCCTCTTCAATTCTTGCCTGCAAGCAATGCCTCCCATACCGCATCTAACTTCGCCATCGCCGCCGCCGAAGGCGGACACATCGGCAATCGCCACACGGGCTCCAGCAGCCCCATCTTCGCCATCAGATACTTCACCGGAATCGGGTTCGACTCGACAAAGTTCACCTCCATCAACGGCAGCCACCGCCGCTGCAGGATCCGTGCCACCTCGTACTCGCCCAGCCGCGCCTTCAGCGCCAGCAGCGTCATCTCCCGCGGTATCTGGTTCGATACCACCGAGATAATGCCCTTCCCCCCCAGCGCCGTCAGCGGAATCGTAATCGAGTCGTCCCCGCTCAGCACATAAAAGCTCTCCGGCACCTCGTGGATCACGCGCGCCATTTGACTGATGTTGCCCGAAGCCTCCTTCACGGCCACAATGTTGTCAATCGCCGCCAGCCGCTTCAGCGTCGCCGGCTCCACGTTCACGCCCGTCCGCCCCGCCACGCTGTAGACCACAATCGGCGTCTTCACCGCCGCCGCAATCGCCGCATAGTGCTGGTAAAGGCCCTCCTGCGTCGGCTTGTTGTAGTAAGGGGTCACCGACAGCAGCCCGTCCACCCCCATCGCCGCCAACTCCTTGGCCAGCGCAATCACCTCGGCCGTGTTGTAGCCCCCCGCCCCGGCCACCACGGGAACCTTCCCCTTGGCCTCCTCGAGCGTGATCTCCACCACCCGCAAGTGCTCGGCGTGCGTCAACGTCGGCGATTCGCCCGTCGTCCCGCACGGCACGAGAAAATCAATGCCCTCGCTGATCTGCCGCTGCACCAGCCCCCGCAGCGTCGCCTCGTCCAGCGACTGGTCCCGCCGGAAAGGCGTTACTAATGCCGTCCCGCATCCTGTAAACATGGTTCCTTACCTCACTCCAAACAAGATCTCGGAAAACTCGTAAAAGCCCTGCTTGCCCACCACCCACCGGGCGGCCTGCAGCGCGCCCCGCGCAAATCCTTCCCGGCTCCGCGCCGTATGCCGCAGCGTAATCGTGTCCGCCGCCGAGTCAAAGCCAATCTCGTGCGTCCCCGGCACGCGCCCCGCCCGGTTCGAACTCACGTCAATCGTCCGCCCGTAACCCGCCGTCTTCATCTCCTCCACCAGCTTCAGCAGCGTCCCCGACGGCGCGTCTTTCTTCTCGTCATGGTGGATCTCCCACGCATACGCCCCGTACTCCGGCTGCTCCTTCAGCAGCCGCGCCGCCTCATGCACCAGCTTGAAGAACACGTTCACCCCCACCGAGTAGTTCGGCGACCACACCACCGGGCTCCCGTGCCGCTCACTCGCCGCCCGCACCCGGTCCATCTCGCCCAGCCACCCCGTCGTCCCGATCACCACCGGCACCCGCAGCGCCGTCAGCGCCTCCACGTTCCGCACCGTCGCTGTCGGAATCGAAAACTCAATCGCCACATCGATCCCGGCGAAGTTCTCCGCCGTCAGCCCCTCGAAGTTCGCGTTGTTGTGCTCGTCCAGAATCAGCCCAACCGCCAGCCCGTACTCCGGCGCCAGCGCCTCCAGCATCTTCCCCATCTTGCCGTAGCCAATCAGTGCCAGCTTCATTCAAATACCCTCCCGTCGAGCGTTGCAAAGAACTCGGCGTGCAGCGCCGCAACCGCCGCCGGCAGCTCCCGGTCCTCCACCACCATACTCAAATTCAACAGCGAAGCGCCCTGGCTGATCATATGCAGATTTGCCGTCCGCACCGCGCCAAACGCCCGCGCCGCCACGCCCGGCGTCTTCTTGATCCCCTCGCCCACCAGGCAGATGATCGACAGCTCCCGCTCCACGGTCACCTCGGCAATCTTCGATAGCTCCGCCACAATCGCCTCCAGGTTCTCGGTCATGTCAATCGTCAGCGACACCGAAACCTCGGAGGTAGACACCATATCCACCGGCGTTGCATACCGGTCGAACGTCTCAAAGATCCGCCGCAGAAAGCCATGCGCCATCAGCATCCGCAGGCTCTGAATGTTCACGAGCGTGATGCCCCGCTTGCAGGCGATCGACTTCACCACGTTGGCCGAAGCCACCGCCTCGGCCACAATCCGCGTCCCCGGCGAAGCCGGATTTCGCGAGTTCAAGATCAGCACCGGAATGTTCTTCTCGACAGCCGGCACCACCGTCGCCGGATGCAGCACCTTCGCGCCGAAGTAAGCCAACTCGGCCGCTTCGGCAAAGCTGATCAGCTTGACGCGGTGCCCGCCCGGCAGTATCCGCGGGTCGCACGTCAGCATGCCATCGACATCGGTCCAGATCTGGATCTCGCTCGCCCCGAGGCCCGCCCCGAAGATCGCCGCCGAAAAGTCACTCCCGCCCCGGCCCAGCGTCGTCGTAAATCCGTCCTGCGTCGAGCCGATGAACCCGCCGAGCACCACCACCTTGCCCATCTCCGCCAGCGGCTTCAAAATGCTCTGGCACTTGGCATAGGTGCGGGCATAAAGCGGCGCCGCCTGCTTGTGCCGCCGGTCGGTGATCAGCACCTCCCGCGCGTCCACGTGCACGCTCCGCAGCCCCAGCTTCTCAAACGCCACCGCCACGATCTTCGACGACAGCCGCTCCCCGTAGCTCGAGATCAGGTCAACATACTGGTCCGGAAACTCCCCAATCTGCGTCAACTCATCGAGAAAGGCGCCCAACTCCTGAAAGTGCAGCGCAATAAAAGCGGCCAGCGACGCGTCCGCCTCGCCCAGCGTGAACCGCTCGAGCGCATCAAGCCCCTGCTGCGCCGCCTCGCGCTGCCCGCCGGCGGCCAGCTCCGCCGCCGCCAGCAGCCGGTTCGTCGTCTTGCCCATCGCCGAAACCACCACCACCGGCTGCTCCTCCAGCCGCTCCCGCACAATCCCGGCCACCCGCGTAATCGCCGCGGCGGACTCGACCGACGAGCCGCCGAACTTCATCACAATCATCTATGCCAATCCTTCCAGTAACTGCGTCACCAGCGTCTGGTAATGCTCCACCGCCGCCAGTAACTCCCGCTTCGGCACCCGCTCCTCGCTCGTATGCGCCACGTGAATCGTCCCCGGGCCAAACAGCAGCGGCTCGCCCCACTCCCCGCCAAACGCCGGGATGTCAGTCGTGTACGCCACGACGGTCGTCGGAATCCCCGGCACCGGCTTCAAATGAACCGCCGGGATGCAGATCACCTCCCGGGCCTCCACAAGGCCCTCGCACGCCGCCGCCATCGCCGCCCGCAGCGGCGCCGGGTCATCCACCAGCCGGAAGAAGACATCAGCCTTCGCCGCGTCCGGAATCACGTTCGGCGCCCGCCCCGCGGCCAGCGTCCCGATGTTCAACGTACACGGCCCCAGAATCGGATGCGTCGGCAGCTCAATCTTCCGTACCCGCTCCAAAGCATCGAGCAGCTTGAGCACCGCCGAATCGCCCAGCTCCGGATACGCCGAATGCGCCATCCGCCCGCTCGCGTGCAGCTCATAGCGCAGCGCGCCCTTCGACCCCAGCGCCAGTTGGCACTCCGTCGGTTCGCCGTTGATCAGATACTTCGATCCGCGTGGATGGTTGGCCATGAAATAGGCCCCGGCCGAGTTCCGCTCCTCGCCCACCACAAACAGCAGCGCAAAATTCCGCGTCCCTTTGGCCAGCAGCCCCTCGGCGGCTTTGATCATCGAGGCAATGATGCCCTTCACATCGCAAGCTCCGCGGCCCCAGATGAACTCGTCATCCTCCCGCGAGGGGAAAAACGGCGGCACCGTGTCCGTGTGCGTCGACAGCGTCACCAGCGGCTGGCCGAAGGTGACGAGAATGTTGGGCCGGTTCGGCTCCACCTCGATCAGCTCCACCGTGCCGCCGTACTCCGCGGCCAGCGGCCGCAGATACTCCGCCAGAAATGCCACATGCGGGGCCTCATTCCCGGTAATCGACTCAATATCGATCAGCGCGCGGGTCAATTCAAAGACATTCATAAGGGTATGTTGTGGGGAGGGATTGCCGGAAGAAGGCGGGCCTTCCTCTCTAGCGCTCCACTCGAAAGGACATCCGGCGTTGCACCGGCTCTTCAAGTGACAGTGGACCGGCTTTCGCCCGCATCCCCCAGCCCGGCCGCTTGCCAACAGCGCGCCGTGCTTCGGCATCCAACCCTGGCCGGCTTGCTCCCGCTGGCGGAAACTGCCGCAAGTGACCGTGGCCTATGCACCTCTACAGAGTTCTCTCAGAGTAGCCAAGTCCGCCCGCTGCCGTCAATCGTTCCCCGGGCCAACCCAGACCGCCCCCGCCGCGCGGCAAGCGCCAAACCCGCGCTGCGCAGCCCAGCCAGCTCGTCTCCTTCCCTCGCCCCCTGAAGCCGCGCCACCCCGTGCCGAGAGGGCGCAAAGCCGCCCGCTGACGGCAATCGTCCCCCGGGCCACCCCAGACCGCCCCCGCC
>JAINDL010000220.1 GCA_019931245.1 Bryobacteraceae bacterium CoA2 C42
AGGTTGACAGCGCCCGGAGCCGGTTGCTACCATTATTTTCAGTCAGTTGGCGTGCGGATGTGGCGGAATTGGCAGACGCGCTAGATTCAGGTTCTAGTACTCGCAAGGGTGTGGAGGTTCAAGTCCTCTCATCCGCACCAACAACAAGAATAGCGGTAAGAAACAGGGCGACCAGAGACGGTCGCTTAACTTGTCTTTGGACGCCGAAGTTGACCCTCGCCCCTGGGCCTTGGCCGCCCTCGCCGCCAACCGACTGAAAAAGGGCACCGCGGAAATCCGGAAACTCTTCCGCTCCAATTCCGTCGTCGCCACCGACGGGTCCGGCGCCCTCGACAACGCCGTCTACCGGCGCCACGAACCACCCCCTCGCCGCCCCGGCCAATCGCCAACCCCGAGACTTCTGGCTCGACCGCCTCCGGCAGACCGTCAGGGACCATTGTGTCTAACTCTACGCCTCCCCCGGAGGTTGCCTCGCCTGGACCGCCGTCAGCATCTCTGGGACCTCCTCGCCACGGCCCGCTTCCCCTTCCGGCACTGCCACAGGTTTGGCGTCGAAGCTCCCATGCCGAAGTCACCCAGGATTTGAATCAGCCCGACCGCTCGATCGACGCGACGTGCAATCGCATCCTGTTCGCTTGCGGCCACGACGCAGCCATCGGTCTCGCCACCTTTCGAGCCATCGCGAGGGACTATCCCCGCCGCCCTTCTCTAACTCCCGCCCGCGCCACCGGCCCTTGCGTTCGCCGCCCGACGAGATACTATTCTGTTATGGCAAGAATCGCCCTACTACTGCTCCTCGCCTGCTCGGCGCCCGCGGCCGACCTTGCCTTCTTTGAAAAGAAAATCCGTCCCGTCCTGGCCGAGCGTTGCTGGAGCTGCCACTCCAACACCGCCAAACTCGCCTTCGCCGGATTGAAACTGGACTCGAAAGCCAACCTCGCCAAAGGCTCCGACGCCGGCCCCGTCATCGTCCCCGGCGACCCCGCCGCCAGCCGCCTCTATCAAGCCCTCCTCTACTCCGGTCCCTCCAAAATGCCCCCCACCGGCAAACTCCCCGACGCCGTCCTTGCCGACTTCCGCCAATGGATCGCCGCCGGCGCGCCCTGGCCCGACGACGCGCCCGCCCCTCCGCCTGTCGCCCAGGCCCATCCCGCCCGCCCCGCCCAATCCCACTGGGCCTGGCAGCCCGTCACCAACCCCCCCGTCCCCCCCGTCCGCCGCGCCGATTGGCCCCGCAACGACATCGACCGCTTCCTCCTCGCCGCCCTCGAAGCCAAACAACTCGCCCCCAGCCCCGACGCCGCCCCCGCCGCCTGGCTCCGCCGCGTCTCGCTCGACCTCACCGGCCTGCCCCCCACCCTCGCCGAACAGGACGACTTCGCCCGCCACCCCTCGCCCGAAGCCGTCGTCGACCGCCTCCTCGCCTCCAAAGCCTTCGGCGAACGCTGGGCCCGCCACTGGCTCGACCAGACTTACTACGCCGATAACATCGAAATCGGCCGCCGCGTCCCCGCCCGCCACGCCTGGCGCTATCGCGACTATGTCATCGACGCCCTCGAGCGCGACGTCCCCTACAACCGCTTCCTCACCGAACAACTCGCCGGCGACCAGCTTGAATGGACCTCCCCCGTCGAACGCCGCAACAACCTCGTCGCCACCGGCCTGCTCGCCCTCGGCCCCTGGCCCCTCGTCAACGCCGACAAAGAGCAGCTCCGCATGGACGTCGTCGATCTCCAACTCGACATGGTCGGCCGCACCATGCTCGGCCTCACCCTCGGCTGCGCCCGCTGCCACGATCATAAGTTCGATCCCATCACCCTCGACGACTACTACGGCATGGCCGGCATCTTCGCCAGCACCCGCACCCTCTCCGGCCGCCTCGACCTCGGCGTCTTCAGCAACGTCAACGCCGTCATCCTTCCCGAACTGCCCGAAGAGCTCACCGCCCGCGCCGCCGAAACCCGCGAATACTGGGCCAATCTTACCGCCGCCCGCGAAAAGCTCGACCGTCTCCGCGCCGAACGCAAGCCCCTCGACAAGGACAGCCCCGACGCCAAGCGCCTCGACAAAGAGATTCAGGAAGCCACGCAAACCGTCAAGCTCTACCAGTATCTCCCCATCGTCCCGCCCACCGCCCACGCCGTGCAGGACGCCGAAACCCCCGCCGACTGCCAGGTCAACATTCGGGGCAATGCCCACCAACTCGGCAAACCAGCCCCCCGCTCCGCCATCGCCCTCGCCGGCGCCCACAAACTCGATATCGCCGACTTCACGAGCGGCCGCCTCCCACTCGCCGCCTGGATCACCCGCCCGGACAATCCCCTTACCGCCCGCGTCGCCGTTAACCGCATCTGGCATCATCTGTTCGGCTCGGGCCTGGTTACTTCCATCGATAACTTCGGCCTGCGCGGCGCTAAACCCAGCCATCCCGAGTTACTCGACCACTTAGCCGCATCGTTTGTCGCCGACGGCTGGTCCATCAAGAAACTCATCCGGAAGCTGGTCCTGAGCCGCACTTACGCCCAGGCCTCGGCCCCGCAGCCGGCCGGCCTCGCAGCCGACCCCGAAAACCGCCTCCTCTGGCGCATGAGCCCCCGCCGCCTCGAAGGCGAAACCATCCGCGACGCCATGCTCGCCGTCAGCGGCCAGCTCGACCCCGCCCGCGGTGGCCCCTCGCTCCCCTTCTGGGTCCCCGGGAACATGAACCTCGGCAGTCCCGAGTTCCTCTCCGACAACGCCAAGCTCGACCCCGCCACCAGCCGCCGCCGCTCCCTCTATCAGCCAACCGTCCGCAAAGGGCAGGTCGAAGAGATGGACATCCTCAACCTGTTCGACTTCCCCGACACCAACCAGATCACCGGCGCCCGCTCCTCCACCACCGTCCCCACCCAGGCGCTCTATCTGCTCAACGCCCCCTTCGTCAAGGAACAGGCCGCCGCTCTCGCCAAACTCACCCTCGCCGGCGAACAAGCCGACAGCGATCGCGTCCGCCAGCTCATCCGCCGCGTCTACGCCCGCCCGCCCGAACCCGGCGAAGTCGACCGCCTGTTGACCTACACCGCCTCGCTCCCCGCCCGCCCCGAAGCCTGGGAGCGCCTCTGCCACACCCTCTTGATCTCCAATGAATTCCTCTATCGAAGGTAACCAGCGATGACCCGCCAAGACTTCCTCCGCCGCTCCGCCTGCGGCTTCGGCCTCGCCGCGCTGCAATCCCTGATGGCCGGCACGCATCACGCCGCCCGCGCCAAACGCGTCATCTTCCTTTTCATGCAGGGCGGCCCCTCCCAGATGGACCTGTTCGACTACAAGCCCGAACTCGAACAGCGCCACAGCCAGCCCTTCTCCCTCGCCCTGCCCAAGAACTACGAGGCGCCCGGCATCCGTGGCACCCGCTTCTTCGGGCCCATCGGCAAGTTTGTCCGCCGCGGCCAGCGCGGCATGCTCATGTCGGAGATGCTCCCCCATCTCGGCGGCGTGGTCGACGACATCTGCTTCCTCCACGGCATGCACGCCGACAGCGAAGCCCACGCCCCGGCCATCCGCCAGCTCCACACCGGCCACAGCGTCCAGGTCCGCCCCTCCATGGGCTCCTGGGTCCTCTACGGCCTCGGCACGGAGAACCGCAACCTCCCCGGCTTCATCACCATCTGCCCCGCCCTCGGCGGCGACGGCGGCACGCCCCAGCTCTACGGCAGCGGCTTCCTCCCCGCCTCCTACCAGGGCACGCCCCTCGGCCGCACCGGCAAGGCCAAGGAAGCCCGCTTCGGCTATCTCGGTGATCCCACCCGCACCCCCAACGACCAGCGCCACCAACTCGACTTCCTCGCCGCCCTCAACCGCCGCGACGCCGAACGCGCCGGCGCCGAAGCCGAACTCGACGCCCGCGTCGCCTCTTTCGAACTCGCCTTCCGCATGCAGATGGAGGCCCCCACCGTCCTCGACCTCGACCGCGAAACCGGCGTCACCAAATCCCTCTACGGCATCGGCGAAAAGGAGACCGACGACTTCGGCCGCCAGTGCCTCATGGCCCGCCGCCTCGTCGAAGCCGGCGTCCGCTTCGTGCAGATCACCGACGGCGGCTGGGACCACCACGGCAAACTCCGCGATAGCCTCCCCGTCCGCTGCAAAGCCGTCGACAAGCCCATCGCCGCCCTCATCACCGATCTCAAGGGCCGCGGACTCCTCGACGATACCCTCCTGCTCTGGGGCGGCGAGTTCGGCCGCACGCCCTTCGATCAGGACCTCTCCCAGGGCAAGGCCCCAGCCAGCGACCGCGGCCGCGAACACAACCCCCGCGGCTTCACCATGTTCCTCGCCGGCGGTGGCATTAAGCCCGGCATCGCCCACGGCGCCACCGACGACTTCGGCTGGGAAGCCGTCCAGGGCAAGGTTCACATCCACGACCTCCACGCCACCATGCTCCACCAACTCGGGCTCGACCACGAACGGCTGACTTACCGCTACACCGGCCGTGACTTCCGCCTCACCGATGTCTTCGGCCGCGTCGTCAAAGAAATCCTGCTCTGACCCGATTCCCCATGAATCGCCGAAACTTCCTGCACACCGCCGCGCTCTCCGCCCTGCCGCCCGCCGCACCCGCCCGCCAACCCAACATCGTCTGGATCATGGCCGACGACCTCGGCTGGGGCGACCTTGGCTGCTACGGCCAGAAATACATCCGCACCCCCCACCTCGACCGCCTCGCCACTCAGGGCCTCCGCTTCACCGACGTCTACGCCGGCTGCACCGTCTGCGCCCCCTCCCGCAGCGTGCTCATGACCGGCATGCATATGGGGCACACCTCGGTTCGCTCCAATCCCGGCGGCGTCCCGCTGCTGCCCTCCGATCTCACCGTCGCCGAAGTCCTGAAGAAGGCCGGTTACACCAACGGCATCTTCGGCAGGTGGGGCCTCGGTGACATCGGAACGGCTACCACCGCCATCCGGAAAGGCTTCGACGAACACGTCGGCTTCCTCCACCAGGCCCACGCCCACTTCCAGTTCCCGCGCTTTATCTACCAGAACGACCGCGAATATCCCCTTGCCGGCAACAGCGACACGACCCACCAGACCTACGCCAACGACGTCGTCGCCGCCAAAGCCCTCGATTTCATCCGGCGCCACCGCCAACGTCCCTTCTTCGCCTACCTCCCCCTCACCGTCCCTCACGGCGGCTTCCACGTCCCCGAAGATTCCCTCGCCGCCTATCGCGGCAAGTTTCCGGAAGGAGCGCCCCTGTCGAGCGAAAACGGCCGCCAGGCGCCCCAGCCCGAACCCCGCGCCGCCTTCGCCGGCATGGTCTCACGTCTCGACGGCTACGTCGGCCAGGTGCTGGCCCTCCTCAAAGAGCTCAACCTTGAGCAGAACACCATCGTCTTCTTCACCAGCGACAACGGCGGCATTCGCTTCAGCGACAACTTCTTTGCGAACACCGGACCCTTCCGCGGTCAAAAAGGAAATCTCTACGAAGGCGGCATCCGCGTCCCCATGATCGTCCGCTGGCCCGGCCGCGTCCCCGCCGGCCGCGTCAGCAGCTTCCCCTGGGCCTTCCAGGATGTCTTCCCCACCCTCGCCCAACTGGCCGGCGTCCAGCCCATCCCCCGCTGCGACGGCATCTCTGTGCTGCCCACCCTGCTCGGCCAGGCGCAGGCCCCCCACGCCGAACTCTATTGGGAGTTCCCCCGCTACCAGGCCAAAACCGGCGCCTTCGCCGACGAGGTGCCCATCCAAGCCATGCGCCGCGGCTACTGGAAGGCCGTCCGGCCCAAGCCGAACGCCCCCGTCGAGCTATACGATCTCACCGCCGACCCGGCCGAGCAGCACGACCTCGCCGCCGCCCACCCCGTGCTCGCCGCCACCTTCGACCGCGACATGAAAGCCGCCCGCGTCCCGCCGCGCCCGCAAGCAGAACCGGCCCACCCCTGGTGGGCCGCGCGCAGCTAGCTTCCCCCGCCTACCGGCGCGTCCCGGCTATGTCGTTGGCGAACCGGTACAGCCCCTTGCCCGCCGTCACGTACAGCGTCTTGTTGTCGGCGCCGGCAAACGTACAGTTCGTCACCGTATCCTCCGGCACGGCAATAAACTTGAGCAGTTGGCCGGCCGGGTTAAAGACATGCACCCCGGGCTTGGTGTCGAGCGTCTCGCTCGTGCCCCGCTTCTGGTGCAGCCCGGCCACGGCATAAAGATTCGCCTGCGTGTCCATGCACATCCCGTCGGCGCTGCGCCCGGGATAGAAGTTATGAAACACCCGCATGTTACTCACCTCGCCCGCCGGCGATAAATCATAAGCCCGGATCATCCGCGCCCCGCCCTCCTGATTATTCGCCTCCACCAGATACAGCGTCTTATCATCCGGCGCAATCGCAATCCCGTTCGGCCGCTGAATCTCCGGCCGCGTCAACAGGCGCGTCAGTTTCTTATCCGGATCGAGCCGGTAGACCGCCCCGCCCGGCAGGTCGGTAAAGTAAATCCGGTTCTGCGCATCATGCGTCAGGTCATTCGGCCCGTTGAACGGCTGCCCTTGGTAGTTATCGGCCAGCACCTCCACCTCGCCCGTCGCCAGGTTCGTCCGCGTCACCCGCGGCTTCATCTCCCGCGCCGCGTGGGGCGACCCGCCAAACTGCGGGCCCTTCAGCGAAGCACCCTCGCACGCCACCAGAAATCCCTCCGGATGCAGCAGCAGCCCGTTGGCCGTGTTACTGTTCTCGCGAAACACGGAAAGCTGGCCCCCGGCCGACAGCTTGAAGATCCGTTGATTGATCGTCTCGGTAAAATAGACGTTATTGGCGGCATCGGCGGTCGGGCCCTCCGTGAAGGAGGTGATCGTGGCCGGCGTGGCTTCGAGCACCGCCGACGGAGCTGGTGGCGGCGTAGTCTTGCAGGACAGCAGTCCGAATATGGCTAACGAAATCAGGAGCGTGCGCATGGTGCGGACAATCATATCGCGCCGCACGCCAGCGGAAAGCGAGCCAAACGAGCCAAGCGGACCGCGCGAGAAACCAGTAACATAGGGATGCGATGCGATCGACTCTGCTGATCCTCTGCGCGCTCACGGCCTCTGCCGCCGAGATTCCCCCGCCCGTGCGCGCACGCCTCGACGCCTCCTGCGTGGCGTGCCACTCCGGCCCCGCCGCCCAGGGCGGCCTCGATCTCCGGTCTCTCCCCTCGACGCTCCAATCCCCCGCCGTCCGCGATCGCTGGATCCGCATCTACGACCGCGTCGACAAAGGCGAAATGCCCCCCCGCCCCGGCGGTCTGCCCCCCGCCGAAAGGCGCCCGTTTCTTACCGCCCTACGCCCCCCCCTCGAAGCCGCCGACCTCGCCGATGTGCGCGCCAACGGCCGCGGCCCCATGCGCCGCCTGAACCGCGAAGAGTACGAACAGAATCTCCGCGACGTCCTCGCCCTCCCCGAACTCGCCATCCGCCAGATGCTGCCCGAGGACCGCGAAGCCTACCACTTCACCAAAACCGCCGCCGCGCTCGACATCTCCCGCGTCCAACTCACGGCCTATCTCGACGCCGCCGAAGCCGCCCTCCGCCAGGCCATGGTCACCACCCCGGCGCCGCCCGCCAGCCGCACCTTCCGTGCGCAGGGCCGCAAGCTCTTCCCCGGCGTCCGCAGCACCGGCACCCGGCGTTCCATGTTCTACATCAAAGGCGACCAGGGTGTTCACGTTGCGAGCGAAGCCGGCACCCCCATGCCCAAGGAGCTCGAAGAGGATCCCGCCTTGGAGATGGGTCTGTTCCGCTCCCCCGGCTGGCCCTACGGCGCCTTCCCCATCGGCTTCGCCGCCCCCGCCCCCGGCCAGTACCGCGTCCGCTTCGCCGCCCGCGCCGTCCTCCAGCAGGAAGACTTCCGCGTCACCCCCGCCACCAAGCCCGTTCCCATGACCCTCCGCCGCCGCCGGCCCACCAACCACGACATCGCCGAAGATGTGGTCAATGTTGGCGGCATCCTTGAAATCACCCCCGGCTCCCACGTCTACGACGTCACGGTCCCCCTCGGCGCCGGCCAGACCATCGAGTGGGGCCTGCTCGGCCTCCCCGTCCCCCAAGTCGATGCCGAAGGCAAAACCGGCAGCTACCGCTTTCCCCCGCTGCCGCCGGGCGGCGCCCCCGGCGTCGCCTTCCACTGGCTCGAAATCACCGGCCCCCTGCCCCCCGCCACCTGGCCCCCGCCCAGCCACCGCGTCCTGTTCGACAACCTCGGCATCGACCCCCGCCCCGCCGCCCCGGAGGCCGAAGCCCGCCGCCTCCTCGCGCGCTTCCTCGCCCACGCCGGGCGCGGACCCGCCCCCGCCGCCGCGCTCGACCGCTTCCTCGGCCTCGTCCAAGCCCGGCTCCACGCCGGCGATCCCTTCGCCGAAGCCATGCTCACCGGCTACCAGGCCGTCCTCTGCTCCGATCTCTTCCTCTACCTCCGCTCCCCCCGCGACCGCTTCGCTCTCGCCGATCGTCTCGCCCACTTCCTCACCAACTCCCGGCCCGACCCCCGCCTCGCCGCCAGCCGCCTCACCGACCCCCGCGTCCTCCGCGCGGAAACCGACCGCCTCGTCGCCAGCCCCGCCTTCGACCGCTTCGTCAAATCCTTCGCCAACTCCTGGCTCCAACTGCGCGATCTCCGCCGCGACGACGCCGACAAACGCCTCTATCCCGAATACCAACTCGACGAGTATCTGGTCGAATCCATGGAGCGGGAAACCCTTGCCACCCTCGCCGCCCTCCTCCGGGAAAACCGGCCCGTCACAGAGCTGGTCGCCGCCGACTATGTCTACGTGAACGACCGCTTGGCGCGGCACTATGAACTCACGGGTGTCGAAGGCGCCGCCATCCGCCGGGTCACCCTCCCCTCCGGCAGCGTCCGTGGCGGCCTGCTCACCCAGGGCGCTCTGCTCAAGGTCACCGCCAACGGCACCGGCACCTCGCCCGTGCTCCGCGGCGCCTGGGTCATGGACCGCGTGCTCGGCGAGCCGCCCCCGCCCCCCCCTCCGGGCGTACCCGCCGTCGAACCCGACATCCGCGGCGCCAAGACGATTCGCGAACAACTCGCGCTCCACACCCGCCAGGCCGCCTGCGCCAACTGCCACCAGCGCTTCGACCCCGCCGGCCTCGCCCTCGAAAGCTTCGATGTCCTGGGCCGCTGGCGGACCCACTACCGCGGTACGGCCGAAGGCGAGCGGGTTACCGGCATCGACCACACCGGCCACGACTTCGCCTTCACCATCGCCGGCACCGTCGACCCAAGCGGCCGGCTGCTCGACGGCCGCACCTTCCGCGAGATCCGCGACTTCAAGACCCTGCTCGCCGCCGACCCCCGGCGCCTCGCCCGCAATCTTCTGCGCCAATGGACCGTCTACGCCACCGGCACTCCGGTCCGCTTCGCCGACCGCGCCGAACTGGAACGGATCCTCGACGCCTGCGCCCCCGCCGGCTACCGCGCCCGCGATCTGTTGTCCGGATTGGTCGCCAGTAAGATCTTCCTGGAGAGTTACTAACATGAAGCCCTGGACCAGACGAAGCGTATTGCGCGGAGCGGGCATCGCCCTCGCTCTGCCGTGGCTCGAGTGCCGCGCCCAAGGCAGCCAGGCGCCGCCCCGGCGCATGCTGCTCATCGCCAATAACCTCGGCGTCCTGCCCAAACACTTCTTCCCGGAGCAGTCGGGCCGCGACTACACCCTTTCCCCCTATCTGCGCGAACTCGGCGAGTTCCGCCGCGACTTCACCGTCTGCAGCGGCCTGTCGCATCCCGGCGTCTCCGGCGGCCACAGCGCCGATAACTGCCTACTCACCGCCGCGCGCGGCGCCTTCAAGAGCGGCTTCCGGAACTCCATCTCGTTTGACCAGTTCGTCGCCGAAAAGCTCGGCCCCGTCACCCGCTTCCCCTCGCTCAACCTCGGCGTCAACGTCGACAAGGGCAACCGCAGCCTCTCCTGGACCCGCGATGGCGTCCTGCTCCCGGCCGAAGATAGCGCGCCCCAAATCTACGAACGGCTGTTCCTGCAGGGCGATGCCGAAGCCGTCGCCCGCCAGAAGCGGCGCCTGGAAAGCCGTGGCAGCGTCCTCGACACGTTACGCGAGGAGACCAAACGCTTCAGCGGCGAACTCGGCCGCGAAGATCGTGTCCGCCTCGAGCAGTACGTCACCTCCGTCCGCGAAGTCGAAGAGCGCATGGCCGCCGCCCGCCTCTGGGAGCGGAAGCCCAAGCCGGCGGCGCCCGGCCCCATGCCCGGCGATGTTCAGGACAAGAAACTGTTCTTTGAAAAGTTTGGCCTGATGCTCGACATGGCCGAGTTGGCCCTCGAGTCCGACTCCACCCGCATCGTCACCCTCATGGCCGATGCCTTTGTTACCCCGGTCCTCAAGCTCAACGAAAGCGAACTCTCCACGCAAACCTATCACGGCCTCTCCCATCACGGGCAGGATGCGGCCAAAGTGCGGCAGCTCGAAGAGATCGACCGGCAGCAGATGAAACTCCTCGCCCGCACCCTCGGACGCCTACAGAAGAAGGACTTACTCGACCGGACCATGGTCTTCTACGGAAGTAACATGGGGGATGCTAACATCCATGACAACACGAACCTGCCCATCTTACTCGCCGGCGGCGGCTTCCGCCACGGGCAGCACCTCGTCTTCCCCCGCGACAACAACGCCCCGCTCTCGAACCTGTTCGTCTCGATGATGCAGCGCATGGGCGTCGAAGCCGAGGCGTTTGCCAGCAGCACCGGCCCGCTGCGGGGATTGGAGCTTGTCTAAGCGGTGACCTTCCGCATCCGCGGCCTCGACTGCGCCGAAGAGGTGGCCGTCTTGCGCCGCGAGATCGGGCCCCTCGTCGGGGGCGCCGACCGGCTCTCATTCGATGTCCTGAACGGCCGCATGACCATCCTGGGCTCCTCCGCCTCTGCCGCCGGGATCATCGCCGCCGTCCGTCGCACCGGCATGGAGGCCACCCTCGAAGACACCCTCGCCCCTCCCCCGTCCGTCCGCAACTGGCGGCTGGCCCTGACCGTGGCAAGCGGCGTCTGCCTGGCCGCCGGCCTCGGCCCCGCGGACCGCTGGGGCTACGCCGCAGCGACCCTCGCCGGCGCCGGGCCCGTGCTGCCCAAGGCCTGGTTCGCCCTCCGGCGCGGACGGCCCGACATGAACCTGCTGATGGTCGTGGCCATCGCCGGAGCCATCGTCATCGGCGAGTGGCTTGAGGCCGCCTCGGTCGCCTTTCTGTTCTCGCTATCCTTGACCCTCGAAGCCTGGAGCGTCGGCCGCGCCCGCCGGGCCATCGGGGCGCTTCTCCATCTGGCCCCGCGCCGCGTCCGGCTCGTCGGCGGTGCTGAGGTGGCGGCCGAAGCGGTGGTTGTGGGAACCCTCTTCCAGGTCCGGCCCGGCGAACGGATCTCCCTCGACGGCGAGGTGGAAAGCGGGTGCAGCGAAGTCAACCAGGCCCCCATCACCGGCGAAAGCATGCCCGTGGCGAAGGAGCCCGGGGCCCTCGTCTACGCCGGAACCATGAACGGGAGCGGGTCGCTCGTGGTCCGTTCCACCAAGCCCAGTAGTGAGACCGCGCTGGCCCACATCGTGCGCCTTGTTGAAGAGGCGCAGCAGAAGCGTGCCCCGGCCGAACAATGGGTGGACCGCTTCGCGGCGGTCTACACCCCGGCCGTCATGGGCCTGGCCGCGCTCGTCTTCCTCGTGCCCGTTGTGGGTCTCGGCCTGCCGGCGTCCGAGTGGCTCTATCAGGCGCTGGTGTTACTGGTGATCGCCTGCCCCTGCGCTCTGGTGATTGCCACGCCCGTGGGCGTCGTCGCGGCGCTCACCGCCGCCGCGCGCGCCGGCGTTCTCGTCAAGGGCGGCGTCCATCTGGAGACCCTCGCGCGCGTCAAGTCCATCGCCTTCGACAAGACGGGAACCCTCACCACCGGCCAGCCTTCGGTCGTTGCAGTGGTGGCGCTGGCCGGTCACACCGAGCAGGAGTTACTCGAACGGGCCGTCGCCCTCGAACTGCACAGCGACCATCCCTTGGCCCGGGCCATTGTCGCTTATGGCAAGGAGCGCTCCGTCCATCCGCTACCCGCCGAGTCCTTCACCCTGCAGCCGGGCAAAGGCGCCGTGGGCGTTTGGCAGGGCCGGCAGTTCTGGATCGGCTCCCACCGCTACCTCGAAGAGTGGGGACAGGAGACCCCCGCCATTCACGAGCGCCTCGTCGAACTGGCCGGCTCCGGTCGCACCGTCGTCGTGGTGGGCAACGAGAGCCACGTGTGTGGCTTCCTGGCCCTGGCCGACACCGTCCGCCCCGAAGCCGCCGAAACCGTCCGGCAACTGGCGGCTTTGGGCGTGGCGCCCGTCGTGATGTTGACCGGCGACAATGAGCCCACGGCTGAAGCGGTGGGCCGTGAGGCGGGCATTGTGGACATCTCGGCGGAACTGTTGCCGGCCGACAAGGTGCGCGTGATCGAAGAGCTGGTCGCCCGCCACGGCTTGGTCGCCATGGTGGGCGACGGGATCAATGACGCCCCCGCCCTGCGCCGCGCCAGTGTGGGGCTCGCGATGGGCGCGGCTGGGAGCGATACGGCCATGGAGGCCGCCGATGTGGCTCTGCTGGCCGATGGCCTCGGCAAGGTGGCGTGGCTCATCGGCCACGGGCGCCGTATGCTGCGGGTGATCCGGGCTAACATCGCCCTCGCGCTGGGTGTGAAGGCTCTGTTCGTGTTATTGACCATCACCGGCCACGGGTCGCTCTGGGCTGCCGTCGCCGCCGACATGGGAATGTCGCTGCTCGTAATTTTCAATGCGCTCCGCCTGCTCCGCGGGCCTACGGCAGCACCTTGACCACGAGGCGCGTGCCATCCGCACCACCCAGATAGACCCGCTGCGTGGCCTTCACGAAGTCGGTGGGGCGGGCGTTGGGAATGTCGAGAAATGTTTGTGGATTTCGATCTGTGAGTGGAAACCACGAACTTTGGATCTGCACCATGATGCGATGCCCGCGCCGGAACGTATGCGCCACGTCCGGCAGCGCGAAGCGGATGAAATCGGGCTGGCCCGGCACAAACGGTTCGGCTTTTTCAATGCTCTTCCGGTACTTGCCGCGAAACGGCTCGCCGCGAATCAACTGCTGATAGCCGCCCATCTTGATCGCGTTGGCGGGCTCGAGGCGAGGCGCTGCGCCAGGCGCCGGCGGCGGGGTGTTGAAGTCGGGATAGTCGCCGGGGAAAACGTCGATTACTTTTACGACGAAATCGGAATCGGTGCCCGTCGTCGACACTTTGAGTTGGACCTCGATAGGGCCGGTCCAGGTGACATCGTCTTCGAGCGGTTCGGTCTTGAAGACGAGGACGTCGGGGCGCGTTGCGGCAAAGCGCTGATCCTCCGTCATGTAGTCCGGGCGGACGGCGAGCGAGACGTGGGCGAGATAGGGCACAGGCCGGTTGGGATCGGACACATACTCCTCAAACGCCGGCGCAGCGGGCGCGACGCCCGTGATCTGCCCGTTCGGGGCCAGATGCAGCGTCCGTTCGACGGCGTTGCGCGGAGGCCAGGCATCGAAGCGGCGCCACTGATTCATGCCGGTTTCAAAGATCCAGGCTTTAGAAAGGTTGCCGTCGCCTTTCTGCTTCAAGTAGTGGAGGAAGAAAGGGAACTCAATGCGTTCGCGGTAGAAGGCTCCGGTTTTTGAGCCGAAGTTGATATTGCCAACGCGGTCGCCGTCGCCGCGGGCGAAGCCGCCGTGCGTCCACGGTCCCATGACGAGCAGGTTCTGGCCGGCCGGGTTATTCTTTTCAATCTCGTTGAAGGTTCGCAGCGGGCCCATCGCATCTTCGGCGTCGTACCAGCCTCCGACGGTGAGCACGGCGGGGCGCGTGTTTTTGAAGTGGCGCCAGATGGAACGGGACTTCCAGAAGTCGTTATATGCCGTGTTTTCCATGTGTTGCGTCCAAAATGGTTGCGTCCGCTTGAAGTACTTTTCTTCGGCGTTGGCGAGCGAGCCGAGGTTGAGATAGAACTCGTAGCCGTCGGGGGTGCCGAAGTTGAACGGCGCAGCGGGCGGAACGCCTTGCGGGCGGAAGTTCTGATAGAAGCGGAAGCGGTGGGCGAGCATGAAGGCTCCGTTGTGATAGGAGTCGTCGTTGAGGTAGTAGTCGGTGACAGGGGCTTGCGGAGAGACGGCGACGAGGGCGGGATGCGCGTCGATGGTGGCGGCGGAGGCGAAGAAGCCGGGCTGCGAAATGCCCCAGATTCCTACCTTTGGCAGGCTGCCTTTGATGTTTTTGATCAGCCAGTCGATGGTGTCGTAGGCGTCGGTGGATTCGTCGGTATCTTTGGGCGAGGTCTTGTTGGGTTTGTGCGGCCGGGTGAGGGCGAAGTCGCCTTCGGATTGGTTGCGGCCGCGGACGTCCTGATAGACGAAGATGAACTTTTCGGCCAGGAAGAGGGGCGAGGGGCCGAGCGTATCGCGGAACTGGTCGACGCCGTAGGGGGCGACGGAGTAGGGGGTGCGCTGGAGGAGAATCGGGTAGGATTTGCCGTCGGTGATGACGTCTTTGGGGACGTAGACGGAGGTGAAGAGGCGGATGCCGTCGCGCATGGGGACGCGGTACTCGTACTTTGAGTAGAGTTCGCGGACGGCGGCGACTTGCGCGGTGAGCGGCAGGGCGAGGAGGAGGCAGAGGAAGCGCATGGGAGTTAGACCTTGAAGAGTGGGGGCATGAGGCGGTGCCACTGCGTGGTGGCCTGGAAGGCATGGGCGACGCGAGCCATTTTTCCCTCTTCGTAGAGGCGGCTGGTGAATAGCAGGCCTACGGGCTCGTTGTCTTTGACGAATCCGCAGGTGACGACGATTTGAGGGTGGCCCGTGAGGTTGGTCATGGTGAGCGAGGGGCTGCCGGTGGGCGAGACGAGGACGTCCCAGGTGGTTTGAAACTTGGCCCAGGCTTGCATGAGCAGGGTGCGGGCGCGGGCGGAGCGGATGTATTCGACGGCGGGGATGGTGCGGGAGGAGCGGAAGGAGTTGGGCCAGTCGGAGGGGCGCTGGCCGGAGAGGAGGGCGACGCGGTCGTCGCGGGTGATGTCGTCGAAGGCGGCGGCGCCTTCGGCGCTGAGCATGAGCAGGAGACCGGCGAGGGGGAAATCGGGCAGCGCGACGGGAGCGAGCTTGGCGCCGGCCTTCGTGAGGCTGGCGAGGGCGTTGGTGTAGAGCTGCTTGCGCTCGGGATCCTCGATCTTGTCGAAGTCGGCCTGGAGGACGGCGATCTTCAGGCGGGAGAGGGGCGCGGTGGGCGACCAGGCGAGCGGGGCGCGCGTTTGCGTGGTGGGGTCGAGGGGGTCGGGGCCTTGGATGGCGCGGAGGACAAGCATGGCGTCGGCGACGGAGCGGGTCATGGGGCCGATCTTGTCCATGGTCCAGGAGAGCGCCATGGCGCCGTGGCGGGAGACGCGGCCGAAGGTGGGACGGAGGCCGGTGATGCCGCAGCGGGTGGAGGGGGTGATGATGCTGCCGAGGGTTTCGGTGCCGATGGCGAAGCCGACGAGGCCGGCGGCGGTGGCGGCGCCGGAGCCAGCTGAGGAGCCGGAGGAGGTCTGTTCGAGGTTCCAGGGGGTTTTGGTGACGCCGCCGAACCATTGGCCGCCCATGGCGAGGGCGCCCATGGAGAGTTTGGCGACGAGGACGGCGCCGGCCTTGTCGCAGCGTTCGACGACGGTGGCGTCGTAGTCGAGGGTCTGGTCGGCGAAGGGTTCGGCGCCCCAGGTGGTCTTGTAGCCTTTGGTGGCGAAGAGGTCTTTGACGCCATAGGGGATGCCGTGGAGGGGACCGCGGGGTTTGCCCTGGCGGAGTTCGCGGTCGGCCTGGGCGGCGGCGTCGAGGGCTTTGGCTTCGGTGAGGGTGACGGTGCAGGTGAGGGCAGGGGAGTGCTCTTTGAGGCGGTCGAGGTAGAGGGTGGTGAGTTGGCGGGAGGTGAGGCGGCGGGCGCGGAGGAGGGCGGCGAGTTGGGTGACGGGCTGGAAGGCGAGTTCGGCGGGCTTTTTGAAGCGGGGGAGGACGGCGGGCGGGGTGGCGAGGAAGGGCGCGGTGGGGGGGAGTTTTTGACCGGGGAGGAGCGGGTCGAAGCGGAAGGCGGGTGGGGTATCGAGGGGAATCGGGAGGGTGCGGAGGTCGGTGATGTTGGTGAGGGTGCGGGCGAGGTTGGGGAGCATGAGGTCGAGGTAGGCGTCCTTGAACTCGAGGCCGATGAGGGCGAGGGCTTGGGCTAGCTGCGGCTTGGTGATGGGGGTTGGTTGGGTAGGTTGAGCGGGCGCGGACTCGGCGAGGACGAGGGCGAGGGCGGGCAGGAGGCGGGTGAGGTCGCGGCGGCGCATTCTCAGAGTGTCGCATGGGCTGGGAGGGGGCTCTGGCGGGCCGGCGCGGCTCGATGCCGGGCCGGGCCGCGGCGGGGTTGGTTGCGGGGCGGGAGGGAGTTGGCTGCTTGGCGTGGTCGGGCGAAGGGCTCGGGGTGTGGGGCGGGCATGCTTGATGGTGGGCCGGGCCACGGCTGGCTGGTTGAACTGGGCTGGTTGGGGTGGGCGGCTGGTTGGGGTGGCTGGTCGGGGTGGTTGGGGCTGGTCGGGGCTGGTTGGGGAGGTTTGGGCTGGTTGGGGAGGTTTGGGCTGGTTGGGGGGGGTCGGGGGGGGGGGGGGGGGTGGGGGCTGGGGGGGGGGGTTGGGGCGGGTTGGGGCTGGTCGGGGTGGTCGGGGAGGTTTGGGCTGGTTGGGGAGGTTTGGGCTGGTTGGGGTGGTTTGGGCTGGTTGGGGTGGTCTGGGCTGGTTGGGGAGGTTTGGGG
>JAINDL010000066.1 GCA_019931245.1 Bryobacteraceae bacterium CoA2 C42
AGCGCGAGGGCGAAGTTGGTGAGGGGGCCGAGGGCGAGCACGTCGATGGGCGCGCCCCGGCGCAGGCGGCGCTCGAGGTAAGAGGAGGCTGATTCGGCCTGCGGGCGGAAGCCGGCGCTGGGATGGGACCGGAGCAGTTGCCCGGCGGCCGTCCGCCATTCGTGCGGGAATGCGGCGGCGCCGGTGAGCGGCCGGGCGGCGCCGAGGTAGACGGGGATGCCCGGGCGTTGGCAGTAGGCCAGCAGGCGACCCACGGACTCGGCTCCGGCGGCGGGCTCGGCCAAACCGTGCACGATGGTAATGGCTTCGATTCGCACATCAGGACGCGCGAGGAGGAACAGCAGGGCCAACAGGTCGTCGGCGCCGGCGTCGGTGTCGACAACGACCGAGCGGACAGTCTGCCCGCGGAGGCTCAGGGCTAAAGTTGCCAGCAGAATCAGCCGATGGAGCGGACGAGGAAGCATGAGGGCGCTCTCGACTATTCTCCGCCACTTTCTGATTTTGGTGATGGCCGGTCTTCCGTTGGCCGCCGAAAGAGCCACCTGGCAGGCGGAGCTGGCGTTTGCGCGGCTGCTGGGGAAGTACGACATTCCGGGCGGAGCGTTGGCCGTGGCGCGGAACGGCGAGATCCTGACATCGCGAGGCTTTGGCAACGTGGAGCCGGAGTCGGAACTGCCGATTGCGAGTTGCACGAAGGTAATTACGCGGGCCGCGGCGATGCTTCTGGTCAAGGATGGAAGGCTGCGCCTCGATCAGCCGGCCTGGGGCACGGTGGCCGAGCTGTTGCCGCCGCACCGGGACCCGCGCCTCGACCGGGTGACCATTCGGCAACTGCTTGACCATTCCGGCGGCTGGGACCGTGCGCTCTCGAAAGTGGATGTGGTGGCCGCCAACCTGAAGGCGGCTGAACCGTTGCGGGCCGTGGCAGCGGCGCCTCTGGACTTCGACCCCGGCCGCCGGCGCCGTTACTCCAACGCCGGGGCGCTGCTGCTGGGGGCGATTGTGGAGCGGGCCAGCGGTCAGCCGTTTGAGCGATTTGTAAAGACGCGGATTCTGGATCCGTTGGAGATGAAGCAGACGCGGTGGAGCCGGACGCCGGGCGTCCGGGAGTGGGGTGCGGCGGCGGGATGGACGGCGAGCATGGCCGACCTGGCGCGGCTGGCCAATGGCATCGACCATCTGGTAGGAGAGCCGCGCGGCGCGTGGGCGCAGAGCGGGGCGTTACACGACTGGGGCCTCGCCTGGATTTATCGCAGTGCGGACGGACTCTCGGTGGCCTGGGCGGTCAATCGTTCTCCGGAGCGGGGGGATTTCCGGGCCGAGGCCCAGGAAGCGGTGCTGAGCGCCTTGGGAATCACCGAGCGGCCCAGGCCCGAAGAGGCCGGGGAGGGAGAGGGAGCCGGGGTGCGCCGGAAGTTGCCGAAACCGCCGCGGAATCAGCTGCGGCCGCCGGTGTATGACTCGAGGAAGCACCGGCCGATGGTCTATCGGAAGCCGAAGATTCGGCGCTAGCCGAAATCCGTAGCTATTTGATAGACTTTGGGGTGATTCGATGAACGGTCCTTATCCTGAGCCAGGAACAACGCCCGAAGAGTTGCTGCGCTGGGCTCTGGCGCGGTTTGGAAGCCGGTTTGTGATCACCACGTCCTTCCAGCGCGAGGGCATGGTGCTGCTCGACATGGCGGCCCGGATTGATCCGCGGGTGCGGGTGGTAACGCTCGATACGGGCCGGCTGCCGGAGGAGACCTTCACGATGATGGAGATGGTGCGGGAGCGCTACGGAGTGGAAGTGGAAACGGTCGCGCCGGAGGCGGGCGAGGTGGAGAGCATGGTGCGGCAGCATGGTCCGAACCTGTTCTACGGGAGCGTTCCGGAGCGGAAGCTGTGCTGTCAGATTCGCAAGGTACGACCGCTGGCGCGAAAACTGCAGGGGGTAGAGGCGTATGCCGTGGGTCTGCGGCGGGAGCAATCCGATGCGCGGGAGACGATTGCGGCGGTCGATCAGGAACGGGGCCGTTTGAAACTGAGTCCGCTGGCGGACTGGAGCAGCGAACAGGTGCGAGCCTATACCGCCGAGTACAACGTGCCGGAGCACCCTCTCTACGACAAGGGGTTTCCGTCGATCGGCTGCCAGCCGTGCACCCGGCCCACGTTGCCGGGCGAGGGCGAGCGGGCGGGGCGCTGGTGGTGGGAAGAGTCCGCCGATAAAGAATGCGGGCTGCATTTCACCCCGTCCGGCAAGGTGTTGCGGACAGTGGATGTGCTGCTCGAGCAGGTATTGAAACCGAATGCATAAGGGATTCGCACTGTGGTTTACGGGCATGAGCGGGGCCGGGAAGTCGACGCTCTCCCAACGAATTTACGATCGGCTGAAGGCGCACGGCGCCCGGGTGGAGTTGCTCGACGGAGACGAAGTTCGGGAGCATCTGTCGAAGGGATTGGGGTTCTCGCGCGAGGACCGCGATACGAACGTCCGGCGGATCGGCTTTGTGGCGGAGTTGCTCGCGCGGAACGGGGTGATTGCGATTACGGCGGCGATTTCGCCCTACCGGGAGACGCGGGATGCGGTGCGGGGCCGGATTGAACATTTTGTTGAGGTGTTCATGGATGCGCCGGTGAGTGTGCTGGCGGAACGCGATGTCAAAGGCCTGTACAAGAAGGCGCTGGCGGGGGAGATCCCGCACTTTACCGGCGTCTCGGATCCGTACGAGCCACCGCGGCAGCCCGAAGTTCGCTGCGACTCGGCGACCGAACCGATCGAAGTCAGCGAGGCGAAGGTGTGGACGAAGTTACAGGAACTGGGACTGATCGATTAGGCTAGGAAGTTGATAGACCTTCACAGTCACACGGATGCTTCCGACGGAACGGATACACCGCGGGAGTTGATTGACCGGGCCCGGCAAGCCGGCCTTTCGGCCCTTTCCATCACGGACCATGACACGTTTGCCGGCTACGAGCAGGCCCGGGAGTATGCCGCCGGACTTGGCTTCGTTTTGCTGTGCGGCATTGAGCTGTCGACGAAATTCCACGGCAAAACCGTCCATGTGCTGGCTTACTTTCCGCAGGGCGAGCCGGAAGCGGCGTTCCTCGCCTGGGTGCGGGAGCAGCAGGAGTACCGGCGCGACCGGAACATCCGGCTGATTGCGCGCTTGAACGAGGTGGGCGTCGCCATTACGCTGGCCGAGGTGGAGGCGCTGGGCCGGACGATGACGGGCCGTCCCCACTTTGCCCGGGTGTTGGTGGATAAGGGTTACGTGCGAACGACGCAGGAGGCCTTTGACGCTTATCTGGCCGAGGAGGGCCGGGCGTTTGTCCAGCGCGAGGAGGTGGCGTTGGCCGAGGCGCTCGACCGGGTGCGGGCGGGCGGCGGCATCGCCGTGATGGCGCACCCCATCCGGCTAGGGAAACGCAAGGCGGCCGACGAGGAGGCGCTGGTGGCGGAGGCGGTAGAGTTGGGGTTGGCGGGTCTGGAGGTGATTCACTCTGACCACACGGTGGCGGATGTCGAGCGCTACCGCGGCTACGCGGCCAGGTACGGGCTGATTGAGACCGGGGGCTCGGACTACCACGGCGGCAACAAGCCGGATATCGATTTGGGCACTGGGCGGCGGGGCAACGTTGCCGTGCCGGATGAGTTTTTCGTTCGCTTGCGGGGTTACCGTCCAGAGGTCCACCGGTAGCGGGCAGCGACGGGGCGACTTCGTCTTGCGAGAGCACTGGGCGCAGCGACGCGGCAGCGGGGCCCGTCCGGAGGAGTTTCTAGCTCGCTTGCGGAGTTACGGCCCGGCCGTCCACGGTTAACGGCGTGCTGAGCAGTTCAACCCGCAGGATGCCAAGCGCGGCGGTCTCTTCACCAAGCGGCGTGGCGGAGGTCACCTCGCCAGCCTCTTTCTCACCCGCCAGGATCTTCGCATGCGGCTCCACGGGGCCATTGCCGGCAATCCGCAGCGCCAGCAGGCGGCGATGCACCTGGCCGCGGGAGCGGACCCGTTCAACGATCTCCTGCCCCAGATAGCAACCCTTCTGGAAGTGCACGGCGTGCATCAACTGAGTCTCCTGGACGAGATGGGCTTCCGAAAAATCAACCCCGTAGCGCGGCTTGCCGTGAACGATGCGGAGCGCATCGGCCTGCCCGAAGGTCAACTCCGCCGCGCCGGCCGCCAGCAGCGCCTCGTGGACAATGGGCGCATCGAGCGGCGAGACGAGAATCCAATAACCGGGCTGACCGGTGAAGCTGGTTTTGACGACGAGGCGTCCCGCCCAGGGCACCGCGGCGAAATCGGCCTCGGGCGCCGGAATGCCGGCCGCTTCGAGCACAGCGGCGGCGCCGGGGCCTTCGACGGCCAGCGTCGTCCACGCGGCCGTCTCATCGGCAAGGGTTACGTCGTCGGCGATGATGAACTTGTCGAGGTGGCCGAGGACAAACTCGCGGCTCTCCGGTTCGACATCGAGCAGCAGCGAATCTTCGGCGGCCAGGACCAGTACATCGGACAGGATGCGGCCGTTGGCGTTCAGAAAGAAGGCATAGCAGCCTTGGCCGGGCGCCAACTGCTCCACATGGTTCGTCGTCATCGCATGGAGGAGCCGTTTGCGGTCTTCCCCGGTGACGCGGATGCGGCCCCGGCCGGCGAGTTCAAACAACGCCGTCATCTAGTTCCCCAGCGAGCGCAGCGCCGTGCCGAGCAGCAGTACGCCCACACCCGAGAACGCCAGGCCGGTGAGCAGCCGGGCGCGTTTTTCGGGGGTCGTCTGCGGCTTCACCAGGATGATGGAAACCGCCGCGATATGGAGAAACAGCAGGAACTTGATGCCGAAGACCATGTGGTAGAACTTGGGCACGCCGCCGCCCATGCGGGTCATCAACTGATGCAGGCCGGTGGCCAGCAGCAGCAGGACCGAGATCAGCATCGAGGGCTGGAAACCATCGGCGGGGTTGCCGGAGAGCTTGCCGGACTTGCTGAGGTTCCAGGCGTAGAAGATGCCGCCCAGCAGAACGACGGCGGAGCCGATGTGCAGGAAGCGGACGAGATAGACAAGGGGATCGATCATGGCTAACTATTACTCTCTCTTAGATGGGGCGCCGGTGGCAAAGGTCCTAGAATGAAAAGCATGATCCACGAGATACTGCCGGTGGGGCAGCTGCAGTGCAACTGCTCGATTTTGGGGGATGAGATCACGCGAGAAGCGATCGTCGTCGACCCCGGCGACGACATCAGCGACATCGAAGCGATCCTGGCCAAGCACCAGCTGACCGTGAAGATGATCGTGATTACCCACGCCCACATCGACCACATCGGCGGCGCGGCCAAGCTCAAAAAGATCACCGGCGCCCCCGTGATCATGAACCCGAAAGACCAGGAGCTTTACGACGCCCTCGCCATCCAAGCCGGTTGGCTCGGCATGGAGACGCCCGAGCAGACCACCATCGACACCCCGGCCAAAGAGGGCGACACGCTCCGCTTCGGCGACTACGCGATGCACATCCTCCACACCCCGGGTCATACGCAGGGCAGCACCTGCCTGTACCTGCCGGCCGAGCGGACGCTGATCGCCGGCGATACGCTGTTCCGCGACAGCATCGGCCGCACCGATCTGCCGGGCGGCGACGGGCGCAAGATCCTGGCGAGCATCAAGACGAAGCTGCTCGTGCTGCCCGAGGACACCGAGGTGATCTGCGGCCACGGGCCAAACACGACCATCGGCCGCGAGGCGAAACGGAATCCGTTTCTGCGGGGGCTCTGATGAGCGAACTCCTCCGCGCGGCCTGGCTTACGATTGAGCCGGGCGACTACGAACAGCACATGGCGGGCATCGGGCAGGCGCAGGCCAACGCCGGACTGATGGCGGCGTGGCTGGCGGCGGTAGGTCCGTCGGAGACGGTGCTCGTAGCCGGAGCGGGCACCGGGCAGATGTTCGACTATCTGCCAGCCGACGCCGCCGGCGCCAGCCGCATGGTCTTCACGGATTTCAACCCGGTGTTCCTGGCCCGGCTCCGCGAGCGGCTCGGCGAGGCGGAAACCTTCGTCGATGATATCGAGGCCACGCAGTTGGCCGGGCCTTACGCGCATGCCGCCGTCACCCTCGTGCTCGAGCACGTCAACTGGCGACGCGCCCTCGGCAGCTTCCGGCAGTGGGAGAGCCGTCGCGTGCTGACCGTGATTCAGGAGAACCCGGCCGATGTGGCCAGCGCCGTTACGCCCGGGCGGACGGTGCCCGGCACCATGAACGTGTTCCGGGACCGCGCCCGGCCCACGCTCGTGCCGCTGGCCGAGCTAACGGCCGCGATGGCCGACCTTGGCTATCAGCTCGAGCAGGTGCATCCGGCGCCGGTCAGCGACGGCAAGCGGATGCTCGGCTGCTGGTTCGTCAGGACTTCTTGATTTCGGACATGGCGCCCTGGATGAGCTCCTTGGCGCCCTCGAGTCCGGCCAGGATCAGTTGCAGGTCCATGGCGGGCTTCGACGGATTGCGGGTGCTGGCGCAGTAGACGCCGTGCTGGCCAACCAGCACGAGCGCATCGGTAAGCACATCGAGGGCGAGGGCCAGTTTCCCTCGGGCAGGACCCATCTGGAATTCCAGCCGTTCCAACTCCTCAACTCTTTCGCGCAAAATGTCCATTCCTTTACTCTAGAGGGATGACTGAGCTTCCGTCCTGGCCCGTGTCGACCTCCCGCGAACGAGAGTTGCTCGATCAGGTGCTGGCCAGCCCGCAGTGGGGCGGCTTCCACCCGATCGTGGCCGACTTTGAAAACGCCTTTGCGGCCTATCAGGGCTGCCGCTACGGCGTTGGCGCGGTGAACGGCACCGTGACGCTCGAGATGATGCTGGCCGCGGCCGGCATCGGCCCGGGCGACGAGGTGATCGTGCCGGCCATCTCGTTTGTCTCCACCGCCGCGGCCGTGTCCCGCGTGGGCGCGACGCCCGTGTTCGTCGACATCGAGCCTTACTCGTTCAACATGGACCCCGCACAGGTCCGGCAGGCGATCGCGCCCGCCACCAGGGCCATCCTCGCCGTCCATTTCGGCGGCCCGCTGGCCGACATGGACGCGCTCAACGCCCTCGCCGCCGCGCACGGCCTACTGCTGCTCGAAGACGCCGCGCACGCCCACGGCGCCGAGTGGCGCGGAAAGCGGGCCGGGTCGTTCGGCCTCGCCAGCAGCTTCTCCTTCCAGAACGGCAAGGTGATGACGGCGGGCGAAGGCGGCATCGTCCTCACGAACGACGAGGCCTTCGCCGAGCGCCTGCGCAGCTACCGGAACCAGGGCCGCCGCCCGGGCTACTCCTTCTTCCACCACTTCGAACTCGGCAACAACTACCGCCTCTCGGCCCTGCACGCCGCCGTGCTCATGGCACAACTCGAACGCCTCGACGAACAGATTGAAACCCGAATGCGCAACTGGCCGGTCTTTGCCGCCGAACTCGCCGGCCTCGCCGGCATCACCTGGCAACAGGCGCCGGAGGCGGTGAACCGCAACCCGTGGTACCTGCTGCTCGGCCGCGTCGATGACCGGCTCGGCATCTCGCGGGATACCTTCTGCCAGCGGCTGCAGGCGGCCGGCATCCCCGCCACCCCCTTCTATCCCCACACGCTGCAGCAGAACCCGATGTATACGGGCGGCCTACCGCACCGGGCGCTTCCCTGCCCCGTGGCCGAAGCCTGTATTGACGATTCGTTCTGGCTGCCGTTCCGGCTGCTGATGGGGGATGAGGCCCGGACGCGGGATATCGCCCGGACCGTTGCGTACGCCGTGCGCGGGTAAGGGGCAGGACCCGGACGGCTTGTGACGGGGAGAGAATTGGGGGTGGGCGTGGAGATCGTAGGGAGGACCGGGCGGCGGCCGCGGGTCCACGTTCCCCGCGCGGCGGAGCGCCCGGCCATCGCTCCGCTAGACTAGAATTGGACCCATGATGAAGGCGCTATTCCTGTTTGCCCTGCTCGTTTCCGCCGCCGCCGCCGCGGACCCGGAGCTGATGTTCAGCTTCTACTCGCGCACCGAGTTCCCGCTCACCGCCGATCCCACCCAGCCGCAGTGGCGCTACCAGGCCCCCGCCATCGCCGTCAACGACCACTTCGGCAAACCCGTGCCCAACCATCGCACCGAGATCCGCTCCCGCTGGACCAAAGACCACCTCTACTTTCTGTTCACCTGCCCCTACGAGGACCTCTACGTCAACGCTGCCCCGGTCACCAACGCCGAAACCATGAAGCTCTGGGACCACGACGTGGCCGAGATCTTCATCGGCGCCGATTTCGAGCAGATCTGGCAGTACCGCGAATACCAGATCTCCCCGCTCGGCGAGTACATCGACCTCGACATCGACCGCAAAAAACCGCTCGCCAACGGCGGCGCCGACTGGAACTCCGGCTTCACGGTCAAGGCCCGGCTCGACAAGGAAAAGAAGGTCTGGTTCGGCGAGTTCAAGATCCCCATCAAATCCATCGACAGCCGCCCCGCGCAGATCGGCAACGAGATGCGCATCAATCTATTCCGCATTCAGGGCCCGGGGCCGAAGCGGAAGTACATCGTCTGGCGGCAGACCGGCGTGCTCAACAACCACGTGCCGGAGGCCTTTGGGAAGATCAAACTGGTAACGCAGTGAACAAAGCCCTCCGCATCTCTCACGTCGGCCTGCGCGGCATCGTGGGACAGGGGCTGACGGCGACTCATGTGCTCGAGTTCGCCGCCGCCTTCGGCACCTTTCTCGAACCCGGCCGGCCCGTGGTTCTCGGCCGCGACCCCCGCCTGAGCGGCCACATGATCCGCGAAGGCGTTCTCGCCAGCCTGCTCGGTTGCGGCCACGATGTGATCGATCTCGGCGTTGTCTCGACGCCGGTCGTCCAGCACGCCATCCAGCGCCTCGACGCCGCCGGCGGCATCGCTATCAGCGCCTCCCACAACACGATCGACTGGAACGCCCTGCGCTTCTTCGGGCCGAGCGGCATCTACCTGAACACCGCTGAAGCCGGCGAACTGCTCGATATCTACCACCTGCGCCGCTTCCGTTTCGCCCCCTGGGACCAACTCGGCAAACTCACCGTCACCACCGAGGCCATCGACGCCTACCTCGATGGCCTCGCCCGCGTCTTCGACCTCCCGCGCCTCCGCCCCCTCCGCGTCGTCGTCGACTGCTGCAACGGCGCGAGCGCCCTCATCCTCCGCCGCATGAACGAGCGCTTCGGCTGCGGCTTCATCCTCATCAACGAACGCGTCGACGGCCGCACCGTCGCCCACACCCCGAACACCAGCGCCAGTATCGTCGAACTGCAACTCGCCCCGCTCATGCAGCCGCTGCGGGCCGACGCCGGCTTCCTGTTCGACATGGACGCCGACCGCGTCGCCCTCGCCGACGAACTCGGCCGCGGCGTCAGCGAAGAGATGGTGCTGCCCCTGCTCGCCGATTCGCTGCTGCCGGCGAGTCCGGGCAAGCTGATCATCGCCAACCTGTCGAGCACCGCGCTGCTCGAAGACGTGGCGGCCCGGCACGGCGGCCGCGTGCTGCGGGTGCCCGTCGGCCGGCAGGCCGCCATCGACGCGCTCTCCACCTACCGCCCCGAACAGATCGCGCTGGCCGGCGAGGGCACCGGCGCCGTCATGATGCCGCAGTTCCGCTTCGTCTACGATGGCATCGCGAGCATGCTGGCGATCCTGCACACAATCTGCGACCGGGGCCAGCCGCTCAGCCGGATCCTGGCCGGCTATCCGCGCCACCACATCCTTAAGGCCGAAGTGCCGCTCACGAGCCCCCGCATCCCCGCCCTGCTCGAAGAGCTGCAGGAGCTGTTTCCCGACGGTGAGTTGGACCGCAGCGACGGGCTGCGCATCGCCTGGCCGGACCGCTGGTTCCACGTGCGCGTGAGCCAGACCGAGCCGATCATCCGGGTGATCGCCGAACAGCGCGACAGCGAGCCGCGCGAGTTGTTTGAGACTCTGCTTGACCGGGTCCGGAGGTGGAACTGATGGCCCGCGAGCATCTGTTGAAGGTAGGGGTTTCGGGGGTGCGCGGGGTGATCGGCGGCTTCCTAACGCCGGGTCTGGCGGCGAGCTTCGCGCAGGCCTTCGGCACCTACGTCGGCCAGGGCCCCGTGGTGCTGGGCCGCGATACCCGGACCTCCGGGCCGATGCTGACCCACGCCGTCAACTGCGGCCTGCTGGCGGCCGGCTGCGAGGTGATCGACCTCGGGGTGATGCCGACGCCGACCATTCAGATCTACGTCGCCCACCGCAAGGCCCGCGGCGGCATCGCGCTGACGGCCTCACACAATCCGCCGGAGTACAACGCCCTCAAGCTGTTCAACCACGAAGGGCTGTTTTTCAACCAGTACGAGCGCAGCGAACTGCTCGACCTGTTCCACCAGAGCCAGTTCACGCAGGCCGGCAACGAGGAGATCCGCACGGTGAAACCGGACTTCACGACGGCCCCGGCGCTGCATTTCGAGCGCGTGCTGCGCCACGTTGATGCGGACCGCATCCGGAGCCGCCGCTTCCGGGTGGCGCTCGACGGGGTGAACGGCGCAGGGTCGGCCATGTCGGTCGAGTTTCTCAGTACGGTGCTTGCGACCCGTCTCGAAGCCATCGCGGTGGATCCGACGCAGGTCTTCCCCCGCATCGCCGAACCGCGGCCCGATACGTTAACGGACCTCGCCGCGCTCGTCCGCCGCACCGGCGCCGACATCGGCTTCGGCCAGGACCCGGACGGCGACCGCCTCGCTGTTTGCGATGAGAACGGCACGGTGCTCGACAACGACGACGTCCTGGCCCTGGCCGTCGAGCGAGCGCTGGCGTACACGCCGGGCGACGTCGTCGTCAACCTGACCACCTCGGCCACCATCGACGACATTGCGGCGCGGCACGGCCGCCGGGTGCACCGCACGCCCGTCGGCGAAGCCAACGTGGTGGATCGGATGCAGGCCGTCCGGGCGGCGATTGGCGGCGAAGGCTCCTCGGGCGGGATCATCTTCCCGGCCGTGCATCTGTGCCGGGACAGCTACACGGCCATGGCGCTGCTGCTCGACCTGATGGCCGAAACGGGCCAGACGGTTTCGGCGCTGGTGGCGGGGCTGCCACGCTACTCGCGGCTCGCCGGCAAGGTACCCTTTGAACACGGCCGTCTGGGCACGCTGATGCAGAACCTCGAGGCGAGCTTCCCGGACGCGCAAACCAATCGCACCGACGGGCTCAAGCTGCTGTGGGAGGGCCGCTGGCTGCACATTCGCAGCTCGAACACCGAGCCGCTGCTGCGGCTGGCGGTCGAGGCGCGCACGCCCGGAGAGGCGCAATCCCTGTTCGATGCAGCGTGGCGGCGGCTGACCGGTTAATTCGGCTGCTGCCCGGGGGCCGCAGGCTCGGGGTCCGGTACCTGGTAGAGCTTTTCTCCGGGGCGGAGCTTTTGCAGTTTCTTGCGGATTTCGAACTCCCGGGCCTCAGCGCTGTCCTGCAGAATCCGGACTTTTTCTCGCCGGTTATTGAGTTCAGAGACGAGGCGGGCGTTTGTCGCTTCGATCTCCTGCAGCTCTTTCCATTTGGCAAACAGCGCTTTGATGCCCTGCGGTCCAGTAAGATTGATTACGGCGTAGATGCAGAAACCAGCAACCGCCAACACCAAGCCCAGCCGCTTGTACACTTGAATTGCCTGCGAACGACGAACTGCCATACCTATCCCTACTATATAAACCGCTTCCGGCGGAAAAAGCTAGTACCTGCAAACGCCAGCCACGATGACTGATAAGATTGTGCTCTTCACTACCGTTTCTTCTCCGGAGGAGGCTGATCGCCTGGCGCGGGCCCTGGTGGACCGCCGTCTGGCCGCCTGCGTGACGATTCTGCCGCAGGTACGGTCGGTCTATCGCTGGCAGGGGGCGGTGGAGGAGGCAGACGAACTGTTGCTGCTCATCAAGTCTCGCCGGTCGCTGTTTGAAGCGCTGCGCGAGGCGGTCCGCGCCCTGCACCCTTACGATGTTCCTGAACTGATCGCTCTTCCGGTTGTGGACGGCTATGCGCCCTACCTTGACTGGATCGACCACGAAACCGAGGCTCTCTGATGCAATCGACTTCCACCACCCCGCGGCCCGCCGCGATTCCCGCCAGCAACGCGCGGCGCAAAGTGATCTGGTTTGCCGTCACCCTGGCGATTCTCGCCTACATCGACCGCGTGGCCATTTCGATGGCCGCCCCCGAGATTTCGAAAGACCTGAACCTGGACAAGGGACAGATGGGCTACGTCTTCGGTGCGTTCGCCATCGCCTACGCCCTGTTTGAGATTCCCGGCGGCTGGCTGGGCGACTGGATGGGGCCGCGCAAGGTGCTCATGCGGATCGTCATCTGGTGGAGCTTCTTCACCGCCGCTACCGGCTGGATGTTCAGCTACTCCAGTATGCTCGTGACGCGTTTTCTGTTCGGGGCGGGCGAGGCCGGCTGTTTCCCCAACATCACGAAGGCTTTCTCCACCTGGCTGCCGCTCGAAGAACGGGTGCGCGCGCAGGGCATTCTCTGGATGGCCGCCCGGTGGGGCGGCGCGGCCACCCCGCCGCTCGTCATCTGGATCTTCAAGGTGATGGATTGGCGCACCGCCTTTATGACCTTCGGCGTGGTCGGCACGGTCTGGGCCTACTTCTTCTACCGGTGGTTCCGGGATAATCCGCAGGAGCACCCGGAGGTGAACGAAGCCGAACGCGCCCTGATCGCCAAAACCGCCCATCCCGCCAGCGGCCACGGCGACGTGCCCTGGGGCAAGCTCATCCGTTCGCGGGCGGTCTGGCTGCTCTGGCTGCAATACTTCCTGCTGAGCTTCCCCTGGTACTTCTACCCCACCTGGCTGCCCACTTACCTGCAGGAGTATCACGGCGTGGACCGCGAGACCAGCGGCTACTACGCCATTCTGCCGCTGTTTCTGGGCGGGCTGGGATCGCTCGTGTGCGGCTTCCTGTCCACGCGCCTGTCGCGTCATTGGGGCGATGTCGGCCGCTCGCGGCGCGTCATCTCCTCGGTGGGCTTTGGCAGCGCGGCGTTGATGATGTTCATCGCCATTCAGGTGAAGGATCCGCTGTGGGCGATGATCGGCCTCGGCCTGTCGAGCTTCTGCAACGACCTGGTGATGCCGAATGCCTGGGGCGCCTGCATGGACGTGGGCGGCAAATACGCCGGGACCCTATCCGGATCGATGAACATGATGGGCAACATCGCCGGCTTCGTCGCCCCGGTCACCGGCGGCCTCATCCTCCGCTCAACCGGCAACGACTGGAACCTGTTCATCACCATCATGGCCGGCGTCTACCTGCTCGGCATGATCACCTGGCCGTTCATCGACCCGGTGACGCCGCTTGAAAACGAGGCCTGACGGCTATTTGATCTGCACCAGGTCCGTCCGGACGGGCGCCGCGGGCTTCCCCCAACGCGTCCGGCCAGTCTGCCACGGCGCCCAGGAGCTGACGAGAGCGCCCACGGCCATCGACCCGCGCACCAGATGCTTCACCCGCAGCGGCCCCGCCACCTGGGCGCCGCCGATCCAATGCAGCGCCGCCGACATCGAGCAGCCGCACTGGCTGCAGTCCGGGTCGCCGCCGAACACGCACGGCTCCACCTGGGTCCGGAAGTCCGCCGTGTAGTTGGCCGACATCCGCGAGAAGATGCACTCTTCCGGGCTCTCGGGCGGCGCGGCGAAGGCTTTGGCCATGCCGTCCGGCACCAGCAGCTTCGGGTACTCTTTTGCGAGCGGCGGAATCTGCGCCGCCAGACTCTGCCGGTTAGCCGGGGGTAGAATCTCCGGGCTCACCTCGCCCCGCTGCGGCGTGTAGACGCTCATCCAGATCTTGTGCACCTCGGGCCGGTTGTTCCAGAACGAGACGTACTGTTCGAGATAGCCGGGCTCCTCCATGTGCTGGTTCACTACGGTCCAGTGCACATTGATCCGGCAGTCTTTAATGTTCTTGAGGATCCGTTCGTAGGTGGCCGGCTTGCGCCGGACGTCGTGGTCTTTGGCCAGGCCATCGACGGAGACGGCAATCGTGACAAACGGCATCCGGGTCCACTCGGGGGGGATGGGGATGACGGCGCTGGTGACGATCATCGTGTAGATCCCGCGCGCGCTCAGCACCGGCAGCACGCGCGCCAATTCCCGATGGCGCATCATCGGCTCTCCGCCCACGAGCGACACCTGCACCGGTTGGTGCTCATCGACCAGACGCAGAATGTTTGCCACGAGTTCGTCGCCTTTCGAGTCGGTCAGATCGACGAGTTTGGCGCCACCGGCCAGATGGGAGTCGCCGTAAGCGTAGCAACCGGGACAGCTGAGCGGGCATTCCCGGGTGATCTCAATCGAAAGCAGCGGAATTCGCCCCCGCAGGATCTTGCCCCAGGCGGTCAGGAAATTAGTTGGTCGCATCGGCGTCTACTTCTTCTGATGCGCGCCGAGGCTCAACAGTTGCCTTTGGAACTCGTTCTTGTCCAATTCGTAACGGAAGCGGCGCCCGTTGGGCAGCAGCGTCACCGGGACCTCTTCGTGGTAGAGCGCCCGGGCGGCGGGATCGCTGTCAATATCGACGACGGTGGCGACAAACTCCCACTCGGCGGCCACCTGGGCGAGCACCTGGGCGGCCCGCTCACACAGGTGGCAGCCGCGGCGGGTGTAGAAGTGCACCGTTACCATCGCAGATCCTGCCGCCCGCGGTACTTCGCTTGCGGGCGGAGGAGATAGATCAGCACAACCCCGGCCACAAAGCCGCCCACGTGCGCAAACCACGCCACGCCGCCCTGGTTAAGATGGGACTGGCCGATAGTGCCGACCCCGCTGAAGAACTGCAGAACAAACCAGTAGACCAGGATCAGCCAGGCCGGAATCTCCATCGTGGTGAAAAAGATGATCACCGGCACCAGCGTCACGATCCGCGAGTGCGGAAATTTGACGAGATACGCCCCCATGATGCCCGCAATCGCCCCGCTGGCGCCGATCGTGGGAACGCGGGAGTCGAGATTGAACAGCACGTGCACCAGGCCGGCGGCCACCCCGCACAGCACATAGAACAACAGAAACTTGCCGCGCCCCAGAATATCTTCGATGTTATCGCCGTAAATCCAGAGGAACCACATGTTGCCGATCAGATGCCACCATCCGCCGTGGAGGAAAATGTTGGTAAAAAAGTCGCTAAGCTGAAGGCGGCGCGGGACGAGCCCATATTCAGCGACGAAATGGTTCAGCGAAAACTCATCGAGCGAGATCTGGTAGAAGAACGCCAGGACGTTGACGGCGATCAACCCGACGGTAACAACCGGGAAATGGTGGCTCGGCTGGGTATCGCGTAAGGGGATCATGGCTGGGTCAGGAGGAGGCGCGCTGGACGAAGTCGCGTTTGCTGCGGCGCTGGCCGGTGGCGATCAGTTCGCGGGCGGCGGCGGCGTCGCGAATGCCGCCGCGGGCGCCGATCTCCATGCAGTTCAGGGCCGCCATGGCGTTTGAGAAGTCGAGGGAATCGCGCAGACTGAGACCGGAGAGGACGGAGTAGCAGAACGCCCCGTGGAAGACATCGCCGGCCCCGGTCGTATCGACACAATCGACGACGAATGCCGGCGAGTAAACAAACTGGCCGTCCATGCGGGCAATGGCCCCGAAAGCGCCCAGCGTCATGGCCGCCACTTTCATGCCGAACTCCTCCTGGATCATGATCAGCGCGCGGAAGGGGTCGCGTTCGTTGGTCCACTGCGGGGGAAACTCGGAGCTGGTGATGAGGTAGTCGATGTTGGGGAGGACGCGGTCGAAGCCATGGTAGACCGTATCGACATCGACCGTGACCGGGATGCCGTGCGCACGGGCGATTTCGGCGGCGCGGGCGACCGCGGGAGTATCGTGACCGTCGATGTGCAGCAGGCGGGCGCTGGTGATCATCTCGGGCGCGATCTCCTCGGGCGTCAGACGGAGGCAGTCCGGGCGCCGCCACAGGACGGTGCGTTCGCCGGTCGATTGATCGATGACGATGTAGGCGGACTGGTTGGCGCAGCCCTCGCGGATCTGGACGTCGTCGAGGTTGATGCCCGTGCCGAGCAGGCTGTCGCGCTGAATCCGGCCCCGCTCGTCATCGCCCATCGTGCCGATGTATTTGACCCGCAGGCCCAGTTTGGCGCAGGCCACCATGGCGCTGGCCACCTGGCCGCCGGGCGAAAACATCTCCTCGACAAAAGGCTCCTTGCCGGCGTAGGCCGGGAACTTGGGAACGAGAAGCAGGGTGTCGGTGGCGTTCAGGCCAACTCCGACGACATCGAATCGGGACATCCTCTCAGGCTACCGCGAAGCCGCTAATTCTTGCGGGGACCAATTTCGTAGAGGTAGATCTTGTGGCGGCGGTTATGCACGAAGACCTCCTGGACATCGACCGGATTCCAGCCCCGGATTCCGTAGTCGTGCGAAACCACGCGCGCCCCCGGGCGGAGGGAGCTTTCCAGCTTGGGCCGCAACTTTTCGTTCGATCCCGTGGTTAAGTACAGGGTGACCACATCGGCCTGCGTCAGATCAGCGCCGAAAATGTCCCCGCGCACAACACGAGCATGGCTTTGCAAACCCAGCCGCGCGATCATCTCCGAGGCCTCTTTCGCCAGCTTGGGATTCAACTCCACGCCCACGGCCTTGGCCCCGAACTTCTGCACGGCCGTGATGAGAATCCGCCCGTCCCCGCAGCCGAGATCCACCACAATCTCACCGGGCTTCACGTTGGCCGCTTCGAGCATCCGTTCAATAATCTGGGCCGGCGAGGGGACAAACGGCGCCAGACGCTGCGGTTCCATCGGCTGGGCAGCCAGAGTCATAGCCGAAAGCGCGACCAGCGAGCAAATGGAGCTTGTCATATTTCCCTGTGCAATTCCTCTATCGAAATGGACGTAAGCGAGCCTGACGGGTTTCCTCCGCCTGCAAAGAACGGGCCTTCTACGGAGAAGGAGCGTTTTGGGCGAGGCGACCGCTGCGATTCTTGAGAATCCGGCTGACCACATCCGAGGTGGCAAACCACAGATCTCGAGGCTTGCTAATAGTGTACTCCTGCCCCTTGAAGAACTTCACGGCGTGCGAGATGGAGTCCCGCCAGGGGATCTGCGCCGGGTAGAGATTGTAGTTCAGATAGAAAAGCGGGAAATCCACGGTGCCCACCTCTTTGAGCGTTTCCGCCTCGACGTTCTGCTCGAGCATCACCTTCGGGCCGGCAAAGATGATCGCCTCCGACTTGTTCGCACCGCCGAGTTCGGTCCGGATCAGGTCGCCGAGAAACTGCGTTTCACTGTTTTTGACCGCCAGCTTACTCAGATCGACCGTGCCGAATTTGACCTTGCTCAGCGCCTCGCCAAGCGCCGGCAGGTCGAGATGGTCAACGTTCTCCTGCCGGTAGAGAACCTGCTGGCTGGCCATCGAAAAGGCGACCAACGAGAACCTGCCGATCTTCGGCTCCCGCAGGATCGACCGGAGAATCGAAACCAGCGCGGTCGTATCAACCGGCCGCATCACCGTGTTGCGCGGGTTCTGAGGAGCGTAGTTGAGCAGGACCTTGACGGCGATGCTCTCCCCGGCGGCGGCCCGTTCGACCGGCGGCTCGTCCTTGAAGCTCTCCTGATCAGCGGCGCGCACCGCATGCGGCGGAATCACCATCGCCATCTGGCTTTCCTTGCCGCTGAGCGTCGCCTCCACCTCCCAGAAATTCGAACACACCCGCTCCGCGCGGTCGCGCATCAGCCAGTCGACGCGATACTTGCCCTCGCCCAGATCGAAGGCGCCGTACAGGGAAGCATCGCCTTTGGCCTCTTCTTCAATCTCCGGCACGCGGATCTTCTGCAGGAAGTAAACCGGATGATCGGGATCGGTGAGTGGGGCAACGCGGAACAAAATCGTCAGCAGGTTCTCGCGGCCGGCAAGTTCGCGCAACGGAACGGCCACTTCAAAACCGGCATGGAATCTGAGATCGAAGCCGACCAGCGCACTCTTGGTGGGAACCACCTGGCAGGGCAGATCCTGGCGCGGTTCGCGCATCTCAAAAACGGCCATGTCCGTGCCAAATAGGCGCACCGGCCCGCCGCTCGGGTTCATCACCGTTTGACCGGCGCCCGGCAGAGCCGCCAGTAGTGCCCCGGCAGCGGCCAGCAGCCGGGACGGACAACGTGGGAAGCAGGACAAGCGAAGCAATGTTCCTCACAATTCCACTGCACGATTTCTTTCAGCCGAACGGAGACAACCGGGTCGCCACCTAGCACACCGCCAGCCAGTGGATAAGCAGTATTATGTCTCAGATTCGCCGTCGCGCAACTGGGTGCATCACTTAATTCCCCACCGGAATACCCGGGGACTCCTGCTTGCGGTGCCGCCGCCGCGCTGTGCTAGAGTGCAAGGATTATGGCTTCGCGCAGTGTAAACAAGGTGATTCTGGTTGGCAATCTCGGCCGGGACGCCGAGACCAAGTTCACGCCCTCCGGCGTGTCGATGACTCGATTCTCAGTGGCGACCGCCCGCCGGTACAAAGACCAGGCGACCGGCGAATGGAAAGAGGATACGGATTGGTCGAACGTCGTGCTGTGGCGGGCCGAGAACGTGGCGCCGTATCTGACCAAGGGCAAACAGGTGTACGTCGAAGGCCGGCTCCAGACCCGTAGCTACGAAGACAAGGACGGCCAGAAACGGTACTCGACCGAAGTGGTCGCCGATGATGTCATTCTGCTTGGCGGTCGCGGCGGCGAGGGCGGCGGCGACAGCGGCGGCTTCAGCCAGGAGCCGCGTATGATGTCTTCGCCCCGTTCGAGCGCCCCCCGATCCGCGCCCGCCCCGAGCGGCGGCTCTCCGTTCGATGCAGGCATCAGCGACGACGACGTTCCGTTCTAAACTGGAACACCGCGGTGTTCCAATTTGGCGCGAGCCGCAGGTCGGCATCGTGGAATCAAACACTTAGCAATGGCAATCGGGTTGCTTTCTTTGAGTACGGAGGCAATGCCCATGGCCGAGTTCGTCTCACTGTTTGATTCCCTGCCCGATCCGGTTCCCGAGCCACCCGCTCCGCACCCGCCCGGTGGTAACCCGGGCGACCCCATGAACCTATCGCGTTTCAACCGCGTCTTTTCCGCCGAAACGGTCCCGCCGCCGAGTTTTGGCGAGGTCCCCGACGGACGCTACCGGGTCCTGATTACCGACCTGGAATTGACCTTGGCTTCCACCGGCAATCCGGTCCTGAAGTACGGCATGCGCATCGGGGCCGGTCCGTGTGCGGGCCGGATGATCTGGAAGCGCCGCGCCATTACGGCCAATACGCTGCGCTACACCAAGAGTGAACTGCTCACCTGCGGTCTCCGCCTCGAGCGGCTATCCCATCTCAACCGCCGTCTCGCGGAGTTGCAGGGCATCGGCCTCGAGGTCAGCAAGGTGTCCAAGGGCGAAAAATCGGACGTTTTCTTCAACCGGAGGCTGGTGACCGTATGAACGGAGTACTGGTGGATTCCCGCGTGGACCTGCGCCCCTACGACGAGGCCTACGCCAACGAGGTCGTCAGCGAGCAGGAGCCCTGGAACAGCATTCCGGACGGCCGGTATGAAGTGCGGGTCGACCGCGTCGAACTGACGCAGTCGAAAAGCAGCGGCAACCCGATGCTGAAGTGGACTCTGCGGATTCTCGGGGCAACGTTCCAGAACCGTCTCCTGTGGAAGTATCGCGCGATCACCGAGAACACGCTCAAGTACGTCAAGCAGGATCTGTGGGTATGCGGACTGGAACTGCCGCAGTTTTCCGCACTGCCCTCTCATCTTTCGGCGCTCGCCGGCCTTGAGCTCGAAATCACGAAAATCAGCCGCGGCGAGGACTCCAACATCATCTTCAACCGGCGCTTGGGTTCCGTCGACCAGGGGGATGGCGGTGTCTGCGACGACGACATTCCCTTTTGAGCGAGTTGCCGCAGGCAGCCCCGGGGAATTATTGTAGGGAGTTACGCTCCGTTTCTAAATTATGGCCACGAACACTCCCATCACAGTCGCCCATGGCGACGGCATCGGTCCCGAGATTATGGAGGCCACCCTCCATATTCTGAAGGAGGCTGGCGCTCGTCTCGACATCGAGACCATTGAAATCGGCGAGAAGGTGTACCTGCGCGGCAACTCCGCAGGTATCGAACCGAGCGCAATTGAATCGCTGCGCCGCACCAAAATTTTCCTGAAGGCGCCCATCACCACCCCGCAGGGAGGCGGCTTCAAGAGCCTTAACGTCACCACCCGCAAGATGCTCGGCCTCTATGCCAACATCCGGCCGTGTGTGGCCTACCATCCTTACGTCGATACGCTGCATCCGAAGATGGACGTGGTCATCGTCCGGGAAAACGAAGAGGATACCTACGCCGGCATCGAGCACCGCCAGAGCCGGGACGTCTACCAGTGCCTGAAGCTGATGACGCGTCCGGGCTGCGAACGCATTGTGCGCTATGCCTTTGAATACGCGGTTCGCAACAATCGTAAGAAGGTGACCTGCTTCAGCAAGGACAACATCATGAAGCTCACCGACGGCCTGTTCCACAAGGTCTTCGATGAGATCGCGCCCGAGTACCCGCAGATTGAGAACGAACATTGGATTGTCGACATCGGCGCAGCCAAACTGGCCGATACGCCGGAGATTTTTGACGTCATCGTCATGCCGAACCTGTACGGCGATATTCTCTCCGACGTGGCCGCCCAGATTGCCGGCTCGGTAGGCCTGGCCGGTTCGGCCAACATCGGCGTTAAGTATGCCATGTTCGAGGCCATTCACGGGTCGGCCCCCCGCCGGGCGGGCCAGAACCTGGCCAACCCGTCGGGCCTGCTGCTCGGCGCCGTCATGATGCTGGTCCACATCGACCAGCCCGACATCGCCGAACGGGTGCATAACGCTTGGCTCCGGACCGTCGAGGACGGCATCCACACCTACGATATCTACGCCGAGGGCGTCTCCACGCAGAAGGTTGGAACCAAAGAGTTTGCCCAGGCCGTCGTCGACCGCCTGGGGCAGGAGCCCACCAAACTGAAGGCCGCCCGCTACAGCAACGCGCCGCAACAGGATCTCTCCGACCGCAAGTCGCACTACGTGCCGGAGGTTAAACAGCAGATCGGCGTCGATATCTTCATCAACTGGACCGCGGGCACGGCCGAGGATCTGGGTAGCGCGCTTTCGCAGGTGGCCATCGACGGACTGAAGCTCGTCATGATCTCCAACCGCGGCGTGAAGGTGTGGCCGAACGGCTTTCCCGATACGCTGTGCTGCGATGCCTGGCGCTGCCGATTCATGTCCTCGGCCGCCGAGAACGGTCCGGTCACGCACGCGCAGGTGATCGCGCAACTGCAGGCGCTGCTCGTCGCCAACTACGACTTCATTAAGTACGAAAGTCTGTGTACCTTTGATGGCCGCCCCGACTTCTCGCTCGGCCAGGGCCAGTAACTCTCAATGAACGAGCCAATTCTCGTCGGCGTCATCATGGGCAGCAAGTCCGACTGGGACACCATGATGCACGCCGGCGAGATGCTCACAAGATTCAACGTCTCCCATGAGTGCCGGGTCGTCTCCGCCCATCGCACCCCCGACCTGCTCACCGAGTACGCGCTAGCGGCCGAAAGCCGGGGCCTCGAGGTGATCATCGCCGGGGCCGGGGGCGCGGCGCACCTGCCCGGCATGGTGGCCGCCCAGACCACCGTTCCCGTCCTCGGCGTTCCCATCGAAAGCCACGCCCTCAAGGGCATGGACTCCCTGCTGTCCATCGTCCAGATGCCCGGCGGCATCCCCGTCGGCACCCTCGCCATCGGCAAGCCCGGCGCCATCAACGCCGCCCTGCTCGCCGTTCAGATTCTCGCGACTACCCGCCCCGACCTCCGTAACCAGCTTCAGGCCTACCGCCGCAGCCTCTCCGAGATGGTGCGCGAACAAACCCTCCCATGACCCACCGCGTCATTCCATCCGGCGCCGCCGGCGGCCTCCTCGCCATCCGCCAGCCCGCCCCCTTCAACGCCGACCCGCTCGCCTTTCAAACTCGCGCCGCCACCCGCCGCGGCCTCTCGCCGATAGCGGCCCCCAAAACCCTCCCATGACCCACCGCGTCATTCCACCCGGCAACGCCGTCGGCGTCCTCGGCAGCGGCCAGCTAGGCCGCATGTTCGCCATCGCCGCCCGCCGCATGGGCTACCGCGTCCATACCTTCTCGCCCGATACCGACACCCCCACCGGCCAGGTCGCCGATCTCGAAATCGTCGCCCCCTACGAAGACCTCGACGCCGTGCGCCGCTTCTCAAGCCAGGTCCGCGCCGTCACCTTCGAGTTCGAAAACGTCCCGGCGGCCACCGCCGCCGCCTGCGCCGAATCCACCCTCGTCCGCCCCCACGGCGACGTCCTCCACACCACCCAAAACCGCCTCCGCGAAAAACAGTTCCTCGTCAAACACGGCCTCCCCCTCGCCCCCTTTCGCGAGGTCAACTCGCTCAGCGACCTCGAAGCCGCCATCGCCGCCCTCGGCGCCCCCGCAATCCTCAAAACCGCCGGCTTCGGCTACGACGGCAAAGGCCAGACGAAAATCTACTCCCCCTCGGCGGCCGAAGAGGCCTGGCGCCGCGCCCAGGGCCAACCCTGCGTCCTCGAAAAGCTGATCGACTTCGACCGCGAGGTCTCCGTTGTCGCCGCCCGCGGTGCCGACGGCGACTTCGTCCACTACGGAGTCGTCGAAAACGACCACAAAAACCACATCCTCGACCTGACCCGCGCCCCCGGACGGGTCAGCGACACCGTGCGAAACGAAGCCATTGCCATCGCCCGCGCCGTCATGGAACAACTCGACGCCGTCGGCGTCCTCTGCGTCGAATTCTTCCTCACCAAAGACGACCGCCTCCTGATCAACGAACTCGCCCCCCGCCCCCACAACTCCGGCCATTTCACCTTCGACGCCTGCGTCACCAGCCAGTTCGAACAGCAGCTCCGCGCCACCTGCGGCCTGCCCCTCGGCTCGCCGGAACTCCTCCGCCCCGCCGCCATGGCCAACCTCCTCGGCGACATCTGGACCGAAAACGAACCCAACTGGGCCGCGGCCGCCGCCTTCCCCGCCGTCAAGCTCCACCTGTACGGCAAGCTCTCCGCCCGCCCCGGCCGGAAGATGGGCCACCTCACGGCGCTCGCCCCCACAACGGACGAAGCCGTCGCGCAGGTCCTCGCCGCCCGCGCCGCGCTGTAGGCTCGGCTCGGCCACGCCTCCTACCAGCAAAGTCGTACCATCAAAGAGGACTCTATGACGACGTGCTATTTCGACGCCTTCTCCGGAATCTCCGGCGACATGACCGTCGGTGCCCTCATCGACGCCGGCGCACCGGGCGACCACGTCATCAACTGCCTCCTCTCGCTCGAACTCGGCGCCACCTACCGCTACGAAAAGACCCGGCGCCGCGGCCTCGCCGCCACCAAATTCCACGTCGACGGCGGCAAGCAGAAAGACCACCGTCACCTCCCCCACATCGCCAAAATCATCGACCGCGCCACCGCCGTCTCCCCCACCGCCAAACAGAACGCCCTCAACATCTTCCTGAAGCTCGGTGAGGCCGAAGCCCACATCCACGGCGTCCCGCTCGACCTCGTCCACTTCCACGAAGTCGGCGCCGTCGACTCCATCTCCGACATCGTCGGCGCCTGCGTCGCCCTCGACCTGCTCGGCGTCACCGACGTCGCCTGCTCGCCCATCAACGTCGGCAGCGGCACCGTCGAAACCGAACACGGCACCCTCCCGGTCCCCGCTCCCGCCACCGCCGAACTCCTCAAACAAAAGCCCATCTACGCCAAAGGCCCCACGATGGAGCTGACCACCCCCACCGGCGCCGCCATCGTCGCCACCCTCGCCACCCACTTCGGCCCCCTGCCCCCGCTCTCCATCCAGTCCACCGGCTTCGGCGCCGGCTCAGCCGATTTCGCCGTCCAGGCCAATGTCCTCCGCGCCACCATCGGCCAGCGCACCGGCGCCAGCGAAGCCACCACCATCCAGGTCCTCACCGCCAACCTCGACGACGCCAACCCCCAGATCCTCGGCTACGCCATGGACCGCCTCCTCGCCGCCGGTGCCCTCGACGTCACCCTCCAGCCGCTCCAGATGAAGAAAAACCGGCCGGGCACCCTGCTCACCGTCCTCGCCAAGCCGGAAGATACCGATCGCCTCGCCGCCATCGTGCTCAGCGAAACCACCACGATCGGCCTCCGCGTCATCACCGCCGAACGCCGCGTCGCCGCCCGGCGCTTCCTCAACGTCGAAACCCCCTGGGGCGAGGTCCGCATGAAGATCACCGCGCACGGCGCCACGCCCGAGTACGACGATTGCCGCGCCCTCGCCGAAGCCCGCGGCGTCCCGCTCAAAGACGTCCTGGCCCAGGCCCAATACGCCTATCTCAAAGAGTTCTAAATGGATAAGTACTACCTCACTACCCCCATCTACTACGTCAACGCCGCCCCCCACATCGGGCACACCTACACCACCATCGCGGCCGACGTCATCAAACGCTACAAGCAGATGCAGGGCTTCGACGTCGTCCTCACCACCGGCACCGACGAACACGGCATCAAGATCCAGCGCTCGGCCGAAAAAGCGGGCCAGACGCCGGAGACCTTCACCACCGCCGTCGCCAACGAATTCAGCGCCACCTGGCGTAAATTCGGCTTCGCCCTCGACCACGAGCAGCGCACCACCGATCCCAAGCACGCCGCCAACGTCCAGCGCCTCTTCAAAGACTGCCTCGCCAACGGCTACATCTACAAGGGCTCCTACACCGGCTACTACTCGGTCGTCAACGAAGCCTTCGTCCCGGACGCCAAGGAAGGCGACGTGGACCCGGAAACCGGCCAACCGCTCGAAAAAGTCACCGAAGAAAACTACTTTTTCAAACTCTCGGCCTTCCGCGAAAAACTCATCGCCCTCCACGAAAACAACCCGGATTTCCTCCAACCCGAAACCCGCCGCAACGAAGTCCTCGCCTTCCTCAAGCAGGACCTCGCCGACCTCTCCATCACCCGCACCACCATCCGCTGGGGTATCCCGGTGCCGGACGAACCCGGCCACGTCTTCTACGTCTGGTTTGACGCCCTGATGGCCTACCACACGGCCGTGGCCGCAGAGGGCCGCTGGCCGGCCGACCTCCACCTCATCGGCAAAGAGATCGTCCGCTTCCACGCCGTCTACTGGCCGGCGTTTCTGATGGCCGCCGGCTGGGAGCTGCCCAAAAAGATCTTCGCCCACGGCTGGCTGCTCTTTGACAACAACAAAATGTCGAAGTCCCGCGGCAACATCGTCCGCCCGGAACCCATCCGCCAGGCGATAGGCGCCGACGCCCTGCGCTACTACCTCCTGCGCGAGATCGTCTTCGGCGCCGACGGCAACTTCGCCTACGATGCCATGGTCACCCGCTACAACGCCGACCTCGCCAACGGCCTCGGCAACCTGGCCAGCCGCACCCTCAGCATGATCCAGCAGTACCGCGGCAGCATTATCCCGGCCCCACCGGCCGCCGCGGCGCTCCCCCTTGCCAACAACATCGCCGCCGCCACCGCGGCCGCCATCGACGGCTACGAGAAGTTCGAGTTTTCAAAAGGTCTCGAGGCCATCTGGCAGCTCATCGGCGCCGCCGACAAGTACATCGTCGAACAGGCCCCCTGGAAACTCTTCAAGGCGAAAGAGGACGAAAAACTCAACGAAGTGTTGTACACCATTGCCGATGCCCTCCGCGCCGCCACGCTCCTGGCCGCCCCGGTCCTGCCCGAAAGCACGGGCAAAATCTGGCGGCTGCTCGGCTATGCCACGCCGCTCACCGCCGAACGCTTCGGCCAACTCGCAGCCGGCCAACTCCCCGCCGGCCAAACCATCCCGCCGGTCGAACCGGTCTTCCCGCGCCTCGAAATGCAGCCCACCATCGACAAAATCAACGAACTCGAAGAGATCGAAAAGGCCCGGCAGGATCTCCTGCTCGGCAAGACGCCCGAACCCGCCGCCCCGGCCGACCCCGGCGGCATCCCCCTCTCAAGCCAAATCACCATCGACGACTTCGTCAAAGTCGACCTCCGCGTCGGCCAGGTGAAGTTCGCCGAAAAGGTGAAGGGCTCCGACAAGCTGCTCCACATGAAAATCGACATCGGCGAAGCGGAGCCCCGCACCATCGTCGCCGGCATCTCGCAGGTCTACGATCCCGAATCGATGCTCGGCCGCAAAGTGGTCATCGTCGCCAACCTCGCCCCGCGCAAGCTCAAGGGCATCGAATCCCACGGCATGATCGTCGCCGCCTCCACGGCCGACGGCAAGCCCACCGTCGCCGGGTTCCTTGAGGACGTGCCCGTCGGCGCCCGCCTCAAGTAATGCTCATCGACTCCCACTGCCATCTCGATGGCGTCCGCTTCGCCGCCGACCGCGAAGCCGTCATCGAGCGGGCCCGCGCCGCCGGCGTCCGCCTGCTGCTCGCCATCGGCACCGGCGACGGCCCGCCGGATCTCGCCGTAGCCCTCCGCCTCGCCGAGGCCTACCCCTTCGTCTACGCCACCGCCGGCGTCCACCCCCACGACGCCGCCAAATGGACCCCCGAATGTATTCCGCAACTCCGGTCTCTGCTCGGGCATCGTAAAGTTGTGGGCCTAGGCGAAATCGGACTCGATTATCACTACGACTTCTCGCCGCGCGAGACGCAGCAGAGCGTGTTTTCCGCCCAGCTTCGCCTCGCGGCCGAAACCGGCAAACCCATCATCCTTCACACCCGCGAGGCCTGGTCCGACACGTTCGCCCTTCTTGCAGAGCACTGGACCCCCACCGGACGACCGGGCATCATGCACTGCTTCACCGGCGGCCCCGCCGAAGCCCAGCGCAGCCTCGACATGGGTTTCACCATCAGCTTTTCCGGCATCGTCACCTACACCAAGGCTCCCGAGGTGCAGGAGGCCGCGCGCATCACCCCGCTCGACCGGATTCTCGTCGAAACCGACTCGCCTTACCTCGCTCCCCTGCCCCACCGCGGCAAGCGCAACGAACCGGCCTTTGTCGTCGAAACGGCAAAAAAGATTGCCGAATTGAAGAATTTGAGTCTCGCCGACGTGGCCGCCGCCACCACGGCCAACTTTCTGCGGTTGTTCCCCGACGCGGCGGAAGGATACACTGGGTGATTCCATGGGAATGAGCAAGCTTGGTCAGGCGTTAACGGCCCGCGAGATCTTCAAGCTTGTTGAAGCGGATTTGCGGCGCGTCGAAGAGAAGATGGGTCTCGAGTCCATCTCCTCGGTCGATGCCGTCACCGCCATCAACCGCCACTTGCAGCAGAGCGGCGGCAAGCGCCTGCGGCCCACCCTTGTGCTGCTCGCCTGTCAGCTGTTCGGCGAACCGAGCGAGGCGGCGGTAGCCATGGCGGCGGTGGTCGAGATGGTCCATACCGCCACGCTGGTGCACGACGATGTCATCGACGAGGCCAAAACCCGCCGTAGCCAGCCCTCGGCCAACGTCCTGTTCGGCAATCAGACCTCGGTGCTCGCCGGGGACTGGCTGTACATGCAGGCGTTTCAAATCGCGCTGCGCTCCCGCAACTTCCGGGTGCTCGATCTGTTAATCGGCCTGACCCAGCTGATGGTCGAAGGAGAACTGCTTCAGTTGGAGCGGCTCGGCCGGCTCGAGATCTCCGAGGCCGACTACATGGAGCTGCTCGACCGCAAAACGGCCAGCCTGTTCAGCGTCTGCGCCCGCCTCGGCGCCATGGCCGGGGGCGCCGGCGAGGCCGACGAAGCCAAACTCGGCGAGTTTGCCTGGAATCTGGGCATCGCCTTTCAACTCGTCGACGATGTTCTCGACTTCACCTCCCGCGAAAAGGTGCTCGGCAAGCCGGTCGGCAACGACCTGCGCGAGGGCAAAGTCACCCTGCCGCTCATCTACGCCCTTGAAGACGCCACGCCCGCCGAGCGGCAGCAGGTGGAGACGGTCCTCCGGGAGCGCAGCTACGAATCGGTCTCCTTTGCCACGATCCTGGGCATCGTCATGCGCTACCGTGGCGTCGAACGGGCGATGGAGCGCGCCACGATCTTTACCGACCGCGCCCGCGTCCTGCTCCACCAGTTCCCCGACTCGCCCTACCAGCGGGCGCTGCTGAGCGTGACCGATCTGGTCACCTCCCGCGATCATTAGGCCCCCCTGCATGACCGAACTCGAACTGACGCCGCAACAGATCGAAGCCAGGCGCGAGGCGGGCGAATCGCTGTGCCTCATCGACTGCCGGGAGCCGGAAGAGTGGGCTCTGTGCCGGATCGAAGGCGCCAACCTGCTGTCGATGTACTCGGTGCCCGCCCATCTGCAGCAGTTGGATGCGCAGGCGGAGGAGACGCTGCTGGTGATCTACTGCCACCACGGCGTCCGTAGCCTGAACGTGGTGAACTGGCTCCGGGCGCAGGGCGTCGACAACTGCGTTTCGATGATCGGCGGCATCGACCGCTGGAGCCGGGAAATAGACCCCTCCGTCCCCCGGTATTAGCTATGGCGGGCAAAGCCGGCGGGGGCCAAGCGCCCGAACGTCATCAGCCAACGGCCGGCCATCGAGTGCGCGTTCCCAAATTTTGACCATTCGACAACCCGTGAGCCCGGTCCGCTCTCGCGGCCGGAACAGACAGACTCCCCAGCCCCGGCGGCCAACCGCCCACAGCCAGCCAGCAAAAGCCACTGTCCAAATGTAGGCAGTTCGACAACCCGTGAGCCCGGTCCGCTCTCGCGGCCGGAACAGACAGACTCCCCAGCCCCGGCGGCCAACCGCCGACGGCCAACCAGCGTAAGCGACTGTCCAAATTTGGACGCGGCGCCAATTCATGCGCCCTTGGTTCGCGGTAACCGGAGGCCCTCACCCTCTACCCGGCAACGCCCTCCTACCCAAGGGATTAGACTGGTATGTCATGAATCGCCGCTCCTTTCTCTCCACCCTCGGCGCCGCCGCGGCGCAGGCCCAAACCTCCGCCCCGCCCAATATCCTCTTCATCCTGGCCGACGATCTCGGCTACGGCGATCTCGGCTGTTACGGCCAACGGCACATCCCCACCCCGCACATCGACAAGCTCGCCGCCGGCGGACTCCGCTTCACCGACGCCTACGCCGGCTGCACCGTCTGCGCCCCCTCCCGCAGCGTGCTCATGACCGGCAAACACACCGGCCACACCTCCGTCCGGGCCAACAGCGGCGGCGTCCCCCTGCTGCCCGAAGACATCACCGTCGCCGAGGTGCTCCACACCGCGGGCTACAAGACCGGCTGCTTCGGCAAGTGGGGTTTGGGCGACAAAGATACCACCGGCGTCCCCACCCGCCAGGGCTTCGACGCCTTCCACGGCGTCCTGCACCAGATCCACGCGCACTTCCACTACCCCGGTTACTTCTTCGACGGCGAAAACATCGAGGAAGCGCCCCGCGGCCCCGCCTATACCTACACCACCTACACCAGCGATATCGCGGCGTCCTCCGCCGAAGGCTTCATCCGGCAGTACGCCCGGCAGAAAACCCCCTTCTTCTGCTATCTCCCGGTCACCCTGCCCCACCTCGAATTGATCGCCCCCCGGGAAAAGATGGAGCAGTTCGACGGCAAGATCGCCGAAGACGGACCCTACCTCGATCCCCGCAGTCACTACGCCAACCAGGCCAAACCCCGGACGGCCTACGCCGCCATGATCTCCCGGCTCGACGATTACGTCGGCCGGCTGATGGAACTGCTCGAAACGGAGAAGGTGGCCGCCAATACGATCGTTTTCTTTTGCAGCGACAACGGTTCGGCGACACCCATCTGGAACGACGGTGGCTTCTTCAACTCCTCCGGCCCGCTGCGCGGCCACAAAACCACCTTCTACGAAGGTGGCATCCGGACGCCGATGATCGTGCACTGGAAGGGCCGCATCAAGCCCGGGGTGAGCTCGTTTCCCTGGATGTTTCAGGATGTGCTGCCCACGCTGGCCGAACTGGCCCGCGCCACCCCGCCCAAGGATATCGACGGGATCTCCATCGTCCCCACCCTGCTCGGCACCGGCAAGCAGGCCCGGCACGACTATCTGTACTGGGAGCTTCCGCGGCACTATCCCGTCAGTGGAAACTTCGCCGAAGAGACCCCGCGGCAGGCCGTCCGCCAGGGCAAATGGAAGGCCGTCCGCCCGGAAGCCAACGGGCCGCTCGAGCTCTATGATTTGAGCAACGACCCCGGCGAACGCAGCAACGTCGCCGCCCGGAACCCCGCGGTCGTCGCCCAAATGGAGGCCATCTGCAAGGCCGCCCGGACCCCGCCGCGCAAGCAGCCCCAGCCCGTGAACCTGCAGTGGAAGTGACCCCCGCTTGTGACAAATAGTATAATCCCTAGTGAGAATTAGGGATTGCGGCTTCATCCCCCCGCGACCCGCTCGAACAGGTACAAATGACGATCTCGGTGAAAGGCGAATACGCATTGCACGCCCTGTTTGACTTGGCCGCCCAGGGCGGCGCCACGCCCATCAAGATCGCCGACATCGCCCGCCGCCAGAAGATTCCGCAGAAGTTTCTCGAACTGATTCTCGCCGGCCTCAAGCAGGGCGGCTTTGTCGAATCGCGGCGGGGCGCCGATGGCGGCTATCTGCTCGCCCGGGCGCCGGAAACGATCACCGTGGGTGAGGTGATCCGGCATGTCGACGGGGGCAAGGGCGCCCCGCCGGGCGCCGTCAAGCGTCGCGGAGAGACTCCGTTTTCCGAAATGTGGCACCGGGTGGACCGGGCCATCTCCGAAGTGATTGATCAAACCAGCCTCGCCGATCTCACGCTGCGCTGGAAGGAACGCCAAGGCAAGTACATTCCCAACTGGGATATCTAATTTCGAAGGAAGTGCAACGATGCTCTATCAGGACAACTCGCTGTCGATCGGCAATACGCCGCTCGTCAAACTGAACCGTGTGGTCGCTCCCGGCGGGGCAACCGTTTATGCCAAGGTGGAGGGGCGCAACCCGGCCTACTCCGTCAAATGCCGCATCGGCGCCTCCATGGTGTGGGATGCCGAAAAGCGGGGCATCCTCACCCCCGGCAAGGAATTGATCGAACCGACCAGCGGCAACACCGGCATCGCGCTCGCGTTTGTCGCCGCCTCGCGCGGTTACTCGATCACGCTCACCATGCCCGAAACGATGTCGATTGAACGCCGCAAGGTGCTGAAGGCCTTCGGCGCCAACCTCGTGCTGACGGACGGTCCCCTGGGGATGAAGGGAGCGATCGCGAAGGCCGAAGAGCTGGTGGCGCGCGACCCGGACCGGTATGTGCTTCTCCAACAGTTCAAAAACCCGGCCAACCCGGCGATTCACGAGCAGACCACGGGCCCGGAGATCTGGGACGATCTCGACGGCAACATGGACGTCCTGGTGGCCGGCGTGGGCACCGGCGGGACGATCACCGGCATCTCCCGCTACTTTAAACACACGCGCGGCAAGCAAATCCTCTCGGTGGCGGTGGAACCCGCCAACAGTCCCGTCATCACCCAGACGCGAAACGGCGAGACGGTCAAGCCGGGGCCGCATAAGATTCAAGGCATCGGCGCGGGCTTCATCCCCGGTACGCTCGATCTGTCCATCGTCGACCGCGTCGAACAGGTGTCCAACGAAGAGGCCGTCGAAGTCGCCCGGCGCCTGGCCCGCGAAGAGGGCATCCTGTGCGGCATCTCCTGCGGGGCTGCGGCCGCCGCAGCGCTGAAGCTCGCGCAGGAACCCGCGTTTAAGGGGAAAACAATCGTGGTAGTACTACCAGATTCAGGCGAACGCTACCTGAGCAGTGTTCTGTACGAGGGCATGTTCGACTAACGGCTATGAAGCGAACGGGCGCGTAACTTTAGGTTTGGGATGCGCGCCCGTCCTTCGTAACGGGGATTTAAATAAACAGCGCCGGCCGGATGCCAGAGGTTACCCGCCGGCGCTTTTTATTTTTGAGGAAAGGATGCCCCGCCAGTGAAGGCGAATAAGAGGCGAATCTTTTTCCTTGACGGGCGACGCAATCTGCTTTATTCTGGGGGCGAATAAAAAGCAAAGCTATTCCGAGGCTGCCCATGACCCCTTTTTCTCTGGACTCCGAACTGTTGTTGCCTGCCCGCACGCCGGTGCTGGTTGGCCCCTCCGGCTGGAACTTTTCGCATTGGGAAGGGGTGATCTATCCGGCGGGGAGGCCGAAGGGTTTCCACGCGCTGGAGTTTATCGCCGAGCGGTTCGACGCGGTGGAGATTCCGGCGAGTTTTGAGTCCTACCCGCGGCCGGAAGTGGTGAAGTACTGGCTGGACAAGAGCGCCTGCAACCCGCGGTTTCAGTTTGTGGCCCGGCTGCACCGGCAGTTTACGCACGAACGTCGGCTGGATGTGCCTTCGGTGGAGGCGTTTTGCGCGGCGCTGCGACCGCTGCGCCGCGCGGGAAAGCTCGGGGCGGTGCTGATGACCTTTCCCTGGTCGTTCCGCTTCACGCAGGAAAACCGGGACTACTTTATCCAGGTGCGCCGGACGTTTGCCGAGTTTCCGCTGGTGGCGGAGATGCGGCACGAGAGTTGGGCGTGTCCGGAGGCGATCGGGACGTTGATCGACCATCGGGTGGGGTTTGCCAACATTGACCAGCCGGAGCATGTGCGGGCGATGGGTCCGACGGCGCATTTGACGTCGGCAATCGGCTACACGCGGCTGCACGGCAAGCAGCGACCGGACTGGTATGTGGACTTCGACGAGCGGTTGCCGTCGCGGGGCCCGGGCTACCGGTACTCGGTGGCGGAGTTGGATCAGTGGCAGGTCCGAGTGCAGGATGTGGCGGCTTTCGCCGACCGGTCGTTCGTGTTTTTCACGAACGATGCCGGTGGGCAATCGTTCTGGAACGCGCTGGCGATGAAGCAGCGTTTTGCCCTGCCGAAGCGGCAGGCGGCACGTACCGAGGGACCCCTACTGCGGCATCTGGCGATGGCGTAAGATGTTCGTGGAGGATTGTCCCGAATATGGCCATGACTTACGAAACCGCGCAGCTGCGGAACGCCTGCGAAGCGGATCAGAGCATTTTGAACAAGCTGACCGAAGTACGTACCCGAGCCCCCGGCTACGGCACACCCGGTCCGTCAGCGCTTGACCCACACGCGAAACACGCGCATTTGACGAACGATACCGGCATCGCCTGGGTCTACCAGGGACAAAACGGGGTCAATCAACACATCCTGGCGCTCGGCCGGAAGAAAGACAATGCCAAGCCCGGTAACAGCGGGTACGCTTGGGACAAATTCGGCAATATCTGAGAATCTTGGTAGCGCTAAGGAGAATTGAACTCCTGCCTGGGCCTTGAGAGGGCCCCGTCCTAACCACTAGACGATAGCGCCACGCGTTACCCTTTAGGGTATCACAAGGCGGGGCGCTATCCTAGAGGGGTGAAGCCGGAAATCATGAGCCCCGCGGGGTATTGGCCGCAGTTGCGGGCCGCCGTCGAGGCGGGGGCAGACTCCGTTTACTTTGGTCTGAAACACTTCACCGCCCGCGCTAAAGTCGGCTTCTCGCTCGAAGAGCTGCCGGAGGTCATGCGCACCCTACACCAGCGGGGCGTGCGCGGCTACGTCACCTTCAATACCCTCGTCTTCGAGCACGAACTCGCCGAGGCCAAACGGGTGCTGGCCGCCATCGCCGGCGCCGGGGTGGACGCCGTCATCATCCAGGACATTGGCGTCCTGCGCCTCGTGCGGGAGCTGGCGCCGGAGCTCGAAATCCACGCCAGCACCCAGATGAGTATCACCAACGCCGAAGGGGTGAGGCTCGCGCAGAGCCTGGGCGTGCAGCGCGTAACGCTGGCGCGGGAGCTGTCGCTTGACGAGATCCGCGCCATTAAAGTGGCCACCGGGTGCGAACTCGAGATCTTCGTCCACGGCGCGCTTTGCGTGGCCTACTCCGGGCAATGCTTCTCGTCGGAGGCGTGGGGCGGGCGCAGCGCCAACCGGGGGCAGTGCGCGCAGGCCTGCCGGCTGCCGTATGAGCTGGAGGTAGACGGGAGCGTGACGCCGCTCGACGAGGCGCGGTATCTGCTCTCGCCGGGCGACCTGTACACGCTCGAACAGGTGCCGGAGATGATCGGCGCCGGGGTGGGCGCACTCAAGATCGAAGGCCGGTACAAAGACGCGGCCTACGTGGCGCTGACGACGCGCGCCTACCGGATGGCCGTCGACGGGGCGGACATCTCCGGGCAGAAGCCGCTGCTCGAACAGGCCTACTCGCGGGGACTCGGCCCTTTCTTCCTCACCGGGACAAACCATCAGGCCGTGGTGGAGGGGCGGTCGCCGCGGCATCGCGGGGTGCGGCTCGGGACGGTGCGGCAGGTGCTGGCCGAGGCGGTGATCGTGGATTTGACCGTGCCGTGCAAGCCGGGGGACGGGGTGGTGTTCGACGCCGCCGACTGGCGGAGCCCGCAGGAGCGCGAGGAGGGCGGCAACGTCTATAGCGTGAGCGAGCGGGGCGAGCTGCGGTTTGCCAACGGGGCGATCGACTTCCGGCGCATACGGCCCGGGGACCTTGTCTGGCGGACGCATGACGCCGAGGTGGACCGGGCGGCGAAGCCGTATACGCAGGGGACGCTCGTGCGGAAACAGCCGGTGGATGTGACGGTGGAGGCGCGGGTGGGCGCGCCGCTGCGGACGGTGTGGCGCGTGGGCGCGGTGACGGTGACCGTGGAGTCGGGCGAACCGCTCGGGGCGGCGCAGAGGCGGGGGTTGACGATCGAACCGGTGCGGGAGCAGTTCAGCCGGTTGGGCAATACGCCGTACGAGCTGCGGACGGTGGAGTTGATGGTTGAGGGCGAGCCGTTTGTGCCGGTGTCGCTGCTGAACCGGGTGCGGCGCGGGGCGGTGGAACGGCTTACCGAGCGGCAGGGGGAGCGGGCGCCGGTGGTGATTGGCGAGGTGGCGCTGGCGGTGACGCCGCGGCCGGCGGCCGGCGGGCCGGTGCAACTGCACCTGCTTGTCCGGACACCGGAGCAGCTCGAGGCCGCGATTGACCTGGCGCCGGCGAGCATCACGCTCGATTACCTGGACCTGTACGGGCTGCGGCCGTCGCTTGACCGGGTGCTGGCTACGGGGCTGACGGTGCGGGTGGCGACGCCGCGGATTCTGAAGCCGGGCGAGGAGAAGATGGCCGAGTTCCTGGCGCGGCTGGGGGTGCCGCTGCTGGTGCGGCCGGCGAGTCTGATTCCGGTGCTGCGGGGGCGGGCGGCGATGGTGGGCGACTTCAGCCTGAACGCGGCGAACTCGCTGACGGCGGACACGTTTCTCGAGATGGGTCTCGAGCGGATTACCCCGGCGCATGACCTGAACGCGGAGCAGGTGGCGGAGTTGGCGCGGCGGGTGGGGCCGGAGCAGATCGAGGCGATCGCGTATCAGCATCTGCCGGTGTTTCATACCGAGCACTGCGTCTTTTGCCGGTTTCTGTCGACGGGCACTTCCTACAAAGACTGTGGGCGGCCGTGCGAGGCGCACCGGGTGGCGGTGCGGGACCAGCAGGGGCGGGCGCATCCGGTGCTGGCGGACGCCGGGTGCCGGAACACGGTGTTCGGGGCCGAGGCGCAGGAGGCGGGGGCGCACCTGGGGCGCTGGAAGGCGGCAGGGATTCGGCACTTCCGGCTCGAGTTCGCGCACGAGAGCGGGGCGCAGGTGACGGCCGTCACGGAGCAGTTTGAACAGGCGCTGCGGCACGGGCGGCGGGTGCAGTTGCCGGTGGCGACGACCGAGGGCAGCCTGTTTGTGCCGCATGACTACCTGACCTTTCCGATTCTCCAATGATTCACAAGATCGGGCTATTGGTGGTGCGGGATAACCGGGTGCTGCTGTGCCGGAAGCGGCGCGGGACTACGCTGCTGATTCTGCCGGGCGGCAAGCCGGAGGCGGGCGAGAGCGAGGAGCAGGCGCTCGCGCGGGAGATCCGCGAGGAGCTGGACGCCGGGGTAAATGCTATAGAGCACTTTGGAAACTACGAAGACGAGGCGGCGGGCGAGGCGCGGCGGGTCAGGATTTCGCTCTACAAGGGGGTGCTCGATGGGGAGCCGGTGGCGAGCGGCGAGATTGGGGAGTTGGTCTGGTTTGGGGCCGGGGACGACGGGGAGCTGATTTCGCCGAGCCTGCGGCGGCAGATTCTGCCCGACCTTCTACGGCGGGGCATTCTCCGATAGAATCGGGGCGATGCATCGCTACGCTTTAATCCTGCTGGCCGCCGGCGCGCTGTGGGCCGGCCGCAATGAAGATATTCCGTTCCGGAAGCACCAGTTGCACTTCGGAGCCAACGAAACCGCGGCGCTGGCCGATTTGAACGGGGACGGACGCATCGACGTCGTCAACGGAGAGTACTGGCACGAACAGTTGCCGGGCAAGAAGTGGAAGAGCCACAAGTTCCGGACGATGGGTTTTTTGAACAACTACATCGACAATTTCACCGACCTGACGATGGACGTCAACGGCGATGGACGCATGGACGTGATCAGCTGCAGCTATTTTTCGAAGCGCATCGCCTGGTTTGAGAACCCCGGCAAGACGGGCGCCTGGAAGGAGCACTTGATTGATGAGGGCTATAGCGTCGAGTTCATGTTCTTCGTGGATTTGAACAACGATGGAAAGGCCAACGAGATTCTGCCGCAGTTTGGCGGGAAGGCGCCGACGGTGTACTACGAGTTTGTGAAGGGTAAGTTTGAGCGCCGGGCCGTGAGCGAGAAGAACTTCGGCCACGGGATCGGCGCCGGCGATGTCAACAAAGACGGCAAGACGGACATCATCACCCCGAAGGGATGGCTGGAGGCGCCGAACTGGACCGAGCACGCGGCGTGGGAGATCAAGAAAGCGACCGGGTTTATGTACTCGCTCGATGTGAACGGCGACGGGCGGAACGACATTGTCTGGCCGCACGCCCATGATTTTGGCATTTACTGGCTGACGCAGGACGCCGATGGGAAGTTCAGCAACGAACAGAAAGTGGACGATGTGTGGAGCCAGGCGCACGCGACGACGCTGGTGGACCTGAACGGAGACGGCAAGAAGGACCTGGTGGCGGGCAAACGGCTGTTCGCGCACGACCATGAGCCCGGGGTGAACGATGCGCTGGGCATCTACTGGTACGAGTATCAGCGGACCACGGACGGCAAGCGCATCGAGTGGGTCCGGCACATTATCGAGTACGGCGGGATGGCCGGGGCCGGCATGCAGATTGCTGTGGGCGATGTGGACGGGGACGGGGACCTGGACATCGCCGTGGGCGGCAAGAGCGGCTGCTACTGGTTTGAGAATTTAACGAAATAGCGAAACGAAGCCAAGCGCGGCCGCGGCACGGCCGCGCTACTAGTGAAATTGCGAAACGAAGCCAAGCGCCGCCGCGCTAGACGTCTCCTTCGCCAGGGGCCAGGAACAGGTTCTTCTCCAGCCCCTGCTGCTTTTCGTACAAGTCGCGGTAGCGGCCCTCGGTGGCGAGCAGTTCGCCGTGCGTTCCGCGCTCGACAATCTCGCCGGCTTCGACCACCAGAATCTGATCGGCCCGGCGGATAGTGGACAGCCGGTGGGCGATCACGAAGGTTGTGCGGCCCTTCATCAGGAAGTTCAGGCCCTCCTGAATCAGCGCCTCGCTCTCGCTGTCGAGCGAACTGGTCGCCTCATCAAGAATCAAGATCCGCGGGTCGGCCAGGATGGCCCGGGCGATCGAGACGCGCTGGCGCTGGCCACCGGAGAGCTTGACGCCGCGTTCGCCGACAATGGTGTCGTACTTTTCCGGGAACCGCTCGCAGAACTCGTCGACGCGCGCGATTTTGATGGCGCGCATGAGATCCTCTTCCGAGGCGCCGGGCTTAGAAAACGCAATGTTCTCGCGGATCGTGCCGGCAAACAGGAACGTGTCCTGGAGGACGACACCGATTTGGGTGCGGTAGCTGGCGATCTTGACGGTCGCCAGGTCGATGCCGTCGACCGAGACCGTACCCTCGTTGGGAACATAGAAGGCCGCGATGAGGCCGATGATGGTGGACTTGCCCGAACCGGAGGAGCCGACCAGCGCCGTCATGGTGCCCGGTGACGAAACGAAGCCAATGTTCTGGAGAACCGGTTTGTTTTCCTCGTATTGGAACGAGACGCGGTCGAAGCGGATTTCGCCGCGGATGGGCCCGAGGGCAACCTGGCGGCGGGGGTCGTCCTCTTCGCGGGCCTCGTTGAGAATCTCGCGGGTACGCTCGAGGCCGGCGATGGCTTCGGTCAATTGGGTGCCGATGTTGACGATCTGGAAGACCGGCGCGATCAGGAAGGCGAGAAAGGCCGTGAAGGTGACGAAGCCGCCCAGAGTGAGGGTTCCGCCGATGATCTGGCCGGCGCCCATCCACATGACGAGGGCGCCGACGATGCCCATGAGCAGGGTGGCCGAGAGCGACATGAGCGAGACGCCGCTGAGGGACTGCAGGATGTTGTTGAGCAGCCGGTTGGCGCCCTGGCGGAAGACCTCCTCTTCGCGGGCTTCGGCGTGGTAACCCTTGATGACGCGGGCGCCGCCGAGCGATTCGGTGAGCCGGCCGGTGACTTCGCTTTGGATGACGCCGCGCTCCCGGAACACCGGACGCAGCTTGCGGAAGAAGTTTTGCAGCAGGCCGGTGAAGACAAGGACGACGGCCATGGCGACCACGGTCATCGAAGTGCTGATGGACAGCAGGATGAAGAGCGAGAGCAGGGCCGTGAGCAGGCCGCCGATCAGTTCGACGAGGCCGGTGCCGACCAGGTTGCGGACGCCTTCGACGTCGGTCATGATGCGGCTGACGAGTTCCCCGGATTTGCGGGCGTCGAAGTAGGCGATGGGCAGACGGCCGATGTGGGCCTGGACTTTGGCGCGCATTTCGGCGATCAGGCGCTGGGCGGCCTTCGAGAGCAGCTGGGTCAGGCTGTAGGAGGCGGCCGCCTGCACGGCCGTGGCGGCAAAGACGGCGAGGATGAGCGGATTGAGCATCCCGTACTGCTGCTTGCCGAGGACATCATCGATGAGATAGCGGGTGGAGGCCGGCAGCACCAGACCGGCGACGCGGCTGATGACGATGAGGAGGAGTCCGAGACCGAGGGCACCCCGGCGCGGCTTGACGAGCGCCCAGATATCGGGCCAAAGGGCGCGCAAGCGCGCCGGACCGGGCCGTTTTGAAGCTGTTTTCATGTACGATTTGATCCTCTACGGGAGAGCATAGCGGACGGGTGCAAGTATTCCGGGCGATTTCGCGATATCCTGGATCGAGGTATTTCGATGAAACGTTATTTGTTTGTTGGACTTAGCGGTATCGCACTTTTTTCTGCACTGGTTGTGAACGGCCAGACGCCGACGCCCAAAAAGGCGGCCCCGGCGCCGGCGAAACCAGCGGCAGCCAAGCCCGCGGCGGCAGCCAAGCCCGCGGCAGCGGCGGCTAAGCCCGCAGCGGGGGCCAAACCGGCGGCGTCCGGCATTTTGGCGCAGGCCAACGACCCGGTGGTGATTCAGATCGGGGATACCAAGATTACCAAGGGCGAGTACGAGCGCTTTTTGGACGGCCTGCCCGAGCAGATCCGGACGCAGGCGACCGGGCCGAACAAGCGGCGGGTGGCCGAGCAGTTCGCTGACCTGAAGATGATGGCGATTGAGGCGCGGAAGCGGAAGGTGGATCAGGACCCGAAGCTGAAGGCGCAGTTGGAGTTTCAGACCGAGCAGATCCTGGCTTCGACGTTGTTCAAGAACATTGCCGACAAGATCACGATTGACGAGGCGGCGGTGCAGAAGGCCTACGAAGAGATGAAGGGCGAGGCGGCCGAGGTGAAGGCCAAGCACATTCTGATTCGTTTTCAGGGATCGCGGGTGCCGCTCAAGGAGGGCCAAAAAGACCTGACCAAAGAGGAATCGCTCGCCAAGGCGAAGGCTTTGAAGGCGAAGATTGACGGGGGCGGGGACTTTGCGGCGATTGCCAAGGCCGAGAGCGACGACGCCGGATCGGGCGCGGCGGGCGGCGACCTGGGTTTCTTCACCAAGGGGCAGATGGTGCCGCAGTTTGAGCAGGCGGCGTTTACGCAGCCGATTGGCAAGGTGGGCGAGCCGGTGGAGAGTCCGTTTGGATACCATCTGATCCTGGTCGAAGAGAAGCGGTCGAAGAGCCTCGAAGATCTGCGGAAAGAGATTGAAGGCAAGCTGCGGCCGGAGTTGGCGAAGAAGGCGGTGGACGCCATTAAGGCGTCCATGCCGATTGTGGTGGACGACGCTTACTTCGGCAAGTAGTCGGTGTACCCCTGGGCTCCCGGCGTGTAGAACGTGGACGGGTCGGGAGCCGCGAGGGGTGCGCCGGAGGCGAAGCGGGCGGGGAGATCGGGGTTGGCGATTAAGGCGGTGCCGAAGACGGCGGCGTCGGCTTTTCCGCTCAAGAGCAGGGCGGCGGCGGACTCCTGGGTAAGGCCGGCGCCGGCGAAGTAGAGGCCGGGGAAGAGGGGTCGGAGCAGGGCGTGGAAGTCGGGCGCGGGGACGGTTTGCGCCACGTGCAGGTAGGCGAGGCCGAGCGGGGCGAGGGCCGGGACGAGGGCGGAGTAGGTTTCGACGGGGTTCGCGTCGGTGATGTCGTTGAAGGGCATGGCGGGGCTGATTTTGATGCCGACGCGGCCGGGGCCGTCGACGGAGATCATGACGGCGAGGAGTTCGAGGACAAAGCGGAGGCGATTTTCGAGCGAGCCGCCGTACTGATCGGTCCGGAGGTTGGTGCCGGAGGAGAGGAACTGCATGGGGAGGTAGCCGGAGGCGGCGTGGAGTTCGACGCCATCGAAGCCGGCGGCGTAGGCGTTGGCCGTGGCTTGGCGGTACTCTTCGACGATACCGGGGATTTCGTGGGTTTCGAGGGCGCGGGGGGCTTCGAGGGGGAGGAGGCCGAGGTCGTCGGTCCACATCTGGCCGTTGGGGGTGACGGCGGAGGGGGCGACGGCCTGGGCGCGGCCGGGGAGGAGGTGGGGGTGGGCGATGCGGCCGCAGTGCATGATCTGGGCGAAGATGCGGCCGCCCGCGTTGTGGACGGCGCGGGTGGTGGTTTGCCAGGCGGTGATCTGTTCGGAGGTGTAGAGGCCGGGGATGCGGACGTAACCTTTTCCCATGGCGGAGGGGACAATGCCTTCGGAGATGATGAGGCCGACCGAGGCGCGCTGGGCGTAGTAGGTGGCGGTGAGTTCGCCGACGAGGCCTGCGGGGGAGGCGCGGCTACGGGTCATGGGGGCCATGACGATGCGGTTGGGGAGGGTGAGCGATCCGAGGGGGAGGGGGTCGAATAGGTTTGGCATAAAAGATCTGGTAGCCGATAGGATGCGGGGCGGGGCGGGAAGGATGCGGGGTGTGGGGGGAATCGGGAATTTTGGCGGGCGGCGCAGGCGCTGTTGGCGCGAACTGTACCGGGCCTGGTGGTCTACATCCGGCCGGGCCGGGTTGCGCGAAGGTACAGGGTGGATGGGGCTGTTTCGGGGGAATTCGGGGGGCTTTCCGGTCTTGACCGGGGGTGGTGGCGAGAGCTACGGCGGGGGACGGTTGTCGGGCTAGTACATGGGTTCAATAGACACGTCTGAGCCAGACCCCTAATCTAATGTTGTCAATGGTTGTCGTCGGCCCTTGTTCGGAAGATTAAGGGCTGCGGCGGGCGCTTCGATATCCGCATCCGCAGTGGTATTGACGGCGGTTGCATTGATTGGGAGTGCCGATCGGCGTTTGTTGATTCCTTATCTCCGCTCACACCCGGAGGGCCGTTGTCCTGGACGCGGCTCGCCGGGTTTTTTTTCTCCGGGAGCCGGGCGGTAGCGGGGGCGGGGGCCTAACGGGTTTTGAGTTGGGGAGTGGATTCTGCGAGGACGAACTCGAAGAGTTGATTGCCGCAGATCACCTTGAGGACGCCTGGGGGGAGGGGTTTGGCCATGGTGTGGAAGAAGAGAGCGCCGTCGGTGGTTTCGCCGGGGGCGAGTTTCGTTTGGACAAAGGCGATGGCGGAGGCGGCGGCGGCGGCCTTGAGCTTGGCGGATTCGACTTCGGCGAGTGCGGCGCGGCGCCGGGATTCGTAACCGGTGGAGGAGCGGAGCTGTTGGAGGCCGTAGAGGCCATTTTCATAAGCACCGACGAGACCGACGACATCGTCGCGGCGGGCCTTTGAGAGCATTTCGCGGACGACGATGCGAGCCGCCACGGGGGTGATGGCGGGGCCGGACTGGGGATACCAGGAGAAGTCCTCCGGGCGGATGATGACGGGCTGGCGGGTGCCGTTCGAGACGGCGACCTGGATGGTGACGTATTCGCGGACGGTGGCGTCGAGGTGGGCGTACATGATGGTGACGCCATTTTTGGTGAGGGTCTGATACTTCAACCCCCCGGACTCAAACTCGATGACCTGGGCGGTGGAGGGCGGTGCGAGGAGCAGCAGGGGGATGAGGGCAACGAACCGCATTACTCCCATTATGCGCTTTCAGGCGTCGAGAGGGGGCAGTTCAAAGTAGAGTTCGGGTTGGAGCAGAACTTCTCCCTGTTCGATATCGGAGGGGAGGAGGCGGAGGAGGACGGAGGGTCCGGCGGCGAACTGATGGGGTTCGCCGGGGAGAGAGGCGGAGAACTGGAGGGGGTCGCCGGGCAGCCAGATGTTGCCATCGGCGTCGACGAAGGGACGTTTACAGCGGAGGGGGCCGCGGCCGGCGAAATCAGAGAGGGCGGGCATCGAAGGGGAGGTCGAAGAACCGTTCGGGGTAGAGGAGGACCGCGGCCTGCTGTTCGTTCTGTTCGTCGAGTTGGAGGACTTCTCCGGCGTGGCTGAGGAAGGAATGGATCAACTGGGTTTGATCGCGTTCGTGGACGGCCCAATTGAGCTGATCGCCGGGGAGGAAGGCGCGGCCGTGGCAGTCGGTGAAGCGGTGGGTGACGGGGAGGGCGGGACCGTTGGTGTACCAGGCGAGGCGGGGGAGGGGGAGGAGGAAGTAGTTTTCCGGGTGGTCGAGGATATGGGCATCGGCCGGAACGTCCGCGGAGAGGCGGAGGACGGAATTGCCGTTGCGGGAGAAGGTGAAGCCGGCGTCGAAGGGAAGCCGGCTGTAGAAGTCGAATTCGACGGATTGTCCGGGGCGGAGGGACTGTCCGTCGAAGTCGGTAAATTCCCGGATTATCCGGAGGGGGCCGCAGCCTTCATAGTCAGTGAGGCGGCTCAACGTAAGCGCTCCAGTTCGTGTTTCAAAAGGGGGTTCTCCGGATAGTCTCTCACGAGTCCGTGGAGCCAGTCGCGGGCTTCGGGTTTCTTCTTTTCGCGGAGGGCCGCGACGGCGAGGAGGATGCGGGCGAAGGGACCGAGAAAGCGGCCGTTTTTGGCGGCGAATTTGAGATTTTCGATGGCGACTTGTTTTGAGCCTTTGGTGTCGTCGAACTTGATAAACCATTTGACGAAGAAGGGGAGGCTGCCGAGGATGTACTCGCTGAGGCCGGTGGTGAGGTAGGCGTCGCCGAAGGATTTGTCGACGGTGATGAGCCGTTTGGCGTAGGAGTGGGAGGTTTTGGCGTAGGAGAGGGAGGTGAGCTGTCGTTTTTCGACGAAGGCGGCGTAGTCGGTGGTGAGGCCCCAGGCGAGGGAGTTGGCAAAGAGGGCGGAGGTATCGTTGGGTTTTTTGAGCAGGATGGAGTCGGCGCGTTCCTGGGCCTGGCGGGTAGCCCAGTAGAAGGCATCGCGGGTTTTGGGGTCGGGGCGGAGTTTCTTTTTTTCGGCGATGCGGTCGTCGTCGAGGAAGAAGTCGGCCTGGAGGATGCGGAGGCGGTCGAGTTCCTGGAAGACGAGGGCGGCGGCGCGGGTGGAGTAGCCGAGGGGGTCGTGGGGTTGATCGTTGACGTGCTGGTCGATGAGGGCGTGGGCGCCGGGGAAGTCGAAGTTGTACATGCGCTGGTAGGCGCGGTCGAGCAGGTGGGGGTCGGCGGTGAGGGCCGGCAAGGCGGTGAGGAGGAACAGGGGAAGGGGACGGCAGCAGGCAATCATGGGGCGGCGAAGAGACGGTCGAAGACTTGACGGGTTTGTCGACGGATCAGTTCCACTTTAGCGGGCAATGGCTGATCGTGCAAATGGGGAGGGGTCCAGCGGCGGATGACGTCGGTGAGCATTTCGAGGTGGAGGGGGGATTTGGGGAGGTCGGGTTCGGCGTTTCCGAAGATGACGCGGAGGCCGTGGTCGAGGGCGCGATAGAAGGTTGCGGCGTCGCGGAGGAAGAGGGCGCTGGCGGGATCGAGGTGGCCCATTTTTTCGACGACGTCGATGCGCTGGGGGGTGGAGAGCTGTTTGAAGAAGAACCCGGCGCTTTTGAGGCGGAGGTACATGAGAATGAAGTCGATATCGTAGTAGCCGCCGGCGCCGGCTTTGAGAGGCTGGGCGGCGCCGTGCTGGCGCTCGAGGCGGAGGCGCATGCGGCGGAGTTCGTGTCGGGAGCGGCCGGACTGTCCGTAGCGGCGCCAGTCGATGTGCTGGAGTTCGTTGAGAAAGGCGGTGGTGGATTCGCGGTCGCCGGCGACGGCGCGGGCCTTCATGAAGGCCATGCCTTCCCAGGTTTCGGCGTGGCGTTCGAAGTAGTCGCGGAAGGCGGCGGCGGACTGGACGAGGGAGCCGGCGCGGCCGTTGGGCCGGAGGCGGGAGTCGACGGCGAACATCATGCCTTCGCCGGTGTAGGCGCTGAGGATTTCGATGAGACGTTCGGCGATGCGGTCGCCGCGGGCGAGTTCGCCGGCGGCGGAATCGGGGAGGGCGAAGATGAGGTCAGCGTCGGAGCCGAGGTCGAACTCGCCCATGCCGAGGCGGCCGAGAGCGATGACCATGAGGCCGGGGGAGGGGTCGGGGGCGGCGGCGATGCGGTAGGCGGCGTCGATGATCCATTCGCCGAGTTGGGAGGCGCGTTCGAGGGTGGTGAAGACGGGGCGGTTGAGGCAGATGGATTCGGCCTGGAGGCGGAACATTTCGCGGCGAAAGTAGCGGCGGAGGGCGGGGGGATCGGCGTTGGGCGGGGGAGGGGTGGGGGCGGTGTGGAAGAGGGCGAACTCGGCGAGGAGGTCGGGGGTGCGGACGAGTTGTTCGGAGAGATAGGGGCTGGTTTCGAAGATATCGAGGACGTAGCTGGCGAGTTTGGGATTGCAGTCGAGGAGGCCGAGCCAGCCGGGGAGGTCGAGCATTTTTTCAAGGAAGTGTTCGAGCGCGAGGGCGGAGCGGGCGGGGGGGCGGAGGGCGAGGAGGGTAGCCAGGCCAGGGGCCTTCTGGTCGAGGAAGCGAACGAGATTGGAGGGTTGGGCGGCGGGTTCGGGGGCGTGGTAGACGGGCTGTTGGGCGTGGATGACGCGTTCGTAGATTTCGTGGACCTCAGCGAGATGAAGGTGGAGGGTTTCCAGGAGACGTTCGGCGGAGACCACGCCACCGGCTTCGGCGGGGGGCATGCGGCGGGCGATGGCTTTCGGTTGGGGGGGGGAGGGTGTGGGTTTGGCGGTCGTCTTCGAACTGGAGGCGGTGTTCGAGGTGGCGGAGGAACTGGTAGGCGCTGGTGAGGCGGCTGTATTCGATGGGGGAGAGGAGCTCTTTATCGTGGAGGCGGGAGAGGGCGAGCATGGTGCCGCCGTGGCGGACCCAGGGTTCGCGGCCGCCGTGGAGGCGCTGGAGACACTGGACGAGGAATTCGATATCGCGGATGCCGCCGGGGGAGAGTTTTACGTCGATTGAGCCGGATTGGAGTTTGCGGCTGGCGAGCTGTTCGTGGATGCGGAGGCGGGTTTGGGAGACGGCTTCGAGGGCGGAGAAGTCGAGAGAGGTGGAATAGATGAGGGGTTGGACGAAGGCGAGGAGTTCGCGGCCGGGGGCGGAGTCGCCGGCGGCGACGCGGGCTTTGATGAGCATTTGGAGCTCCCAGTCGCGGCCGCGGGACTGGTAGTAGTTTTTGGCGGCGTCGAGGGAGATGGCGACCTCGCCGAGGCGTCCTTCGGGGCGGAGGCGGAGGTCGACGCGGTAGCAGATGCCTTCGGGGGTGTAGCGGGAGAGGAGTTCGGTCGTGAGCTGGGCGACCTTGATGGCGAACTGTTTGTTGGTAATGACGTTGGGGCCGGCGGTGTCGCCGTTGGCGGCGTAGAGGAAGATGAGATCGATGTCGGAGCTGTAGTTGAGCTCTTCGCCGCCGAGTTTGCCGACGGCGAGGACGGAGAGCGAAGCGGAGGGGAGGCCGTGGCGGCGGGCGTAGTGGGCGATGACGCGGGCGAGGGTGACGTCGAGGATGGCGTCGGCGAGGTGGGAGAGTTCGCCGGTGGTTTCGGGGAGTTGGGCGAGGCCGCGGACGTCGCGCAGGAGGATGCGGAGGAGTTCACGGCGGCGGAAGCGGGCGAGGTGGACGGCGTCGGGGAGGCCGGGGGGGAGCGCGGCTTCGAGGCGGGCGGCGAACTGGAAGGAGTGGCAGGACTGGTGGAGCGAGGGGCCGGCGCAGAGCTCTTCGAGCCAGTCGGGATGCTGGAGGATCTCTTCGGCGAGGAAGGGGGAGTGGGCGAAGACGGCGAGGGCGGACTGGTAGGAAGAGGGTTGGCGCTTGATGCGTTCGCAGGCTTCGGGGTGGAGTTGTTCGAGACGGGAGAGGTAGGCGGTGGCGATCAACATGGATCCGGGAGAAGGGTGATGGGGTCGCCGGGGTAGAGCCGGCCGGTTTTGAGGACTTTGGCGTAGAAGCCGGCGAGGCCCCAGCGGGGGGAGGTGGGCTTCCCTGCCCGCACGTCGGCATCATAGACCGCTTTGCGAATGGATTCGCCAAAGGGGGCGAGGGCGCGGCAGGGTTCGCGCATTTTGGTGAGTTCGATTTCGATTTCGCCGAGGCGGTAGCGCTGCCCGAGGCGAAGGAGGCGGCGGTCGAGGCCGCGGGTGGTGATGTTTTCACCGAGGGCGCCGGGGTAGACGGGGTAGCCGGCGGCCTGTAGCTCTTCGAGGCCTTCGGCGGTGAGGAGGAGGAGGGCCTGGAGGGGCCCGCCGTGGTACTTGCGGTTCTTCTGGACATCGCCCGCGAGGCCGAGGGGGGTGACCTCGGCTTCGAGAACGGGCAGCTTGGGCAGGCCGCCGCGGGAGATGGCGAGTTGGAGGACGGTGGACAACGGGTTGGGGAGGTTAGATGTCGTAGTAGAGTTCGAACTCGTAGGGGTGGGGCCGGAGGCGGACGGCTTCGGCCTCGTGGCGGCGCTTATACGCGATATACGTCTCAATGAGCTCTTCGGTAAACACGTCGCCTTTGAGAAGGAAGTTGTGATCGTCTTCGAGGCAGTTGAGGGCCTCTTCGAGGGAGGCGGGCATGGAGGCGACCGACTTCATCTCTTCGGGGGAGAGGTCGTAGATGTCCTTGTCGAGGGGTTCGCCGGGTTCGATTTTGCGCAGAATGCCGTCGATGCCGGCCATGAGCATGGCGGCGAAGCCGAGGTAGGGGTTCGAGGCGGGGTCGGGGGGTCGGAACTCGACGCGCTTCGATTGGGGGCTGGACGAATACATGGGGATGCGGCAGCAGGCGGAGCGGTTGCGGCGGCTGTAGGCGAGGTTGACGGGGGCTTCGTAGCCGGGGACGAGGCGTTTGTAGGAGTTGGTGGTGGGGGCGATGATGGCGGACAGGGCGCGGGCGTGGCGGAGGAGGCCGCCGATGTACCAGAGGGCCATCTGGCTGAGGCCGGCGTAGCCGTCGCCGGCAAACAGGGGCTTGCCGTTTTTCCAGAGCGACTGGTGGCAGTGCATGCCGGAGCCGGCGTCGCCGAAGATGGGTTTGGGCATGAAGGTGACGGTTTTGCCGTACTGGTGGGCGACGTTACGGACGACGTACTTGTAGGTCATCATGTTGTCGGCCGATTTGACGAGGGTGTCGTAGCGCTGGTCGATTTCACACTGGCCGGCGGAGGCGACTTCGTGGTGGTGGCACTCGATGACGAGGCCGCAGGACTCCATGACCTGGACCATTTCGGCGCGGAGGTCCTGGTAGTGGTCGGTGGGGGGGACGGGGAAGTAGCCCTCTTTGTAGCGGGGGCGATAGCCGTGGTTGTTGGACTCGCGGCCGGTGTTCCAGCGGCCCTCTTCGGCGTCGATGTAGTAGTAGCCGGAGTTGGGGGTGCTGTCGAAGCGGATGTTATCGAAGACGAAGAACTCGCCTTCGGCGCCGACGAAGCAGGTGTCGGCGAGGCCGGTGGAGCGGAGGTAGGCCTCTGCTTTCTGGGCGATGTGGCGGGGGTCGCGTTCGTAGGATTGGCGGGTGATGGGATCTTTGACCATGCCGGTCATGACGAGGGTGGGGACCTCGTAGAAGGGGTCCATCATGGCGGTGAGGGGATCGGGGATGAGGATCATGTCCGATTCGTTGATGGCGGCCCAGCCGCGGATGGAGGCGCCGTCGATGCCGAAGCCTTCTTCGAAGGCGTCTTCGGTGAGCATGGCGATGGGGTAGGAGATGTGATGTTGGAGGCCGGGGATATCGGTGAACCGCATATCCAGTTGCTTAGCGCCGTTTTCCTGGGCGAACGCGAGAACGTCTTGAGGACTCATAGGGGCTCCGGGTGAGAGAATCGGGGGATGGACTTAGCGCCGCGGCGACAGTACACGGTCAGCGAGCTGACGGGAGAGATTGCGGGGATCCTATCCACCGAGTTTACAAACATTTGGGTGAGCGGGGAAGTTTCCGGCTTGAAGGTGGCGACGAGCGGGCACGCCTACTTTACCTTGAAGGACGATGGGGCGCAGATCCGGTGTGCGTGCTGGAAGGGGAGCTACCGGCTGCTGCGGTTCAAGCCGCACGACGGGCTGGCGCTGGTGGCGCGGGGGAGGGTGGAGGTGTACGAGCCGCGGGGCGAGTATCAGCTGATCGTCGAGACGATTGAGCCGCTCGGGCAGGGGGCGCTGCAGTTGGCGTTTGAGCAGTTGAAGAAGCGGCTGGAGGCGGAGGGGTTGTTTGCGGCGGGGCGGAAGCGGGCGCTGCCGAAGCTGCCGCGGCGAATTGGGATTGTGACGTCGCCGACGGGGGCGGTGATCCGCGATTTTCTGCATGTGATCGAGCGGCGGTTTCCGGGGCTGCACGTGCGGTTGTGGCCGGCGCTGGTGCAGGGGGCGGGTTCGGCGGAGCAGGTGGTGGAGGGGATCCGGCATTTTTCGGCGGGGGGATGGGCGGAGGTGGTGGTGGTGGCGCGGGGGGGAGGGTCGCTCGAGGATTTGTGGACCTTCAACGAAGAGAGCGTGGCGCGGGCGATTTTTGAGTGCGCGGTGCCGGTGATTTCGGCGATTGGGCACGAGACTGATTTTACGATTGCGGATTTTGTGGCGGACCTGCGGGCGCCGACGCCGTCGGCGGCGGCGGAGGTGATTACGGGGACGCGGGAGGCGATGCTGGACCAGATTGACAGCGCGCAGTGGCGGATGACGCAGGCGCTGCGGTTTGTGATTGTGGATGCGCAGCGGCGGTGGAGCGCGGTGGGGGTGGAGGGGGTGCAGGCGTCGATTGCACGGAAGGTCAACCGGCTGCAGCAGCGGGTGGATGACGCTGATTTTGTATTGCGGGGTCTGGGTCGGGAGGCGGTGGGGGCGGCGCGGGAGCGGTGGACGGAGCTGGATTTGCGGCTGCGGCGGCTGGATTTGCGGCTGCGGATGGGGGAGGGGCGGCGGCGGTGGGAGCGGGCGGGGGGGCGGCTCGAGGAGTTGATCGGGCGGCGGTTGGGGGCGGCGGAGCGGCGGCTGGAGGTGGGGGCGGCGCAGTTGGCGCAGTTGAGTCCGCTGGCGATTTTGGAGCGGGGGTATGCGGTGGTGATGCGGGGGGATGGGCGGGTGGTGCGGTCGGCGGAGGAGGCGAAGGCGGGTGAGGAGTTGCGGGTGCGGCTGGGTCGGGGCGAGTTGGGGGTGCGGGTGGTGAAGTAAAGAGGGCCAGCCCCCGGCGCTCGGGGCGGGGGCTGGGTGGTTTACCGTTGGCGGCGTCGGTCGTAGGAGGCTTTGGCGCCGAGGAGGGCGAGGGCACCGGCGACCAGGATGAGCGTGGACGGCTCCGGGATGTCCTCGATGGGCGGCCTGGGAGGGGGGAAGGGGGGTGGCGGGTCGCTCGGCGGCGGGGGCGGACCCGGCGGCGGGGGCGGACCCGGCGGCGGGGGCGGCCCGGGC
>JAINDL010000200.1 GCA_019931245.1 Bryobacteraceae bacterium CoA2 C42
CTAGCTAGACAAAACGGAAGAAAGAAGGACGGATAGAAAGGCGGCCCGGAACCACATCATACCCCTAGATTAACGGGATTTGGCCTGACAGGCGTCATATGCTTTCTGGAGAAATTCACCCCGCGTGGAGGCGTTCACCTGGGCCGCGCAAGGGAGGCGCTTCTTCCAAAGCGTCTCCAGGCGCGCGTCGAGTTTCTGTTGCGGCTCCACGGCATGGTTGGCGTGGGCAAAGCTGTATTGGGTGCCAAAGCGACGCTTCAAGGGCGCCATCACGGCGGTTTCGAACGGGACGATGTCGCTCAACAACCCACGCAGGCCCGCCCATTGTACCGGGACAAAGAGTGGCGACTTGCGCTCGATGTCGCTCGTGTAGCTCGTGGCCTGACCTTGCTGGTGCAGCTTGGCTTGCAGCTTTTCAAGGGGAACATTTTTTACATTGCTCCCATGGCTGAGCGCCATGCTGGCGGCCAGGCCGGCCGCGTGGCCCATCGACGTCCAGGTCGGTTCCAACCGCAGTGCGGAGTAGCCAACGTGTGTGGCCGAGATGGCGACGGGCACCAGGAGGTTGGTCACCTCACGTGGACGGATGACGCCATACGGGATCATGAACGGCGTCGTGCTGTAGCCAAAGTCACCTTCAACCAGATTTGGATACAGCGGCCCGGCCGCCTGGTGCCCGTGGGAGTTCAGCGAATAGTCGCCACTGGCGATCGCCTCCGGCTGCGCCTTGGCGCGCACGCTCCGCGGGGCGGTCTCCGTGTCCTGTTGCTTGAAGAGATAGTCTCCCAGGATACGCCGGCCCTCACGCACATAAAGGGGCGGTGAGATGTGGTTGTTGTTGACGAATTCGTCCTTGGCCAAACCCCATTCGCGGGCCTTGGCGCGGGTCTCCTCGGGCAGCTCCGGGTCGTTGGCGAGGAAGTAGAGCAAGCCGTAATCGTACGCCAGGTGCCGGTCATAGATCTTCTGCCGATCCTCCCAGGATCCGTCCGGCCACGCGTTGTTCTCGCCGGGCAGGGAGAAGCGGACGACCGCCTGCTTGATGTCGTTCATGTCGGCCTTGCCGTTCGTGATGTGCGTCAGACGGATGATGCCCGAATGATCTTCGGTATAGATCTCCTTGAGTTGGCCGCTGCGGTAATAAGGAATGATCTTGGTGAACTCCTCGCGGTTGTAGCCCGGCGGCTTGGATACGGGGACGCGGATCTCCGGCCGGTTGGTCATGATGATGCGGAAGTTCATGCACTGTATGTTCGGGTCGGCATCGCCAGTGGACCCCGGCAGGATGCGTCCCTGGTCAAAATAGATAATCCCGGCGAATCGTTCTCCATACTCCGCCGTGGATTCGCGATCGGTCCGGTATTGCACCTTGGCCATGGCCGCGAGGTCGCCTTCGTAGGTAGCATCAATCCAGACGCTGGCGCGGACGGTTTGCCCGCCGATCTGCGCGGTTTCTATGGTTGTGCCCTTTCGTTTAACGCTCGTCAGCTTGGTGTCCATCCAGAGCTTGAGCGTGGGCTGTTCGGCCATCATCTGCCGCAAGATCAGATCTGAGACGTGTGGCTCGGTAAGCGCGCCGAAGAAGCAGTCGTGGGCCTGTTTGGAGTTCCTGCCGTACTTTTTTTCGTAGTAGGCAAGGGCGCGGTCCATGTAGTCGCGGTAGAAGCCCGTCACGGCCTCTAGCGTCCGGAAGTCTGTGTTCGACAACCCGCCCGTGAGCAGGCCCCCGAAGTGTTTCGTGGGCTCGACCAGGAGCACTTGTTTGCCTTCGCGGGCAGCCACGACGGCGCTCGCAATGCCCGCCGGAGTGCTGCCGTAGACGGTGATGTCATTGCGTACCTCGGCCGCCATCAGCGGCAAGGTGAACAGGAGGAAGAGACTCTTCATTTGGATCCTAGAAATTTAGTTTTAGCGCAAGCTGAATTTCACGCGGGCTCGCCGCGCCGAGAATCCGGCCGAAATTCGGGTTGCTCATATTGTTGATCGGGTTCGAATAATTGACCTGGTTGAAGGCGTTGAACATTTCCGCGCGGAACTGCAAATTGCCTTTTTCAAACAGCGAGAAGTTGCGGTGGATCGCCAGATTCCAGTTGACGCTCGGCATGCCCGTAAGGGCGCTCTTGCCCACGTTGCCAAGGCGGAAGCCGTTGGTTGGGTCTTGGACAGTGGGAATGGAGAACGCGGCCGGATTGATGATCTGCGCGTTGAGCTTCCGTTCATTGCTGGTGAAGAAGGATTGGCCGGGCACGAAATTGGCGCGTTGATTGTTGAGGCCATCGCCAATGGAGCGGCCGGTGAGGATGGAGTAGGGAGTGCCGGTTCGGGCGATCGTGATGCCGCTCAACTCCCAGCCGTGGGCAACCTGATTCAGTATCAGATTCTTGCTGCGGAACGGAAGCTGGTAAAGGAAACTGGCTTTGAACTGATGCCGAACGTCAAACTCCCCCTCCCCCCGTTCAAAGGCGAGGTCGTCCTGATTCTGCAAAGGGGCGGACGCGTTATTGAGCCCAAAGAATGGCGCGAAGTTATCAATGGAATGCGCCCACACGTAGTTGGCGTCAATGGTGAGCCCTCGCGATAGCCGCCGCGTGAAGACCGCTTGCAGGCTCTGGTAGTGCCCAGCCGAAAGCGGTCCAATGTAGGTGATGTTGGTAAAGCGCGGATCCTGCCGCGTGTTGTTCACGAGTGGACGCGGGAGGTTAAGGACACGGCTCGCCTGGATGTTCGTGTTCTTGGAAGCAACGTACCCAATGCTCAACACGCTGCCGGACATGATTTCCCGCTCGATCGTGAGGTTCCATTGCTGCGCGTAGTTTTCTTTGTAATTGGGGTCGAGAACAGTAGGCGCCGACGTTGGAAAACGCGAGCCATAAGTAGTGAGCGGATAGCGGATGGCGGTGTCCGAGCGCGTATAAGCCACCGCCGGTTGAATGTAAGCCTGGTCAGTCGCCGATTCGCTCAGGAACGGCGGTGTGGCGTTGGCCGCCATCGCCACGCCCATGCTCGCTTGCTGCGGGGCGAAGAAGATTCCATAGCCACCGCGAAGGACCATCTTCGGGAAAAGACTCCAGGCGAATCCAATCCTGGGACCATAGTTATTCACGTCCCGCGACGTGATCGGTTCGCCCGTGCGGTTGAACTGTAAGTTCGAGATCGGCGGAATACCGCTGATGATGTTGTAGGTGCGGCCGGTGAGCTCACCAGGCCGGAAAAAGTAGTCATAGCGCATGCCAAGGTTCAGGGTGAGCTTGGAGGTGATCTTCCAATCGTCCTGAACAAACCCCGAGATGCTCCCTCCCGTGCCTGTGACGCCGCCGTAGCGTTGGAAGATGTTCAATTGCGACGGGGTGTTGGAGAACAGTTCGGGGAGCGAGTTGTAGACAAAGTTCGCATTACCTTCGGCTTTGCGCCCGGCGTAGATCTTGCGGTATTCGAAACCAAACTTGATGCCATGCCGGCCCCGTTGCACGAACATGGTGTCGATCAGGTTGTATGCCGTATTGAGATAGTTTTCGGTCGTGCCAACGCTGGCGAAAAAGCCGCCGGCAACGGTGATCGAGGGCAACGGACCGCCCCCAATTTGCGGCGTGACAAAGCGGTTGGCGCCGAGGCGGAGTTCATTGACCATGGTCGGCGAGAAGGTGTGCGTGTCGGCAAAGGTATATAGACTCTGGCGCGAGTTGGATTGCGCGAGGGCCTTGGGGAAGAAGAGGTTCGGGTTCTGTGTAACCGCATCGAGGATGTTGTAGCGGAAAAAGGCTTGATTCTTGTCCGTGAAGCGGTGGTCGATTTTGGCGGTACCGATGGATTCGCGCACGGCGACGGCTTCATTGCGGATGAGAAGTCCGGTGAGCGGATTGGAGGCGTTGGGCACCTGCGTGGCGCGGGGAATCCATTCGTCGATATAGCCCTTGACCGTGGGGTCGGTCACCGCGGCCCGTCCTGCGTCGCTCAAAACGTTGTAAGTGGCGGTACGGCCGCGTCGCTGGTTGGAATTCTCCCAGCCAACCCAGAAGAACGTGCGGTCCCGGAGGATGCGGCCCCCGGCATTGGCGCCGAACTGATTCAGGCGAATCGGCGCCCGGGTCAGACGCGCGGCGTTTGCCACCGTGCCGTTGGCGTTGAGCACCGTATTCCGGAAGAATTCGAACAGGCCGAAGTGAAAATCGTTGGTGCCGCTCTTGGTCACAACGTTGACCGCGCCGGAAGTGGAACGTCCAATCTCGGCGGAGTAGTTATTAGTATAGACACGGATTTCCTGCACCGCCTCCAGGCTGGTCGTGTTGGTCTGCTGGAATCCATTGCGCGCCACCGCGACTCGCTGCGTGGAAATGGCTGTCGCGTCCGTGCCATCGAGGGTAATGTTGAAACCGTTGCCCGAAGGGCCGCCATTCATCGAGAAACTCAGGCCGTTGGCCGGCTGCACCGCCGTAACGCCTGGCTGGATCGTGATAAGGCTCGTGAAATTGCGCCCCAGCAGCGGGAGACTCTCAATCCGCTGCGGAGAGATGGAGGCGCTCAGTTGGGCCGTCTCGCTCTGTAGGGCGCTCAGGTCCGATTGGACGGTGACCGAGTCGGTCGTGGCCCCGATGGTGAGGGAGACATCCTGGCGGCTCACTTCGCCCGCCCGGAGCGTGATGCCCTGCTGGTTGTAAACCTGAAATCCTGACTTCTCCACCCGCAGTACATAGCCGCCGGGTGCCAGGAAGGGAAACTCATAGAGCCCGGAATCGTTGGTCTGGGTAGTGACCGTCGTGCCCGTAGCGGGACTGGCGAGCCGAACGCTCGCCCCGGCCACGGAGGCGCCGGAGGCGTCCGAAATCGTGCCGCGGAGGGTAGCGCTGTTGGTTTGGGCCCAGACGGCGGAGGCGAGTAAAGCAAGAGGAAGCAGACGAAGCATAATGAACCTGATTTTTATCCTGCAACGGCGGCTGATGTAAGTGCCAGCACCGTTAACTAACGTTTGATACGCCGCTAACATCTTGATAAGATTTGGCTTGTGAAAGACACGCTGCAGCCAGTGGAGATTCGTCCGGACCGCAAACGCGCCGCCTGGGAGGCTGCCTTGCGCAGCCAGGCGCTGGATCGCAGCGAGCAATTGAAGTCTTTCCTACGGTATGTGTGCGAGAAGGATCTGGAAGGGAAAGCGTCGGAGTTGACCGAATACGCGATCGGCGTCGACGCGTTGGGAAGGACACCGGACTTCTCACCGCACGAAGATTCCATTGTCCGGAATCGGGCATACGCCCTGCGCAAGAAGCTGGATGAGTTCTACGAGGGCGAAGGCGCGGCCGAACCGATCCGTGTGGAGTTACCAAAAGGTAGCTACGTGCCGAAATATTGGGAGCGCGGTGCGATTCCGGCGCCGGTCATCTTGCCGCTGCGCCCCGCCTGGCGTTTGCCACTCCTCACCGGCTTGCTGGGCCTGATTGTGGGCGCTGCGGCCATCTGGCTGTGGCAAAGGGACCGCTGGATGCCAGCGCCGCACGCGGCGATGCGGCAAGTTTGGGGGAGCCTGGTCGACGGCAGGGAGCCGGTGCTGCTCTGCATCGCGACGCCCGCGACGACGTTCCTCCGGGAGTATCCGATCGCGAAGCCCAAAGTACCTGGCATCTACCCCGTGGACGGCCCGATCGCAGATTGGTACCGGAGGATGCGGAAACCCGAAGGCGCGCCGTATCTCTTCCAGGTCCCAACCGGGAATTCGCCGCTCTGGGGCGATGCGGCGGCCGCCTTGCGGATTGGTCAGAACCTGACCGGGTACGGCATCCCGACGGACATGGTGGCCGAGCGCCTGATCGCCTTGCCGGCCTTGCGCAACCGCGGCGTAGTGTATCTGGCGACGGCGGAGTACTCCGATCTGGCCAAGACGCTCCTGCGCGAATTGCCCCTGCAACTGCGGTTTGACGCCACCGCCGGGGATCATGTCCCGCTGGAGGTGGATGCGGGCGGAAAGATCCTCCAACGTTTTCCCGTGGTCCGTATGCCGGATGAGTTGAGGGAAGTATACGGCCTGCTGACATTCCTGCCCTCGGAGGGGGATGGGCAGAGGTCGCGGCGGTCCCTGGTGGTCTCTGGCATTACTTCGGCTGGAACGTTGGCCGCCGCCGAATTCGCCACCTCGCCGGTGCACCTGGAGAATCTGCTCCGCAAGTCCGGCGGCTTGGCCGCGGGGCCAAAGGGAATTTTGCAAGTACTGGTGAAAGTGCGCTCGAACCGGACTCTGCCTCTACACTTCGAGTACGCCACACACCGTCTGATCTAGCTGAAGCGCCGCGCGTTGCGCCAGTGGTTGGTGAACAATGTATGCATCGCCTCGGCGAAGCCGGGGTGCTCGAAGACTACGGCCGTCCAAGTGGGCTTTGTGAGGACCGGGTCCAGCAGCGCGATCAGGCCGACACTGGAATCAAGAACCGCCAGTTTCATCGGGAGCTTGGGCAACTCGCGCACTTCCACGCCGGCGCGGGCGTACTCATCCAGACGTCGGCGGTGGTCCGCGTCAAGGGCGTGATGATGGAATCCCCGCCAGCCACGCCCCTCATGGTGCCCCAGGCCAAGCTCCTGCTTCAACTCTTCGTAATCCCGCTCAATCATCCATCGTTGCTTCGCCGTCGTGACCAATGCTGTCAAGCTGGTATCCGCCGC
>JAINDL010000144.1 GCA_019931245.1 Bryobacteraceae bacterium CoA2 C42
GCGGCCGAGGCCGGCAACTCCTGTTGGGCGATCCACGATATCTCCTGCCGGATCCTTTGCCTCCGTGTTCCCAGCGCCATAACCAGTTTTACGCGGAAACATTTTGAGCATCAATTGATCTCAGCAGGAGGGCCGACTTAAACCACGGACTGTGAGTGCTACTGTGTTATAGACGAAGGGCGCAACATAACGGGCAACACGGGAGTCGACCGGCCAGCACTCTGGCGACCAGGATTCGGAGGGTGGCAATCGAATGCGGGTTATGGCGTTGCGCTCGCCCCGCGTGGCTTCCAGTCGGGTGGAACTTTGGGTAGGGCAAGTTGCAGCTGTCCAGCGCGGGCCGAGGGGGAAAAACGGCTTCGTTCCGCAATCAGAAAGCCGTAGGCGGCAATGCCCAACCACCAAAACAAAGTGTGGCGTGATGATGGAATCCCCGCCAGCCGCGCCCCTCATAGTGCCCCAGGCCAAGCTCCTGCTTCAGCTCTTCGTAATCCCGCTCAATGATCCATCGTTGCTTCGCCGTCGCTACCAATGCCGTCAGGTTGGTATCCGCCGCAAGGCTCCCCAACCAGTACTTCGTTGGTTCCGTTTCGCCTGCAGGCCATTCGATCAGCAGCCATTACTCCGGCAACGGTTCACTCCGTTCATAATCCCGATTCGCCGGCCGGACACGCACTGCCGCAAAACGGGACTGCAACTTCTTCTTTGTGCCATCGCGCCAGGGGATCGTCTGCCATTCCTTGGGGGCAAGTGTGCAGGGGCGAGTGTCGCCGCAAGGTCCTAAGCCAGAACGGGTTGGTGGTTGGGCGCATGTTGGCGCAGTTTGGGCGGGCGGCCCATCGATTTGCGCTGCTTGGCGGGAAGTGGTTCCTTGCCCGGAGGCCACACGGATAGCGTCGGCTGAATGCCCACGACGTATTCCAGTCCCATCTCCAGCCCCGATGTTTGGCAAGGCTTGGCGGAACTTGGTGTCGTTGCCGTAAGCGGCGTCAGCGACCACGGGCGCGCGCGGAACTCCCTCGGCGACGGCTTGCCGGATCTGTTCGGCGGCGATGAGCGGTTTGGTGCGGAACACGGCATCATCTGGCACACCGGGTCTGGCACACCGGCCTTGCGCCGCCATTCGGGGTCTTCGCTCCAGACTTCCGGCAGGTAGAGTTCGTAGGCGATAGGGAGGCTGGCGGATACCGTGCTGATGGACAGGCCGACGGCGACCTGGCAGTTGTCCTGTTTGCCGACTTGGCCGCAGTACTGCCGGGCGACGCCGACAGAGTGTTTGCCTTTCTTTCTTAGAAACGCCGGTATCGTCGACCACCCAGACGGAGAGGGGCGCACGGGAGGTCATCTGCGGCAGGACGTAGTGGCGGACGGCTTGGAGGAGAAGTTGGTCATTCCAGGGCGCTACGGCAACTACGTGATGCAGGGATTGATGAGCGCGCCGGACATTGTTGGGGTCGAGACGGGGTTGGGGTCAAGACGAGCGGCCATGGGTTCCACGCTTTTGCGCTCTCCGGGCAACAGGAGGCCAAGGCAGTAGCTGGTTAAGGGCTGATGCCGGTCCTTGTGTCCTGCCGCTTGCGCCAGACCCTGAAGGTAGGCGGCAAGACGCTGTTCGCGTGGGCCTGGCGCGGGGGGAGGTTGCGGGGCCACCCCCGAAGCGTATCATATTGTCTGACACAGTAGTATCATGAAGCCGTTTGTAATCTCGAAACCAATAAACTCGAGTTGTTCCGCATTGAACTGCTCTGCTGGTTCTTTCCAGGCGAAAGCTCCATCCCTCTTTTTCATTATCGAGACGGCCTTATCGAAGGCGCTTCGCGCAGACTCGTGGGAACAATTACGAGCAACCTCAACTGGACCGCGATAGACTTCATTGCAACGCCCCGGCAAAACCTCGATCTGCCTCTCCCTCTTCCACCAAGCCGAGCCCGACAGCGCTCCATGGCGTCACAGACCAGTCTTAGCCCCGCGGGATTCTCTACTTGGCTCATACTCCTGGCTGATACTCCACATCCCGCAAGAGCGATCCGCCAGCGCGGCCGGCGGATCGCTCACGGGCTCCGTGCCTCAGAACGTTAGCTTGAGCCCAACCTGGATCTGCCGTCGGGCCGCCGGGTCTGTGAAGTCATCCCCCGCCCCCGTGATCATTCCGAAGGTAGGACTGACAAAGTTTCCATCGGGGTTGGAGAACTTTGCCGTGTTCGTAAAGTTGAACGATTCGGCCCGCGCCTCCAACTGAAACCGCTCATTCACCCGGAACCGGCGGAAGAGCGAGAGATCAGCGTTGGGAAAACTGGGACCTCGCAGGATGTTTCTTCCGGTGGTGCCAAACCGGCCAACCCCGGGGTCACGGAACGCTGACGCGTCCAGCCACAGGTTACCTCGCCCGATTCCACCCAGTACAGTCGGCTTCCGGAGGACATCCGGACGGTTCGACGATCCCGGCGTATTCAGAACGCCGCCGCCCGTAATGTTTAGTGGCGTGCCCGTCATGAACGTGAACAACCCGGTGACCTGCCAACCCCCGAGGACCAACGCGGACGCGCCCTTCGTCGCCCATTTCTTACCGGTGCCAAACGGGAGTTCGTAGATGTAGCTCTGGACGAATACGTGCGTCCGGTCGCTGTCTCCGGGAGCCCGGTTCTGTCGGAAATTTACCAGTTGAAAGAAATTCACGTCGATCGCTTTCGACCAGGTGTATGCCGTGGTCATCAGGAATCCGTCGGCCAGACGCCGGTCAAATTTTACCTGAAGGGAGTGGTAGTTCGACTGCGTCGGGTGCCAGCCGCTCACCGGCGCCCGACGCCCGAACGCCTGAAACAGAGGTTGACCGGCAACCCCCGAATTCAATATCGGGCTCGCGTTGATGTCCCGGAACGTGTAGTTCCTTACCGCCTGATTCCCTACGTACGCCACATCCAGCACCAGTTTGAACGGAAGCTGCCGCTGCGCGGAAAGATTCCACGACATGATATAGCCCTCGCGCAGATCACGCGGAAACACCGTGAACCCCTGCGTGAGAGGAGCGTTGGAAATGATGCCGTTTTGCGGCCAGAATTGCGAGGGTGGCGCCGGGAAGCCCGTCCGCATCTGACCGGGAATCGAAAAGCCGTCCACCGGGAGATACTGCTCGGTGGTACGGATTGGGAAATTGTAGCCGTAGTTAAAGTCCGCTAGCGGCTGCACACTCACCCCGAAACCTCCGCGTAGTACTGTCTTGTCCGTCATCCGGTAAGAAATCCCCAGCCGGGGATTGAAGTGCTTGTAGTACTGCTCCCGCCCAAGATCCTCCGGATTTTCCCCAATTCCTGCGACAATCACCCGGTTACCCACCGGATCGTAGTTGGCGAATCCGCCAGGAAGACGGGGCCGCGGATTCCGCCAGTACTCCCAGCGCAGTCCAATATCAACCGTTAGCTTCTGCGATGCTTGCCATTTATCCTGAACGTAGAAAAATGCCGTTGTCTGCCGGTAGGCGGGGAAGATGTACGGCACACTGCGCGCAATAAACGAGGGCCGGTCCAGCAGGAACGCCGCGAACGCATTGCCGAAACTCACTCGGGGCGCCGTCTGTCCGGGCCCTGGATTGAGAGCCGTCGTACCCTCCAGGAATTCAAAACGCCCCCGCGCCCCAAATGCATCGTTCTGATTCAAGTCGTCACGAACCCGCCGGATGTCGGCGCCCCACTTGATCGTGTGGTTCCGGCGGACCTTCGTCCAATTCGTCACGTAATTGAAGTTGGTCTCGGCCCGCTGCCACGGCAGCGACTGGCTGTAGCCCAGCACGCTGCGGGTGTAGCCATTGATCCAGATCTGTGGAATACCGCTCGTGAACTCAGAAATATTCACCCCGGGAATGCCAAGTTTTTGCGCCGTATTCATGCCATAGTCGGCGTTGTACGCCTCATTGCGGTAGCGAAATGCTCCAATCCGGACCTCGCCGATAAAGCTGGGGCTGACGATCCGGGTGTAGTTGATCGCTGTCGAGTGAATCTTGTTCGTCCCCGTTCCTGCGAAACCCGCGCTTTTCGCAGGTCCTCCCGCTTCCGCCGTGTAGACAGGCGGATCGATCACGTCAGGTTTTTGGAAACTGTACCGGACGGCTACCCGGTCATTGCCCGTGAAAAGGTGATCGAGCTTGACGTCCATCGCTTGTGTGTTCTTTGCCCGGACCGTGTTGCGCTCCCAATTGGCCGCCAGACCCGACCGAAGCGGCGCCGGAATCAGTTCAAGCATCCGGCGGGAGATCGGGCTGATAATCGAGGCTGGAATCTGATTCTCGGCAAACGGCTGCCGCCCCGTTCCATCCGCATTACCCGTCAGAGGGTTATAAACCACGGTCGGGGAGTCGCGAAGATCGCCGTTGCGAAAAGCCAGCGTCGGGATAGTCGCTATATTCACATCGCCACGCCGGTCGAGGACTCCCTGGTAATCGCCAAACAGAAACGTCTTGTTCTTCTTGATGGGTCCGCCCAACGTGAAACCAAACAGGTTGTAGGTCTGCGGCGGGCGCGTCGCGGCAAAGTAATTGCGCGCCGTCAGCACCTTATTCCGGTGAAAGTGAAACAAAGAACCGTGGATCTCGTTCGTCCCCGATTTGAGTGTGACGTTCGTCACAGCCCCCGAGGCGCGTCCAAGTTCCGCCTCGTAGTTCGACGTCGAGATATCGACTGCGGCAATCGCCTCAATTGGCGGAATCAGAACCTGAAGCAAACCAGACCTGTGATTATTGTCAACCCCCTCGAGTTGTAGGTTATTCATCTGCCGGTTCTGGCCGTTGACTTCGCTCGAGAGCGTATCGGACGAGTTAAAGAATTCACTATGCGGACGGAAAGCGCGCCGTACGCCCGGCACCAGATTCAATAAGCCCTGAAAATTTCGGTTGAAACCCAGTGGCAACTCCGCCACCTGACGACTTTCAATCTTGCGTCCGGTGTCCGCGCGGTCGGTCTGCAGCAAGGGCGGCGAAGTGTTTACCTCAATGGTCTCGGAAACGTTCCCAGGCTTCAAATCAACATCCACCCGCAGCGTACTGTTGACCAGAACCTCGGCGTTGCCGCTGACCGAACGTTGGAAGCCGGGTGCCTCTACGGTGACCCGGTAAACCCCGGCTTCCAGATTGGGAAAAGAGTAAAAGCCGCTCTCATTAGTCGAAGTCTCTCGGCTAACGCCCCGGTTCTGGTCGGTGATGACCACCTTGGCTGCCTGCACAATGGCTCCGCTCGAATCGAGAACGGTGCCGAGAAGAGTGCCCTTGACGGCTTGAGCCGGAAGTAAAGCCACCGCGCCGGTGGTCAGTATCGCGAACAGGAAGCAACACGCGGAATGCCCGCTGAATTTTGTGATTCTCATGAAAGGTAAGGTTGTCTCCTACGGGGGTGAGTCGGAATGACAGAAGCACAAAGAGCACATATGCGAATCAAACATCAAAAAGAGCAGCCGGGCGTTACATATCACAATAGTCTGTCGGTGTCAATCCACGAGGAGACCACGAGGAGACGAGCGCAGTGCGCCGGGCCGTTGGCCGCGAGAGCGTCTTCGAAGGCCGTCAGCCATTCGGCGACTTGGAACTGCTGGTCTCGTTGGTTTTCCGCGTTCCTACTGGGAGGGTAGAGGGCGAAGGGAAGCAGCGGATGCTGAAGATCGGCTGCGAAGGGGTACCCGGCGGCAGGAACTTCTGATTTTGAGCGTTTTGGAGGATACCTATGCCGTGAGGCAACCGATAGAGTTTGATGCAATTGACTGGCGGATCCTGCGGACGCTGCAGCGGGACGGGAGAATGGCGAATAACCGATTGGCGGAGGCGGTGAGTTTATCGCCGTCACCCTGTTTGGCGAGGGTTCGGAGCCTGGAGGAGCGGGGAGTAATTCAGAATTATGTAGCGCTACTCGATCCGGCGGCGGTGGGATTGGCGGTAAATGTGTTTGTGCAGGTGACGCCGGAGCGGCAGGTACAGCCGAACCTGAAGGCGTTTGAGAAGGCGGTGGCAGAGAGGCCGGAGGTGATGGAATGTTATCTTATGACGGGGACGGCTGATTATCTGCTGCGGGTTGTGGTGGCGGACCTGCAGGAGTTTGAGAGCTTTGTGACGGGCTTTCTGGCGCGGGTGCAGGGGATTGGGAACATCCAATCGAGTTTTGCGCTTAAGCAGGTGAAGTATGAGACAGCGCTGCCGCTGCGGGACGTTGAAGGGTAAGCGGCGTTATTGATTCGACGGCCCCCAAACGTCTAGTACTACTGTGTTACGGACGAAGAGTCCCACCTACTGGGCAGCACGGAAGTCGAACTGCGAGCGCGCTGGCGCCCAGGATCCGCAAGGTCGCAATCGATTGTGGGTTATGACGTGGCGCTCGCCCCGCGCGGCCTCCAGCCGGGTGGAACTTCGGGTAGGGCAAGTTGGAGCTGTCCAGCGAGGGCCGAGGGGGAAAAACGGCTTCGTTCCGCGATCAGAAAGCCGTAGGCGGCAATGCCCAACCACCAAAACAAAGTGTGGCGTGATGATGGAATCCCCGCCAGCCACGCCCCTCATGGTGCCCCAGGCCAAGCTCCTGCTTCAACTCTTCGTAATCCCGCTCAATCATCCATCGTTGCTTCGCCGTCGTGACCAATGCTGTCAAGCTGGTATCCGCCGC
>JAINDL010000146.1 GCA_019931245.1 Bryobacteraceae bacterium CoA2 C42
CCCGGCGCAGAACAATGCGACGCGGCAGGTGGTGCTGGTGATGAAGGTGTTGTTCTAGGTGTGTTGTTCTAGGCGTCGATGTCGCTGAGCTCTCCGGTGGGTAACGCCATCCGGAGAGCGTTGAGGACGGCGGCGAGGTCGATGAACTCCTGGGCCACGGCGCCGGCCACCGGCGGCAGGTAGCCGGCGGCGGCGGCGGCCATGCCGATGAGGCTGAGGGCCATGCCGCCGACGGCGCATTGGAGGGCGGTGCGCCGGAGGCGCTGGCCGATGTGGATGAGTTCGTCCACCTTGTGCAGGGAGGCTTCGAGAATGACGGCGCCGGCGGCTTCGGCGGTGACGTCGCTGTTCTGGCCGAAGGCGATGCCGACGGTGGCGGCCTGCATGGCGGGGGCGTCGTTGATGCCGTCGCCGACGAAGAGGGTGGGGGCGAGGGCGGTCTCCTGGCGGACGATGGCGACCTTTTCTTCGGGACTCTTGTTCGAGAGGACTTCGGAGATGCCGACTTCGGAGGCGAGGTAGCGGACTTCGGTCTCCCGGTCGCCCGAGAGCAGGAGTACTTTGCGGGCGCCGTGGCGAGGGTGGAGGTGGCCGATGAAGGATTTGCTTTCGGCGCGGGGGGCGTCCTGAAACTGTAGGGCGGCGGCGAAGGCGCCGTCGAGGAGGAGCAGGGCTTCCATGCCGGGCTGGGTGGGCGGCAGGTTGGGCAGGTTGACCTTGGAGCGGCCGGTGATGGCGATCTGCCGGCCGTCGAGATGGCCGGTGAGCCCCTGGCCGGGTTTTTCGCTGACCTTCAGAATCGGGGCGAGGGTGACGCCTTCGGCCTGCGCGGCGGCGAGAACGGGGGCGGCCAAGGGGTGCTTGGAGAACTGCTCGAGGCTGGCGGCCCAGGCGAGGGCCTGGCGGCGGTCGACGCCGGGGGCGGTGAGGAGGCTGGTGAGGGCGGGGCGGCCGTAGGTGAGGGTACCGGTCTTGTCGAAGATGAAGGTGCGGCAGGTGTCGATGCGTTCGAGCAGGGCGGGGTCTTTAATGATGATGGCGCGCCGGGCGGCGAGGGAGATGGCGCCGAGGATGGCGACAGGAATGGCGATGAGCAGGGGGCAGGGCGTGGCGATGACGAGGACGGCGAGGAAGCGGGAGGGGTCGCCGCTGAGCGCCCAACCGGCGGCGGCGACGGCGAGGGCGAGCGGGGTGTACCAGCTGCCGAGGCGGTCGGCGAGGCGGCGCATGGCGGGGCGGGCCTGTTCGGCCTCCTGCATGACGCGCATGATCTGCGCGTAGCGGGAGTCGACGGGGAGTTTGTCGGTCCGGATTTCGAGGACGGCTTCGCCGTTGATGGCGCCCGACAGGACGGTGGCGCCGGGGAGTTTGGCGATGTGGAAGGGTTCGCCGGTGAGGAAGGATTCGTCCATGGCGCCGTGGCCGGCGAGGACGGTGCCGTCGGCGGGGCAGGTTTCGTGGGGGAAGAGGACGAGGGTATCGCCGAGGGCGACCTGTTCGAGGGGGATGTCGGCGATGCCGGCCTCGGTGCGGCGGTGGGCGATGCGGGGCATGCGTTTGGCGAGGGCGGCGAGGACGGCAGAGGCGCGGCGCATGGCGTACTCTTCGAGGGCGGTGCCGCCGGAGAGCATGAGGACGACGAGGGAGCCGACCAGGTACTGTTCGAGGAGGACGGAGGTGAGGATGGACATGCCGGCGAGGAGGTCGGAGCCGAAGTCGAGGGCGCGGAGGCGTTGGAGGAGGCCCCAGAGGAGGGGGAGGCCGCCGAGCACCAGAACGGTGTAGAGGGGCCAGAGGGAGTGGGTGGCTAGGTGGAGGCCGATGCCGAGGGCGGCCAGGAGGGCGATGGTAGACATCACTGCCTAACGGTAGCATTGTTGGGTCGCGAGGCTGGACGCGAGGGGCGGTTTTGCGAAACGAAGCCAAGGACGGTTAACTGAGGCGGCGGTGGAACTGGCGGGCGGCGAGGCCGACGGCGGCGAGCGCCATGGCGGTGAGGACGGCGCCGTTGGTCCATAGGTCGGCGAGGCCGGCGCCGCGGAGGATAACTCCGCGAGTAACTTCAATAAAGTAAGTGGTTGGAATTATGTTACTAACAAGCTGGAACTGCGGCGGCATGTTATTGATCGGGAAGATATACCCCGAAAGAAAGATGGACGGGAGCATGGTGCCGAAGGCCATTTGAAACGCTTCGGCCTGCGAGTGGGCGCGGGTGGAGATGAGGAGGCCGATGCCCGCCGAGGCCACCAGAAAGGGCACGGCGAGCAGAAGGAGCGTCGCGAGGCTGCCATGGATGGGCACGGCGAAGACGACCCGCATGATGAGCAGCACCCAGCAGATTTCGACGAACCCGAGGGTAACATACGGGATCATCTTACCCAACATTACTCCCAGCGGCTGCACGGGAGTTACAGTTAACTGCTCGAGGGTGCCGCGCTCCCGCTCCCGGACGACGGACAGCGCGACCAGGATGATGACCATGATCTGGACAAGGGCGGCGACCAGGCCCGGGACGAAGAAGTTCGGCGAACGGGTGGCCGGATTGAACAGAACGGCCGGACGGGCTTCGACGATGGGGGACCCGGCGCGGGTGAGGCGTTGGTTTTCGAGCAGGATGAGGGCGTTGAAGACGTTGAGGGCGGCGCTTGAAACGGTGGAGTCGGAGCCGTCGACGAGCAGTTGGACGGTGGCGCCGCGGCCGGCGAGGACGCGGTCGGCGTAGTCGAAGGGGATTTTGAGGGCGGCCTGGGCGCGGCCGCGGCGGATTTCGTGTTCGAGTTCGGCGTCGGAGGTGACCTGGGCGACGAGGGCGAAGGTGTCGGTGGAGCGGAAGCGGGCGATGAGTTCGCGGCTGCGCTGGGAGGGCGCCTGGTCGTAGACGACGGTGGGGATCTGCCGGACGTTCATGTTCAGGGCAAAGCCGAAGATGATGAGCTGGATGACGGGAATGAGCAGGGCGAAGATGACGGTGCCCGGGTCGCGGCGCAGGTGGACGAACTCTTTGCGGAGCATGGGCCAGGCGCCGGCGAAGAGGCTCATAGGGCGCTCCGATCGGCGAGGATGCGGTTGGTGAGGGTGACGAAGACGTCTTCGAGCGAAGGTTCGATCGGCCGGGGGTCTACCCTGGTGGCGGTGGCCAAGGCGGGGGCGGCGGCGGCATCGACGAGGGCGTGGATGGACTGTCCGAAGATGGTGGCTTCGCGGACGAAGGGCAGGGCGCGGACCGTGGCGAGCGTCTCGGTGATGTTCGGGCAGGTGATCTCGTAGCGGGCGGTGCCGGGGGGATTGGCGGCGGGCAGGCGCTTGAGTTCCCCGACGGTGCCCATGGCGACCATGGTGGAGTTGTAGAGGTAGCCGACGCGGCCGCAGCGTTCGGCTTCGTCCATGTAGTGGGTCGTGACGAGAAAGGTGACGCCCTGGCCCGAGAGTTGGAAGACGAGGTCCCAGAGGGCGCGGCGGGCGACCGGGTCGATGCCGGCGGTGGGCTCATCGAGGAAGACGACTTCGGGTTCGTGGACGATGGCGCAGCCGAGGGCGAGGCGCTGTTTCCAGCCGCCGGAGAGTTGGCTGGCGCGGCGGTCGAGGTAGGGGGTGATGGCGGTGAGTTCGACGACGCTAGCCAGGCGCCGGGCGTAGCGCTCCGCCGTGAGGCCGTAGACGCCGGAGTAGAACTCGAGGTTCTCGCGCGCGGTGAGATCCTCATAGAGGCCGAAGCGTTGGGACATGTAGCCGATGCGGCGGCGGATGGCGGGGGATTCACGGTGCACGTCGAGGCCGAGCAGGCGCCCTTCGCCGCCGGAGATTTTGACGAGGCCGCAGAGGGACTTGATGAGAGTGGTTTTGCCGGAGCCGTTGGGGCCGAGCAGGCCGAAGACCTCGCCGCGGTCGACGGTGAGGTTGACGCGGTCGACGGCGGTGAAGGCGCCAAAACGAACCGAGATCTCCCGGGTTTCGATGACGGGCGGCATTAGGGAACTCGCCGGACCGTTGCGGCCATGCCGGAGCGGAGTTCGGCGCCGGTGGTGCGGATCTTGATGGCGAAGACCTGGTGGGAGCGGTCTTCGCGGGTCTGGATGTTGCGGGGGAGGAACTCGGCCTGGGCGGCGACCTGCTGCACGGCGCCGGGGAGGCGCTGGCCGCTATCGAGCCGGACTTCGACGCGGGTGCCGACGGGCCAGGCGCTGAGTTCGGGTGCCGGGACGTAGGCGCGGACCCAGGTTTGGGACTCTTCGAGGAGGGAGACGACGGGGCGGCCGGGGGGGACGAGATCGCCCGGGCGGACGGAGACGGTTTCGACCCGGACGCGGGCGGGGGCCCGCACCTCGACTTCGGCGAGTTGCGTGGCGAACTGGGCGGCTTCGGCCTGGGCCTGTTCCCAGCGGGCGCGGGCTTGGGCGAGCTCCTCCGGGCGGGCGCCGAGGCGGGCCACGGCGGCGGCTTTTTCGGCCTGGAGGGCCTGCTGTTCGGCTGCTTCGAGCTCTTCGGGCCGGGTGCCGGCTTCGAGGAGCTGGACCCGCTCGCGGAGGGCGCGGGCGCGAGCGTTGAGCGTTTTGCGGCGGCCGGTGGCTTCGTCGAGCGACTGGGGAGAGACGTCGCCGGAGCGGGCGAGTTGTTCGAGGCGTTTGGCGGTGGTGTAGGCGGTTTCTAGTTCGGCGGTGGCGGCCTGTAACTCGGCCTGGGCCTGGGCGATCTCCTGGGGGCGGGGGCCGTTGCGGGCGGCCTGCCAGCGGGCACGGGCCTGTTGGGCGGCGGCGGCGGCCTGGGCGATCTCTTCGGGGCGGAGGCCGCGGGTCAGTTGGGTGAGGCGGGCGGCGGATTCGGCGACGCGGGCTTCGGCCTGGCGGAGGCGGGCGCGGAGTTCGGCGTAGTCGAAGCGAACCAGGGGCGTTTCGGGGTCGACGAGGGCGCCTTCTTCGACGAGAACTTCGGTGACGCGACCGCCGATTTTGGAGCCGGCTTCGACGCGGCGGGATTCGACGATGCCATAGACGGTGGGGGGCGGGGCGGGGCGTTGGGTGAACCACCAGGCCGCGGCGGCCAATCCGAGGAGCAGGGCAAAGAGCAGGAGGCGGCGAAGGATCACGTCTGCTTTGAGTATAGGATGAAGGCCGGGAGGGTGAGGGCGGCTGGCGGGTGGCCGGGATGGCGGTGGTTTGGTGAGGGCGGCTGGAGGGTGGTTGGGGAAGGCGGGCGCGGCGGGGGATCGGCGGTGCTGTGGGAACCGGGCGGGGAAGTCAGGGCTGCTGGAGGCTCGTTGGGGATGGCGGGGTTGGTGGGGGATCGTCCGTGCTGGGTTGAACGGGTGGGGCTGTCGCGGTTTGGTGAGGGCGGCTGGAGGCTGGATGTCGACGGTGCTGGTTGGCGCTATTGCAGGCTGAGGGGGTCTACGTCGATGACCAGGGCCGTGGCGCCCCACTTTTGTTCGAGGGCGTAGCGGCGGATCTGGTGGAGCAGGTCGTTGAGTTTCTTGCGGTCGTTGGCTTTGACGAGGATCTGGTAGCGGAACTCGGCCTTGAGCCGGGGGACGGGGGCGGGGGCGGGGCCCATGATCTTCATGCCAGGAGGCTCCGGCTGGAGGAGCCGTTCGAGCTCGGTGGCTTTGCGCAGGGCGTCTTCCTGCTTCTCGTCGCGGACCAGAAGATTGGCGAGGGCCGCAAACGGCGGATACTTCATGCTGCGGCGGAAGAGGATCTCCTTCTCATAGAAGCCGGCGTAGTCCTGGGTGGCGGCGAGGCGGATGGCGTAGTGGTCGGGGTTGATGGTTTGCAGGATGACGCGGCCGGGGAGTTCGCCGCGGCCGGCGCGGCCGGAGGCCTGCGTGAGGAGTTGAAAGGTCCGCTCGGCGGCGCGGAAGTCGGGCACGCCGAGGCCGATGTCGGCGTTGACGAGGCCGACGAGGGTGACGTTGGGGATGTCGTGGCCTTTGGCGATCATCTGGGTGCCGACCAGGATGTCGTAGTTCTTTTCGCGGAAGCCGGTGAGGATGGTTTCAAAGTGCCGCTTGGTGGTGATGGTGTCGCGGTCCATGCGGGCGATGCGGGCGCCGGGGAGGGCTTTGTAGAGTTCGTCTTCCACCTTTTCGGCGCCGGTGCCGAGGAAGTTGAGGTAGTCGCTGTCGCACTTCGGGCAGCGGTTGGGGATGGGGGCGGCGTGGTTGCAGTAGTGGCAGAGCAGGCGGCGGTCGCGCTTGTGATAAGTCAGGGTGACGGCGCAGTTGGGGCACTCGACGCGCTCGCCGCAGGAGCGGCAGGTGACGAAACTGGCAAAGCCGCGGCGGTTGAGCAGGAGCATGGTCTGCTCGCCGGCGTCGAGACGTTCGCGGAGGGCGTCGAGGAGTTGGCGGGAGAAGGGGTTCTGGGTGCGGGTTTCGAGAAACTCCTGGCGCATGTCGACGATGTCGACGAGGGGCATGGGGCGGCGGGCGACGCGTTCGGGGAGTTCGAGGAGCTGGTATTTGCCGCGTTCGACGTTGTAGCGGGTTTCAAGCGACGGGGTGGCGGAGCCGAGGACCACGGTGGCGCCGGCCTGCGAGGCGCGGACGACGGCGACATCGCGGCCGTGGTAGCGGGGGGCTTCCTGCTGCTTGTAGCTGCCGTCGTGCTCTTCGTCGACGAGGAGCAGGCCGAGGTTCTTCATGGGGGCGAAGACGCCGGAGCGGGTGGCGACGACGACGGTGGCTTCGCCCTGGCGGATGCGGCGCCACTGTTCGGCGCGTTCGGAGTCGGAGAAGGCGGAGTGGAGAATGGCGACGCGGTCGCCGAAGCGGGTGAAGAACTGGCCGGCGACGGCGGGGGTGAGGGCGATTTCGGGGACGAGGAGGAGGGCGCTGCGGCCCTGGGGGAGGACATGATCGATGGCGGAGAGGTAGACCTCCGTTTTGCCGGAGCCGGTGACGCCCTGCAGGAGGAAGGCTTCGAACTTGCCGCTGTCGAGCGAGGCCTGGATGCGGGCGAGGGCGGCGCTCTGGTGGTGGTTGAGGGTGTGGGGCGGGCGGTCGGAGGCGGTGAGGGCGAGGGGGGCCTGGCGGAGGCCGAGGAGTTGGCGGCGGGCGAGGGCGCGGGCGGTTTGGCTCGAGTTTTTGAGGGTTTGTTCGAGTTCGGCGAGGTTGTGTTCGCCGGGATGGAGTTCGAGGAAGGCGAGGAGTTCGCGTTCGGCTTTGGGGAGTTTGAGGCCTTCGGGACGGATGGTGAAGCGGACGCGGAGCTGATCGGCGGGGGCACGGAGGGGGTCCTTGGCGGTGATGTCCTGTTCGACGGCGACCCAGGCCTTTTTCTCGAGGTTGGCGAGGACGGTTTTGGCGGTGGGGAGTTTTTTGACCAGATGGGCGGCGGAGAGGGAGCGGCGTTCGAGGAGGCGAAGGACCTGGATGGGGGGCTCTTCGTCGGTGGTTTGGAACAGGAGTTGGCGGAGGACGTCGCGGCCGGTATCGGTGAGGGTGTAGACCTTGGAGCGGGAGGTTTCGGCGGTGGTGGGCGCCATGGACCGGAGCACTTCGCCGAGGGGGGCGCAGTAGTAGTGAGCGATCCATTTGGCGAGTTGAAGGAGGCCGGAGTCGAGGACGGGGACCTCGTCGAGGAGGCGTTCGACGCGTTTGACGGCGTAGGCGGGCGTCGTATCGTGCAGGGCGAGAATGACGCCGGTGAGTTTGCGGGGGCCGAACGGGACGACGACGCGGGCGCCGGGGAGGGCGCGGTGGCGCAGGGATTCTGGCAGCTCGTAGGTGAAGAGCTGATCGACGGGGACGGGCAGACTCAGGTCACAGTACCGCACGGAAGAGGGGAGCGAGGGCGGGGTAGAGGGCCTGGTAGCGGGCGTGGCGGGGGCGGTAGAAGTCGGCGCTCGAGGGGGTGAGGCGGGAGACCTCGCGGACGGTGGCGCGGCAGGCTTCGGGCACCGTGGCGAAGTGGGCGGTGCCGGTCATGGCGAGCAGGGCGGCGCCGTAGGCCGAGCCTTCCTGCGTTTCGAGCAGGCTGACCGGTTGGGCGAGAATATCGGCAAACAGTTGGGACCAGAAGGGGCTGCGGGCGCCGCCACCGGAGAGGCGCACGCTCGAGATGGGTACGTTGAGCGAGGCGATGATGTCGAGGCAGTCGCGCTGGGAGTAACAGACGCCTTCGAGGACGGAGCGGATGAGGTCGGCGCGGGTGTGGGCGGCGGTGAGGCCGACCCAGGAGGCGCGGAGTGTGGGGTCGAGGTGGGGGGTGCGCTCGCCCATGAGGTAGGGGAGCCAGAAGAGATCGCGGGCGCCGGCGGGGGAGAGGGCGGCTTCGGCGGTGAGGTCGTCGTAGCTGAGGCCGGGGGTGAGCTGGTTGCGGAGCCATTGGAGGCTGAGGCCGGCGCCTTGGGTGACGCCCATGACGTGCCATTTGCCCGGGACGGCGTGGCAGAAGGTGTGGACGCGACCGGCGGGGTCGTAGGCGACCTCGTCCATGTGGGCGAAGACGACGCCGGAGGTGCCGATGGTGTCGGAGACGATGCCGGGTTCGACGATGCCGTTGCCAACGGCGGAGGCGGCCTGGTCACCGCCGCCGCCGAAGACGGGGGTGCCGGGGGCGAGGCCGGTGAGAGCGGCGGCTGCGGGCGAGATGACGCCGGTTTGGCCGGTGGATTCGACGACGGTGGGGAGAATGGACGGGTCGAGGCCGATGGCCGAAGCCAGTTCGGTGGACCAGCGGCGGTTGACGACGTCGAACAGGGCGGTGCCGGAGGCGTCGCTGACTTCGGAGGCGAACTCGCCGGTGAGGCGGTAGCGGATATAGTCCTTGGGGAGGAGTAAGTGGCGGACCTGATCGTAATTGGCCGGTTCCTGATCGCGCACCCAGAGTAACTTGGGCAGGGTGAAGCCGGTCAGTACGGGATTGGCCGTGCAGGCGAGGATCTTATCGGGCCCGACGTGGGAGTTGATCCAGTCCACCTGGGCCTGGCTGCGCTGGTCGCACCAGATGAGGGACGGGCGGATGACTTGGCCGGTGCGATCGAGAATGACGAGGCCGTGCATTTGGCCCGAGAGGGCGACGCCGCGCACGGTGCAGCCGGGTTGGGCGGCGAGGACGGCGCGGATGGCATCGGCGGCGGCGCGCCACCAGTCGTCGGGATGCTGTTCGGCCCAGAGGGGATGGGGCATGGCCATCTCCTGGTGGGCTTCGGTGGCGGCGGCGGCCACGCGGCCAGTTTCGTCTACTAACAGGGCGCGGGAGCCGCCCGTGCCGATATCGATTCCGAGCCAATAGGTCATGACGGTCTATGCAAGGTGCTGGAGCGGGAGGTAGGCGGCTCCGTAGAGTCCGGCGAGATTGCCGAGTTGGGCCTTAGCGATGCGGGTATCGGCGTTGCGGAAGGTGAACGAACGGCGCGAGGCTTCGGCCATCATGGCGGGGGCGAAGTAGTCCCAGGCGGGCAGCATGCCGCCCGAGAGGAGGTAGAGCGGGAAGTTGAAGGTGTTGATGAGATTGGCGAGGGCGATGCCGAGGGCGCGGCCCATCTGTTCAAAAATGCGCTGGGCCTTGATATCGCCCGCGGCGGCGAGGTTGTAGACGTCGCGGGAGGTGAGGTTATCGCCGAGCGACATGAGATAGGCCATGGACTCGACGGCGGTGGCCGAGGCGATTTTTTCGAGGCACCCGTTGTTGCCGCAACCGCAGGGGGGGCCGTTGGGGTCGATGGTGAGATGGCCGAGTTCGCCGGCCATGCCGACGGCGCCGTGGAGGACCTGGTTGTTGAGGATGATGCCGCCGCCGATGCCGGTGCCGAGGGTGAGGAGGACGAGGCTATCGACTTCGCGGCCGGCGCCTTGCCAGGTTTCGCCGAGGGCGGCGGCGTTGGCGTCGTTTTCAAGGATGATGGGCGTGCCGAGGCGTTTTTCGATCTCATCCCGGACGGGAAAGTTTTCAAGGTACGGCAGATTGTTGGAGTTGGTGATGAAGCCTTCGCGGAGGCGGATGAAGCCGGGGACGCCGATGCCGACCCCGGCGAGGCGGGCGGAGGCGAACTGCTGTTGGAGGCGGGAGACGGCGTTGACGATGTCCCCGATGACGGCGTCGCGGCCGCCGTGGTAGTTCGTGTCGACGCTGATGGGTTGGTCGAGCAGGTTTCCCACCCGGTCGATGGCGGCGGCGCGCAGGTTGGTGCCGCCGAGGTCTACGCCAATTCCGAATTCAATCATTCCCGATCAGGATAGCAAACCCGGGGCGGGGAGGGGAGTAAGGCAAACCGCTGGCAGATCCCGGAGAGTAAGTAGAAAGATACCTGAGACAAAGAATGAAGCCTGCGGAAATAACAAAGGGAATGACTGGGAGCGGGGCATTACCGGCGGTCTGCTTGTCCGTACTAATGGGAGGGGTAGATTCAATTTTCCGTAACTTGAAATTCCGGTTCATACTCCGCGCCCAGCCGACGAAATGCCCTGCATCCCAGCCCAATAAGGATTGCTGTCATGTTGCCTTACTTACTTGCCGCCGCGCGCCGCCGTGGTCTAGTGCTTCCGTTTCTGTTGCTGCTTCCGTGCGGTGCGGCGTTTGCTCAACGCTTCGACCGTGCGCAGGCCGCGCGCCTGCTCCGCACCCCGAATGTGCCGGCCCAGTTCCTCGTCAAGTTTCATGACCCGGAGTTCGCGCCGGACGCGGATTCCTTGGCGTTCTACGCCCCCGGGGGCGTTCGGAGCCTGCAGCCGATTGGTCAATCCGGCGTGCACCTGCTACAGACCGGGCGCGGTGGAGCCGATGTGCTGCTCCAGCTCAGCCAGCACCCGGCGGTCGAATTCATCGAGCCCGACTACCTCCTTACGGTGGACCGAACGGCGAACGACCCGTTCAGCAGCCAGTTGTGGGCGCTCGGTTCGGGTCCGGCGGGTATTGGCGCGCCGCTGGCGTGGGATGTGACGACCGGGACGCGCAACGTGGCCGTAGGGGTGATCGATACGGGCACCGACCTGACGCATCCGGACCTGTCGGCGAACCTGTGGAGCGCGCCGCGTCCCTTCCAGTTCATGCGTAACGGCAGCTTGGTCACCTGTCCGGCGGGGAGCCGGGGCTACGATTTCGTGTCCAATGACTGCGTGCCGGAGGATGAGAACGGGCATGGTACGCACGTCGCCGGCACCATTGGGGCGGCCGGGAATAATGGCGTTGGGGTGGTTGGGGTGAACTGGCAGACGTCGATGGTGACGCTGAAGTTTATGAACGCCAGCGGGCAGGGTGCGGCCTCGGATGCGCTGGCGGCGATCGACCTGGTGCTCGAACTTCGGAAGCAGTTCCCGGCCGAGGCGGACATCCGGATTGTGAATAACAGTTGGGGAGGCGGCGGGTACTCGGCAGCGTTGAACAACGCGCTGGGCCGGGCGCGGCAGGCCAATGTGCTGATGGTTTTCGCTGCGGGCAACGAGGGCCGGGAGAATGGCCCGGATGCGGCATTGTCGCAGTATGTGCAGGCCAACCCGAATGTGATTGCCGTGGCGGCCACCGACAGTACCGACGCTTTGGCCTCGTTTTCGAACCGCAGCAAGAGCTTCGTCCACCTCGCGGCGCCGGGCGCGGGAATCATTTCCACCTTCCGGAACGCGCAGTACGCCACGGCTTCGGGCACGTCGATGGCCGCGCCCCATGTCAGCGGCGCCGCCGCGCTGGTGTTGGCGGCCTGTCCGCTGCCGTTTGACCGGCTGCGGGAGGCGATTTTGTTGAACGTCGATGCTCGTTTGGGCTTGGTGAACATGGTCTCTACCGGCGGCCGGTTGAATGTGGACCGGGCCGTGCAGCGCTGCGGTGCCCCCACCGTCCGTCTGGACGCTGTCTCCACCGTGCTCCGGGTTCGCGCCGGGGCCGCGGGTACCTACTCGTTTACCCCCCGCCGATTCGGTAGCGTGACGGCCGACCCCGTCCTGACGGTGACCGGACTGCCGGCCGGCGTGACCATGGCGCCGATTGCCGCCTCGCGCTACGATGTGGCGCAGACGATCACTCTGAATACTGCCGCCAGCGCCAAACCGGGCAATTACACGCTGATGGCGACGCTGACGGCGGGAACGCTCCGGAGCTTTCTGCCGCTGGCGTTCTCTGTGCAGGCTCCACCGAGCTTCTCGCTGGTCGAGTTCCCTGGCGTGCTCCAGATCGACCAAGGCGGGCAGTTGCGGATGACCGCACAGATTATCCGGGATCCGGGGTTCTCCGGAGCGGTGACGGTGCGGGTGGTGAATCCGCCGCAGGGGCTGACGGCTACCGCGGCCACCATCCCGGCAGGAACCGGGTCGACGACGTTGCTCCCGATCACGGTGGCGGGCACCACGGCACCGGGCAGGTACAACCTCTCCCTCGTCGCCGAGTCGGCCACGGACGGAATTACGAAGACGGGCACTCTGCGGCTCGAGGTGGTCGCCCGCCCGCCGTCCCTCTCTCTGGTGGCTTTGGTGGATATCACGGTGCCGCCGGGACGGACGGCGCCGGTTCCGATCCGGATTACGCGGACCAATACGACCGCGCAGAGCGTGGCCGTGACGGTACTCGGGCTGCCCGCGGGGGTGACCGCGAGTGCCCTGACCATACCGGCCGACAGCACGACGGGCACCATCAACCTGACGGCCACCGCTACCGCTGCGATCAATCCGGGGACGGTGGTCCGCTTTGAAGCCGCGACGGGATCGCCGGCTTTGCGGGCCACGGCGCAGGCGATTGTCCGGGTGCGGTAAGCAGGAGAGCGCCTTCTGACCCTCCTCGCCTCACGCGGGGAGGGCCGGCATGGCGTCCGGGCGTGGGTAGGGTACAATCAACCTTATGTTTAAAGGCTTGGAACATACGGCGATCGCCTCGCCCAACCCCCAACGGCTCGCCGAGTGGTATCGCGACCACCTCGAGTTCCGGATCAATTTCGAGTACGCCGGCAACTATTTCGTCCGCGCCGCCAACGGCTCGATGCTGGAGATCATCCCCAGTGAGGGAGAGCGTCCGTCGAACCGGATGAAGGATGAAGGCATCCGCCATCTGGCGATTGACGTGGAAGACTTTGACGCCGGCCTGGCCATGCTCAAAGAGAAGAGCGTCCACTTTCTGGGCGAGCCCTTCAACAATCAGGGAAACCGCCTCGTGTTCTTTACCGATTGCGATGGCAACATTCTTCACCTGATCGCCCGCCCCGCGCCGCTCCCGTAAGAGGCACCGGGAACCCACTTGCTCGATAGGGTTTTCAAAGCCTTCTCCTACCCCCAGTTCCGCAACATGTGGCTGGGGGCCTGCACCTCCTCCATCGGGACGTGGATGCAGCAGGTTGCCCAGAGTTGGCTGGTCTATCAGCTATCGGACTCTCCGCAACTGCTGGCGCTGGACACCTTTCTCGGCGAGATTCCCATCTTCCTGCTTTCGCTGGTGGGCGGGGTCACCGCCGACCGGTTTGACCGGCGGAAGATTGTGCTGGCGTCGCAGGTCGTTCAACTCACGTGTGCGTTCACCATCACGGCTCTTCTTTACTTTGGGTGGATTCAGATCTGGCACATCCTGACCATCTCCTTCGTGGTCGGCTGCGCGCAGGCGTTTGGCGGCCCCGCCTATTCCGCGCTTGTTCCTTCGCTCGTCGGCAAGGAGGACCTGCCGAACGCGATCGCTCTGAACAGTATTCAGTTCAATCTGGCCCGCGTCATCGGACCCGCCATCGCCGGCCTCGCCATGGCCGGGTTGGGGCCGATCTGGTGCTTCGGCTTGAACGGATTGAGTTACTTTGCCGTGATTGCTTCGTTACTCTCGCTGCCCAACCGGCTGCCCGTGGTGCCGAAGAACGAAAGTCCGCTCGAGTCGATGAAGCTGGGCATTAACTTTGTCCGCCACCGGGAGGGGATGGTCGCGCTGGTGGCGCTTGGTTTTCTGATGACGTTTTTTGGTTCGGCGTCGCTGACGTTTCTCCCCGTCGTGGCCCGGGATGGATTGAAACTCTCGGCGAACGGATACTCGCAGCTGATGTCGATTTCGGGGATCGGGTCGGTGTGCGGTGCGCTGATTGTGGCCGGCCTCGGCAACGTGAGCAGGAAAGGTTTAGTGGCCAGCGCGCTGTTGGCGGTGCTGGGGCTGTTGAACATCGGGTTTGCCTATTCGACCAGTTTCTATCTCAGCACGGTGCTGCTGTTCCTCTCCGGCGGCTGCCTGATTGCGTCGTTTGCGCTCGTGATGAGTCTGGTGCAGTTACGCACGGAGGACCACATGCGCGGCCGCGTGTTGAGCGTTTATAACGTCTTCTTTCGCGGCGGGCGGCCGATGGGCAGTCTGCTCACCGGCCAGATGATCACACTGGTGGGGGTGCCCAACGCTCTGGCGCTCAATGGCGGGCTGCTGTCGGCCATCGGCCTCTGGTTTTTACTTCGGCAACGGAGGCTGTCCGACCACGGATAGCGGATACTGGTGAAGATGCGGCCGTTTTTCGCTGTTCATTTTTTCGTCTTCCTCTGCCAGGCTGGTGACCTGGAATCGGCCCGCGACCGGCAGGACCGCGCCGCGCTGGCGAAGTTGGCCACCGGATCTCCCTACCGCATCGCGCTGGCGCAATCCTACCTCTCCGAGGTCGCCCTGGAGTTGCGCGACAAACGGGAGGCCCGGACGGCGGCCGAGACGGGAATCGCTGCCGCGCGGGAGGCCCTGGCCGCCGAGCCCAACAAGGCCGAATACCACCGCCTGCTGGGGACGCTGTGCGGCCAGGTGATTCCGGCCGACCCACTGGCCGGGCTGCAGCACGGCAAATGCGCCAAGCAGGAGATAGAGAGGGCGTTGGGCCTCGATCCGAAATCGGCGCTGGCCTGGGTGTCGAGCGGCGTCGGCAAGTACTACCTGCCCCCGATGCTGGGGGGCGGGGTGGAGTTGGCGTTGAAGGACTTTGAGAAGGCGGCGGCGCTCCAGCCGCAACTGGCCGAGGCGTGGCTGTGGATCGGCCTCGCGCAGCGGAAAGCCGGGCGTAACCCGCAGGCCCGCAAGGCGCTCGAAAAGGCGCTGGCGCTGAACCCGCAGCGAATCTGGATCAAGCAGCAGCTCGAGAAGACGCCGGCGCCATGAGGTTGGCGTGGGCCGTGTTGGCGGCGTTCGCGCTGCTGGGTTTTTTCGTTTTTCCCGGGCATACCTATCTGCAGTCCGACACGCAGATCTATCTGCCGATGCTCGAACGGGTGGCCGACCCCGCGGTTCTCACCAAAGACATCATTGCCACGCATCCGCACCTGCGCTACACCGTTTATGACGAAGTGGCCGTTGCGCTCAAGCGCGCAAGCGGCGCCGATTTTGAGGGGCTCCTGGGATTGCTGCAGTTGGCTGCCCGGCTGGCGGGCCTTTACGGGGTGTTTCTGCTCGGGACGGCCGCCGGCCTTGAGTTCTCCGGGGCCCTGTTTCTGGCTGGCTTGTGCGGGCTCGGCGCGCTGATTGCCGGCCCGGAGGTGCTGACGGTGGAGTACGAGCCGGTGCCGCGCGGTCTGGCGCTGCCGTTTCTGCTGCTGGGGCTGGGCTGGTGCGGCCACGGGCGCTGGCGCGCGGCCGGCGTGGCCCTGGGCATCGCGCTGCTGCTGCATCCGCCCACGGTGTGGCCGGTCTGGCTCGTGGCGGGCGGGTATGCGCTGTGGCGGCGGCACTACGGGATGGTCTGGGGCCTGGCGGGCGGGGTGTCGCTGTTGGCGCTGGCGGCGAAGGGGCAGGTGGGCGAGTCGGAGGCGCAGGCGTTCTGGGCGACGATTCCGCCGGATCTCGAGGCGTTGCAGCGGATGCGGGCGGCGTATGTGTGGGTGGGGATGTGGAAGCCGGAACGGTGGCTGCAGCATGCGGTGCTGCTGGCGCTGGCGGTGGGGGCGTGGTGGCGGATCCGGGCGGGGCTGAATCCGGCGCTACGGGCGCTGTTGCTGGCCCTGCCGCTGGTGGGGGCGGTGAGCGTGGGGCTGAGCTACCTGCTGCTCGATGTGGCCCGTTGGATCGTGATTCCGCAGGTGCAGCCGGCCCGCGCGCTGCTGTGGGTGACGGTAGCGGCGATTTTGAACGGAGCGCTGGCCGCGGCGCGGGCCGAACGGTGGGCGGAGCGGCTGGCCTGGCTGGTGGCGCCGTTCTGGCTGCCGGGGGCTGGGCTGTGGTGGCTGGCGGCGCCGGCGGCCGTGTTGGTGCGGACGCGCTGGGCCTGGGTCATCATCCCGGTGGCGCTGTGGGCCTATCCGACGGTGGGCGGGGTGCGGAACTATCCCAATCTGCACACCGCTGAGCTGACGGGATTGAGTACCTGGGCGCGGGCGCAGACGCCGCCGGACGCCGTGTTCCACTTTCCGGACGCGGGCTTGGCGCTGTACCCGGGCATCTTCCGCGCGCGGTCGCTGCGCAACGTCTGGGTGGACCGCAAGGGCGGCGGGCAGGTGAACTTCACTTACGGTCTGGCGAAGGAGTGGTGGCGGCGTTACGATGCCACCATCGGCCGGGCGTACACGCCCCGGCCGTTGGCCGAGTACCGGGCGCTGGGGGCGGACTTCCTCATCCTCCAGCGGGCGCACGGCCGTTCGGATGCCGAGCCTGTTTTCGCCAACGCCGCTTACGCCGTCTACGCCCTGCCTTAGCGCGGCGCCGCGAGGAACTCACCAACTGCGAGCGCGCGCCGGCTCAGGCGGGCGACCAGGATCTCCCCCTTGAAGTAGTCCACGCGGTTGATGCGGACTCCCACCGAGGTCCGTCCCGCCCCCTGCGGCGCCAGACGGACCGGCGCTTCGCCCTGCAGGACGCCATCGACGTAGTGCCGGAAGGTGGCGCCGTCGTAAACCATCGCCGTGTGGTGCCAGGCGCCGAGCGAGTGGAGCTTTTGCCGGTCGATCAGCGCCTTCGATCCGGTCGCGCTGGCGGCAAAGCTGTCGAGGCACCAGCCGCCGGGAAGCAGGCGCGTCTCGAGTAGCAGCCGGGTGGGGGCGCCGGTCTCCTGCAGGTGAAAGAAGCGCTGCTCGGGCCGGCCGTCGGCCGCGGGGCGGAAGATGACTTCGACGGTGAAGGTCTCGGCGCCGGCCAGCGGATGAACATCCAGAAAGAGGGCGTCGCGCACCCCGTCAAAGGAGACCGCCTTGCCTTGCGGCGTGTCGATCACGCGCGGGGCGCCTTCGACGTGCGTGGGGTGAGCGCCGAGGCGGTCGAGCCGGTCAAAGCGCCAGGTTTCGGCGGCGGGGGTTTGGCCCGCAAGGAGGGCGCTCAGGGAGAGCCCGAACAGGAGGATACGCATGCATGGTCAGGTATACCACGTTGCGGCAAAGAAGATGGCCGGCCGCGGGGAAGCGGCCGGCCATTGGGGTTGGAGAGGAGCTCGTTTAGCGAACCGAGGTCTTGAGGTAGTTCACGGTGACGATCTTCGAAGCGCTGACGCCCTTCGAGTTGGTCACGGTGAGTTCAAAGGAGTACGGTCCGAACAGTTCGCCGAGCTGGACGCGGGTCACCGCCGAGTTCGGGTCGAGGACGGCCGCGGTCCGTTCGAGGGCGCGCCACCGGTAGGTGAGCGCGAGGCCTTCGGGATCGCTGGAGGCGGCGCCGGTCAGCGTCACCTGCCGTTCGATCGTGTCAATGTTGGGGCCGGCATCGGCAATCGGACGCACGATGGCGGGCGGGGCGTTGACCGTGACTGTCGCCTGGCACTGGGCCGTCTGGTCGTTGGCGCCGTAGGCGATCAGCGTGTAGGTGGTTGTGGCCGTGGGACGGACCACCACCGGGCTGCTGGTGCCGAGCCCGTTGAAGGTGACCACGCGGGCGTTCTGCGCCGTAAAGCTCAGGTTGACCGCGTCACCCGGTGTGGTGATCACGGAGGGCGAGACGGTACACGAGAGGGTCGGCGCCGGCGGCGGCACCGGCGGCGCCGGCCGGACGTTGATGCCAACCGTCGAACTCACGCTGCCGAAGGCGTTGGTGGCCGTCAGGGTGTAGAGCGTGTTCGCCGTTGGCGAGACGGGCGCTTCGCCGGTGAGGCCGACCGTGCCGAGGCTCGTGATGTTGACCTGGTCCGCGTTTTCGACGAGCCAGTTCAACCGCGAGTTGTTCCCGGCCTGGATGTCCATCGGCGAAGGGGTGAAGCGGATGATCCGCGGCAGTCCGCCGCCGCCGCCCGCGCCGACCAGGACCGTGGCCGTGGCCGTTGTGGTGGCGCCGCCGCGGCCGGTGGCGGTGATCGTGTAGGTGGTCGTTGCGGTCGGGCTGACCACCGTCGAGCCGTTCACGTTCAGGTTGGCCGAGACGCCGCTGATCGTCACCGACTCGGCGTTTTCGGTTTGCCACGTGAGCGTCGAAGACTCTCCGCGGCTGATGGTGGTCGGCACGGCGTTGAAGCTCAGGATGCGCACCTGCGGCTGGGTGACCGTGACGGTGACGGTCTCCGAGGTCTCGCTGGTGGCGTTCTTCGCGGTCAGCCGGTAGCTGGTCGTCTGGGTGGGGGTGACCTGCGTCGTGCCTTGTTTGGCGTCGACGCGGCCGATGCCGGAGATCTCCACCGATTCGGCGTTTTCGACGAGCCACAACAGGCTGGCCGTCTGACCGGCCGTGATGTTGGTGGGAGCGGCCTGGTAGCGGAGGATCCGTACCGGCTGCGGCGCCCGAGTGGTAACCGTCACCCGGGCCGTGCCCATCGCGTTGCGATCATCCTTGACGGTGAGCCGGAAGGCGTAGGTCTGATTTTCGGCCGCCGGGAAGGAGGCCCGCGCCGTGGCGGCGCCGTTCAGCGTCACCGCCGGGCCGGCGATCTGGCGCCACTCATAGGTGATCGGGTCGCCATCGGGATCGTAGGAGGCCGAGCCGTCCAGCTGGATGGTGCCCGCCGTGACGCCCGTCTGGTCCGGACCGGCATCGGCCACCGGAGCATCGTTGCCGGTGCGGACGCGGCGCGAAAGCAGCTCATAACGGACGCGCGGAATATCTACCGGCACCGGGCCGGCCGCCGTGCGGTAATCCTTCGGACGCAGCCAGCTGCCGCCGAAAAGGACGCCCACGCGGAAGGCGCCGGAGTTGTTCCGGGCCACCAGCGTTTCGTTCAGGCCGCCTTCAAACGAGAGCGCCAGGTGCGAGTTCAACGGCTGCACGAGGCGGGCCGTCATCCCGGGCTTCGAGCCGCTGTAGGTGCGGAGATAGCCAAGGTTGCCTTCAAAGTAGGCATCCCGCCACAGCGCCACGGCGCCCGAGCCACCCACCTGATCCACAATGCGCAGATACCGCTCGAGGATCACGTTGGTGCTCAACGCGGTGCGATTCACGTTGGTGCTCAACGCGGTGCGATTCACGACGGCATTGTTCAGGAAGCCCTTGGTGCCGAATACGCCCACCCGGCCCCGGTTGAACACGTAGTCCACCGTCGCCGCCGCCTGGCCGAGCGTTCCACCGCTTTGATATTCGCGGAAGTTGACCTGTTTGAAGCTCGAGAACAGGCCCATCTGCATCTTCTGGTAGCGGTTGACGAGACCAAGGTCGAATTGACCCTCCTGCCGGTCCCGGAAGTACATATACTCACCTTCGGCCTGCAGGGCGAAGTTATTGTTGAACGGGTTGAAGAAGCGGCCTTTGCCCGTGAAGGTCAATCGCCCCTCGTTGTCGGCACCCGCGTTGAGGCCCAGCAGCGAGAGTTTCTTGCCGGCTACCCTCGACAGGGCCTCTTCGGTGGCCTTGGTTGCCGCGGCGGCCATCTCCTCCCGTTTCGGGGCGGCGGCGGCAGCGGCAGCGGCGGCGGCCGCCTGCTCACTCGCCTTGCCGGCGTTCGCCTTCAGAGCGGCTACCTCCTGCTTGAGAGTATCGTGGTCGGCCTTCATGCCGCGCAGCAGCGCCAGAATGTCATCGAGCTTGTCGAGCCGTTTCAGGATCTCATCACAGCACTTCGGGTCAGCCATCCCGGCCGGACCACCCGTGGCGGCGTTCAGATTCCGGATCGCATCGCCCACCCCGGCCGCCGAGACGTTGCGCCCCTGCGGGTCGGTGACATTCAGATTCACCCGGCGGTTCATGAACCGGCCCTCTTTGGTGCCGTTGCCAACCTTCGGCGAGGTGTTCCCGGCGGTGGCCACCGAGATCTGCGCCGGACGCGCACCATACTTTTCAAGGAACTGCTTGACGGTATTCGCCCGCGCCATGCCCAGTTTCTCGGCGAGGCGCGCCGGGGTGTTCGGGTCGCCGTGACCCTCCACTTTCACCCGGTAGCCATCGTTTTTGGCGAGCAATTCGGCGAGCCGCAGCAGGCTCGGAAAGCCATCCACCAAAACGGCGGAACCCGTTTCAAAATTAATCTCTTCCCAGTCGTCCTTCGTTGCGTTGGTGTTCAGTCCCTGCGCCAGCAGCGACGAGGCCAGAAACACGAGGAGGGAAAGCGTAGTGAGAATCGAGCGCATCATACTCGGGGATCCTCCTGTCTTTTCGATTGTGGTCTTCATATTTTACCCGGATCACTAGGACCCTTGACTTTCCATAGTACACTGAAAGCCTTTTCTTGCCAACAACTTATCTCTCTGAGGGCGTGGCTCGAGAGAGTCGGCGCGGCTCACGCAGGCGTCTGTCTGACCACAGAAAAGAGCGTCTCCCCGACGGCGCAGTTACTGGAATTACCGAAAAAGTCTACCGGGGCCGCGCAATCGCAAAATCCCAGGCTTGCGTGTTGCCCTTGCCTTCGCTGTACTGAACCCAGGCATACTCCCCGGGCGGCAGCGCCTCCATCGGCCATACCTTGTACAGATCCTCCCCTACCTGTTTGCGGAAAATCTCTACCTCCTGCCGCTCGGCCACCACCTCTTTCACCACCGGCATGATGTCCCATTTCTCCACAATCCGGCTGGGCATTTTCTTATTGGTCCCGGGCCACAGCCGAACCAGTCCGAACCGCTCGACATTCGATAGCCGGATGTAGAACTCCGGCCGCTCCTCGGCCAGGGTGCGCCGGCCCGTGCCACCGTCGATTTCGAGCGTGCTCTTGCCGGCCAGGAACGGCACCTGCGTGATGGCTTTGAGAACGGAGCGGCGCTTGTCGTTGACCACCTTCAACTCTGCCTGCTCAAGCGCCTGCATCGCCGCTCCCTCCTGCCGCAGATACACCCCGGGGGCCGCCGGCACCGAACGGAACTCCCGGCGCATCTCCCGCTCGGCCTGCGCCTCCTCCGCCTCCGCCTTCTTCTCCGCCGCGTCGGCCTGCCGGACGGAGGCGACCGCCGCCTGCGTCCGGGCCAGATCCGCCAGCGAAAGCGGAATCTCCTCCCAGTCGCTCCGCTCGACCGAATAGTAGCGAACACGGTCGGCGAGCACCTGATACTCGCGGACCCAGTGCCAGGTGCCGTCCGTGAGAAAGAGTTTCACGTTGGCGGCCCAAACCGACCCGACAAAAAGAGCAGCCAGCATCCACCGCATATCCCTCATTGTAATCCCGCCCGTCCCCGCCCCGAATCTGAAATGTGAAATAATAGTGATGCCGTTCGAGAACGTTCCCCGGCCGGGCAATCGATCTGGTACGATCACGACGGCGAAGACTCCCATGCTGCCAATCCTTACCCTTCTGTTTGCCGCCGCCGGAACCCCCTATCTATCCACCGGCTTCCTCACCATCCCGGCGGAGGTGAAACTCGGTCCCATGTCGGCCGTCGAAGTCGATGCCAAAGGCAACATCTATGTCCTGCATCGCGGCGAACCCGGGCTGATCAAATTCAACGCCAAGGGCCAGTATCAGAGAGGCTGGGGCGAAGGCATGTTCAAAGTGGCGCACGGCCTCCGTGTCGACCGCGCGGGCAACGTCTGGACCACCGACAACGGCAACCACGTCCTGCGCCAGTTCTCGCCCGACGGGCAACTGCTTCGCACGCTCGGCGAAGTTGGCGTCCCCGGGCCGGACCAGACGCACTTCCGCGCTCCCGACGACATCGTGTTTGCCTCGAACGGCGATCTCTACGTGGCCGATTCCGGCAATGGCCGCATTGTTCACCTCGACCGCGACGGCAAGTTTCTCGGCCAGTTCGGCAAGAAAGGCAAAGGGCCCGGCGAGTTCGCCACGGCCCACGGCCTGGCCATCGACAAGAACAATCGCCTCTACGTGGCCGACCGCGGCAACCGGCGCGTCCAGGTCTTCCAGCCCACCGGCGAGTTCGTCGCCGAATGGACAGGCTTTGGGAACCCATTCGGTATGCTGGTGGTCAAAGACGAGCTACTGGTCTCGGAAGGCGACATCAACAAGATATTTCACTTTGCGCTGGGCGATGGCAAAATCGTAAAGGAGTGGGGCGACCCGGATCTGTTGAAGCTCCCACACCTGATGTCGGTCGACCGCCGGGGCAACCTCTACGTCGCCGAAGTCAACGGCAAACGCGTCCAGATTTTCAAGAAGGCGAAATGAAACGGCTACTCCTTTTCCTTCCCGTTCTGATGGCGGCCCAGACGCCCGAACTTGAACACGCCCACGCGCCTCTCTATCAGGCTCCGGCCGAAAAGGCCAAGACCGCCGCGGCGCTCACCCAGCAGGTCGCTCGTCCCCGCCCCGGGCCGCGCACCCCCATTGCGCGCGTCAACTTCATCGACCAACATGTCTTCGGCCGGATGCAGAAGGACGGTATTCCCCACGCGAGCCTCGCCAACGACGAGGAGTTCGCCCGCCGGGCCTGGCTCGACGCGACCGGCCGCATCCCGCCGCCCGCCGATCTTGAGAAGTTTCTGTCGAGCCGCGATCCCCGCAAGCGCGCCCAACTGATCGATCAGCTCACTAACTCCGACGCTTTCCTCGATAAGTGGACTTATTACTTCGAGGATCTCTTCCGCGCCGGCGGCCGCATGGGCAGCGGGCTGAACCTGTTTCACTACTGGCTCCGCGAATGGCTGACGCTCGACCGTCCCTACACCGACATGGTCACCGACCTGCTGACCGGGGCAGGGAAGTCGAGCTTCTCCGTGCCGGGCGGCATGTACTACGCCCGCGATTTCGTCAAGGCCAAAGACGACCCGGAGGCCCCCGACGCCCACGACCTCGTCAACCAGCCCGACACGGTGGACGAGTTTACCGTCACCTACTCCAAGGTCTTTCTTGGCCTCAATCTGGCCTGCATCTCCTGCCACGATGGCGCCGGACACCTCGAAAAAGTCAACCGCTTCCTGACCACCAAAAAGCGGGACGAGTTCTTCGGCCAGGCGGCCTTCTTCGGCAAGACCCGGCAGATCATGAACTGGGAGAACGGCTACCAGGCCAACACCGAGTACACCGTCGATGATATCGGTCCGGCGTATGATTCCAAGGCCGAGTCGATCGTCCGCGTCCCTCGCCGCGGCGGCGATGCCTCTCCGCGCTTCATCCTGGGCGGCGAACGCCCCCGCGAAGGCGAAAATGCGCGCGACGCCCTCGCCCGGATCCTGACGAGCCACCCCCAGTTCCGCCGCGCCTTCGCTAACCGCATCTGGGCCGAACTGATGGGCTTTGGCATCGTCGAACCGGTCGACGACTTCGATCTGCTCAAGGCGGACCAGCCCACCAATCCCGCCCTGCTCGACGCGCTGGCCAACGATTTCAAAGCGCACAACCACAGCTTCCGCCACTTCGTCCAAACCGTCATGAAATCGAGCGCCTACCAGCTCAGCAGCCGGTTTGACGGCGAATGGAAGCCGGAGTACGCCACTTACTACGCCCGGAAGTATGTCCGCATGCTCAGCGCCCCCGAGTTACACGACGCCATTGCGCTCGCCACCGGCCAGCCGGCCCGGTTTTCCACCGGCAGCGAGCAGGTCGGCCTCGTCATGCAGATGCCCGAACCCAAGAAGGCGGACGCCGGAGTCCAGGGCTTCATGAAAACCTTCGGCCAGTCCAACCGCGACGACATGCCGAAAAAGGTGCCCCCGTCCTCGCTCCAGGCCATGCTCCTCATGCAGTCGAAGGTGGTCACCGACCGCCTGGACGCCAACAAAGCCGGCTTGCTCAAAGGCCTGCTCCCTTCCACCCCGGATGACGCCGAACTCGTCCGCCGGATCTTCGTCCACACCCTTTCCCGCCGTCCCACCGCCGCCGAAATCGCGGTCAGCCTCAAGGCGCTGCGCTCCGATCGGGCCAAAGGCGCGGCGAACCTGCAATGGGCTCTGCTCAACAGCCCCGAATTTCTCTTTAATTACTAACATGCAGAAACGTGTTGCCGACTTACTCCCCGCTCGCCGCGACCTGCTGCGCCTCGGCGGCTACGGGTTGCTGGGCTCCTTCGCCGGCCAAACCTTCGCCCCCATGCAACTGCGCGCCGCCGGCCGGGCCAATCCCCGCGGCTCGGCCCGCTTCTGCGTCCTGATCGAACTCGCCGGCGCTCTCTCGCACATCGATTCGTTCGACTTTAAAGAAACCGCCGGCACGCAGAAGGACTTTGACGTCCGTCCCGTCCGCAACGATCTCTATCTCCCCTACCGCCTTTTCCCGCAGCTCTCAAGCCACATGGACAAGTTATCCATCGTGCGGTCGATGAAGAGCCACGAGGTGGTCCATTTCCGCGGCCAGTATTACACCCAAGCCGGCCGGCCTCTGAATCCGGCCCAGGCGAGCGAGATTCCGAGCGTCGGTTCGGTAATCGCGATGGAGCTCGAAAACCAGCGCCGCCCCACCGATACCTTCCCCACCTATCTCGGCTGCAACCTCGACACCTCCGGGTGCGGCGCCCTCTCTACCGGCTTCCTCGCCCCCCGCCACTCCGTACTCGATCTCAATCTCAAGTCCGGCGCCGGCGCCGCGCCCAGTTCGGCCGAGGCGATGGCCGTGCTCGCCGAGCGCTACCGGCTGCTGAGCGAACTCGACGCCGTCATGGCCCCCGGCCGCACCGGACGCGACCGCAACTTCGGCGGCTTCCGCGACTTCCAGAAATCCGCCTACCAGATCCTCGGCGACCCCCGCTGGCCCGCCGCCTTCGCCATGTCGAAGGAGGAGATCACCCGCTACGGCTCGAACGAGGTGGGCCTCGGCTGTCTGCTGGCCCGCAACGTCATCCAGGCCGACGCCGGCACCCGCTACATTCACATCGTCCACCCCGATTGGGACCATCACCGCGACATCTACAACCACTCCAAGAAGTCGAACCACTACATCCGCTGCAACGAGTTCGACCGCGCTCTGGCGCAACTGCTCACCGACCTCAGCGCCGCCCCCTCGCCGCGTACCCCCGGCAAGACGCTCCTCGACGACACCCTCGTCGTCGTCGCCACCGAGTTCGGGCGCACCCCGGGCGCACTGAACGGCATCGCCGGGCGGCACCACTATAATCTCGCCTACCTCTCGCTTTACGCCGGCGGCGGCACCAAGCCCGGCCGCATCATCGGCAAGACCGACGCCGCCGGCGAGCACGTCGTCGATACCGGCTGGCGCTACAAAAAAGCCTCCGTCAAAACCGAAAACGTCTACGCCACCATCTACTCCGCCCTCGGCATCGATTGGACCAAAGAGATCACCAACACCCCCTCCCGCCGCGCCTACCGCTACGTCGATATCCTTGGCGCTACCGAAATGGTTATCGACGACGAAATCGCCGACCTGTTTGTCTGAATGCGCTATATAGCATTTCTCCTGCCCGCCCTCCTCGCCGCCCAGCCGGTGCTGGTCCCGGCCGGCTTGTTCACCATGGGCCGCACCCGCACCACCCCGGACGATGCCACCCGCATGCGGCCCCAGGTCCTGCTCGACGACCGCCCCACCCGCTCGGTCTCCCTGCCCGCCTTCTACCTCGACTCCCACGAGGTCACCCACGCCCAGTACGCCGAGTTTCTTGCCGCCTCGAAACGCCCCGCCCCGTACCACTGGAAGCCCGAACTCGCCCGTTCCCCCATCGCCATCTACAACGTCACCTGGGACGATGCCAAGGCCTACTGCGAGTTCCGCGGCGGCCGTTTGCCCACCGAAGCCGAATGGGAGCGCGCCGCCCGCGGCGGACTCGAAGGCCAGGACTACCCGTGGGGCGATAAATTCGACGCCAAACTCCTCCGCAGCGGCACCGACCGCGGCCCCGGCGAACCCGGCAAGTTCCCGCCCAACGCCTTCGGCCTCTACGACATGGCCGGCAACATGGCCGAATGGACCGCCGACTGGTTCGACCGCGAAGCCTACACCAAGGGCGGTCCGCCCGCCACCGGCCTGTACAAGGTCATCCGCGGCGGCGCCTGGTCCGACCAACCCCGCCGCGTCACCGTCTTCTTCCGCAACTGGGTCCGCCCCACCATGCGCCAGCCCAACATCGGCTTCCGCTGCGCCCGCACCGTGGACCCCGAGGCCGAAATCAAGCGCCTTCTCTCCGGCTTCTCCGGCACCGTGTCGATCTACGCCAAAAACCTCGCCACCGGCGCGACGTTTGGCCTGCGCGAGAACGAACGCGTCCGCACCGCCAGCACCATCAAACTCCCCATCCTCATCGCCGCCGCCCAGGCTGTTCACGACGGCAAAGCCAGTTGGGACGAACCGATTCTGTTCGACAAAGAAGAAGCCGTCTCCGGCTCCGGCGTCCTGCGCGAGTTCACCCCGGGCCAGAAGTTTCCTCTGCGCGATCTGGCCCGTCTGATGATCGTCGTGAGCGATAACACCTGCACGAACCTGCTGCTCGAACGCCTCACGGCCGACTATGTCAACGAGGTGATGGACCGTTACGGCTTCCTGCAAACCCGGTCGAACCGTAAGATCATGGGCGACGGCAAGAGCCTCAAGCCCAACCCCGGCGGCTGGAGCAAATTCGGCCAGCAGGGCGATAACAAAAAGTACGGCATCGGTGTCACCACCCCGGCCGAAATGGGCCGTATCCTGGAAGCGCTCGACGCGGGCCGCCTCGTCAGCCCCGAGGCTTCGCGGAATATGCTCGAAATCCTGCGCCGGCAGCAGTACACCGATGGCATCGGGCGGCACGAGGAGCGTCCGGTGGCGAGCAAGAGCGGGGCCCTCGACGCTCTCCGCAGCGACGTGGGGATCATCTACGGCAAGCAGGCGAAACTCGTCGTCGCCATCACCGTCGATGGCATGCCCCGCACCGATTACAGCCCCGACAACGTGGGAAATCTGCTGATCTCTCAACTGACCGGTCACCTGGCGGCGAAACTCGGCCCTCTCGACTAGGTACAATGACGGGGATGAAGCGTCAGGCGATCTTGTTTGTCTGCATCGGAAACGCCTGTCGCAGTCAGATGGCGGAGGGATTTGCCCGCCACTACGGCGGGGATGTGGCAGCCTGCTCGAGTGCGGGCATGATGCCTTTGTTATCGCTACCGGCGCTGACCCGCCGGGTGATGCTCGAAAAGAACATTCCGATCGACGACCAGTATCCCAAGGGGATCGAACTGTTCCGGCAGCGGAGTTTTGACCGTATCATCAACATGAGCGGCATGGCGATGCCATCGGGAATTCTCGGTAAGGTGGAGGAGTGGGTGGTAGCCGATCCGTATGGCCGCAGTGACGGGGTTTACCGGCAGGTGCGGGATCACCTCGAAGGCCGGGTGATGAAGCTGCTGCTCGAACTCCGGAAGCGCCCCGCAGACGCTCCGTTGGCGCGGCCAGCCCGGTTAAAATTGCGTGGCGTTTAGGTTGACAGCGCCCGGAGCCGGTTGCTACCATTATTTTCAGTCAGTTGGCGTGCGGATGTGGCGGAATTGGCAGACGCGCTAGATTCAGGTTCTAGTACTCGCAAGGGTGTGGAGGTTCAAGTCCTCTCATCCGCACCAA
>JAINDL010000139.1 GCA_019931245.1 Bryobacteraceae bacterium CoA2 C42
AACCCTTGCCGGGTCCACACTTCCACGGTGAAGAAGTCTGTAGCCACCATCAGTGCCCCATGGCGGCTCAGAAACTCTTTCCATGTCGTCTTCCGACTCCCCCCTCTAAATCAGCGGTTTACAGATTGGTTTCTGGAGAGTTGACCAGTTCTGCTCGGATAGAGTTCCTCGCCTGTTGGTGCCCCGTGCCGCCGCGGCCTGTGCGCTTTTTTTGAACACGCGCCCAACGGACTCGCTTCGGCCCGGCGGGAGGGGCGAGTTCCTCGCCCGTTGGTGCCGTGCCGCCGCGGCCTGTGCGCTTTTATGGAGCCTGGTAGACGCGCCGGCCGCTGATCCAGGTCTCTTCGACCTGAATTCGGCCATCGGTCATCGAGAAGACGACAAAGTCGGCCCGGTCGCCGGGGGTGAGACCGCGCTGACGGCCGCTGATGCGTCCGACGCGGGCAGGGTTGCGGGTGGCCATCGTGATGGCTTCGCCGAGGGTGATGCCGGTCATCCGGACCAGGTTCTCGACGCCGCGGTGCATTTTAAGGGCGCTGCCGGCGAGGCGGGTTTGGCCGGCGAGGACGACGCGGTCGTCCGGGGTGAGATCCACCCATTGATCGCCGAGTTGGTAGCGGCCGGGTGCGGCGCCGGCGGGGGCGCTCGCGTCGGTGACCAGAATGGAGCGCTGGATACCCTTGGCGCGGACGGCGACGCGGAGGAAAGCTTCGCCGATGTGGATACCATCGCCGATGAGGCTGGCGGCGAGGCGGTCTTCGGCGAGTTGGTCCCAGAGGTAGTTGGGATGGCGGGGCAGCATGCCGTGGGAGCCGTTGCCGAGGTGGGTCGAAAGGGTGGCGCCGGCGGCGACGGCATCCTGAATCTGTTGGGAGTTGGCGCCGGTGTGGCCGATGGCGACGACGACGCCTTCGCGGACGACCGCTTCGATGTAGGCGGGGGCTTCGGGCCACTCGGGCGAGATAGTAATCAACTTCACCAAACCACCCGTAACCTCTTGCCAGCCCTTGAATTCCTCGACGTCGGGCGGGCGGACGCAGGCTAGCGGATGGGCGCCGCGCGGCCCCTCTGCGGCCGAGATATGGGGGCCTTCGACATGGAAGCCTTCGATGGCGACGCCTTCGGGCAGGCTCTGTTTGGCGGCGTAGAGATTGGCGAGGGAGCCGCGCATGCCCTCGACGGTTCCCGTGATGACGGTGGGCAGCAGACGGGTGACGCCGCAGGCGAACTGGGCGCGGAGGCTGCGGGCGATGTCTTCGTGGCGGGTGGCCGGGGAGTTATAGTCGACCCCGTCGTAGCCGTTCACCTGGAGGTCGATGAAGCCGGGGGCGATGAAATCGAGGTCGCCGACGCTGGGGTCGAGGAGTTCGGTGACGCCGGTGAGGAGGGTATCGAAGTCGAGGATGAGACGTTCCTGGCGCACGGGGTCGAACGCAATGATTCTCATGAGATTAGAACAATTCCTTTGAGTTTTGTTTTATGCACAGCATCTTCACAGCTTTAGCCGGGTAACTGATTGATTCAAGGACAGTAAAAAACTGTGGATTGGAGATACTTTCCTCTGGCGCTCAGGAGCCGGTCCTGGTACAACAATAGAGTACTGCGGGTGATCGTGCACGAGGCTAATCTCGGGGGAGGTGGCCGGAGCGCATCACCTGCGGTACACTCCGAAAGCGTAACGAAGCGCCGGCCTCGACCGGCGTTTTTTTCGTTCGGCGGTCGGGTTCTAGACGGTTCTGGTGACGGGCAGATGGGGGGGATAAAAAGAAGCGGGGAAGGACTTGCGGTGTCGGGAAAAGAGATCAGGGAGGAGTTGGCACGCTCCTCCCCATCGCGATCGAGAGAGATGCCGCTTACGCCTTCGGGTTCTTATCGACGATCTTAAACCTCTGTTCGTCGAAGTAGAGGACCTTGCCCTGCCGGTAGCTCTGTACGGCCATCGTGATCAAAACCTGAGCGTGGGCGGCGGTCTCGACGTCGAGGGTGGGCTTGTTCCGGCTCACCATGCAGTCGAGGAAGTTGCCGACGTGGGTATCCATCGTGTTCAGGTCCTGCACGGGGATTTTGACATCCTCGGTACCGAACTTGTACTTTTCGCCGCCGATCGGTTTGCGGGCATCGCCCCGCCCGGTCAGTTCGGGCTTGAGGGTGATGTAGGGCGAGAAGCCTTCAAAGCGGCCGTGCTCAACCATGATGATCGTGCCTTCGTGGCCGCGAATGAGTCCGGGGATGTGCTGCGAGTTGGCCATCGACGAACTCAGGACGAGGGAATGGCCCTCTTCATAGTCGGCCAGCAGGTTGAAGGTGTCGGGCACCTCCCGATCCTTGAATTCGTAGATGCCGCCGCTCGCCATGACGCGGTGCGGATATTGCGGCTTGGTCCAGCAGATGTTCATGGGCGCGACCACATGGAAGAACAGGTCGGTAGCGATGCCGCCCGAGTAGTCCCAGTATTTGCGGAAGCGGAAGAAGCGGTCGGCGTCGTAGGCGCGCTTGGTGGCGCTGCCGAGCCACATCTTCCAGTCGATGTAGTTGTCGCCCTTGCCGTCGGGTCCGGCTTCTTTGTCGATGGGCCAGTTCCATTCGCCTTCGATCGAGTTGCGATGGTAGGAGCCCTGGCTGAGGAGCATCTTGCCGATGGCGCCATCGGCGATGTACTTTTTGGCTTGGTGCCACTGGTTGCCGGAGGTGGTCTGCGAGCCGACCTGGAGTACCCGCTTGGTCTCCTTGACTGTGTCCATCAGCTGTTTGACCTCTTCCACGGTGTGGCACATCGGCTTTTCCACGTAGACGTCTTTGCCGTTGTCCATCGCGGCGAGAGCGACTTTGGCGTGCCAGTGGTCGGGGGTGGCAACGATGACGGCGTCGATCTCCGGGTTGTTGACCACCTCTCGCCAGTCGAGGGTACCTTTACATTTGAAGCGCGCGGCGGCTTCGGTGACGCGTTTTTGGTAAACGTCGCAGACCTGGCTGATCTGGCATTTGCCGGTCTGTTCGCCCAGTTTAGCGAAGACATTGGCGACGTAGCGGCCGCGGCCGCCGACGCCTACCACGCCGACATTGATCTTGTCGTTGGCGCCAATCACGCGGCCAGCTTTGGCGGGAGCCGGTTTGGCGGCGAGGGCCGAGCCGGCCGCCGTAATAGCGGCGCCTGCTGTACCGGCCTGCATCAGAAAATTGCGACGTTCCATTCAGGGGACTCCTTTGGCCGGTGTCCCGACGCGGACTCCGGACATCCGTATTCAGTGCGGGCGCATGCCCACATTACTTGAGTCTACACCCGATTGCGTCCTCACCCGCGAGCTTACCGGACCGGAAGCTGAGGATCGATTCTATTCAGGGCGCTGTCCGCATCCGGCCCAAAGTGCGGAACGCGGCCGGCTGGAAGACCCGGAACCAGAGGTAGCTCGTTAGGATGCTGCCGGCGGAGATGATGAAGTTACCGGCCTCGCGGAGTTCGTTTGGGAAGAAGCGCAGGGCATGACCGATGGCATCGATCGTGCACTGTAGACCCAAGCCCGCGCTCACGAGCAGCAGGGTGTGATCCCGTCTCCGGCTGGACAGCAGGACAGACCACAGAAGCAAATTGAGACCGGCGGAGACGATCGCCACGTCCCGGCTAACAAAGGTCATCCAACGGTTCGGGTGCCCGGCGGAGAGGACATCGGAGTGCCAGGAGACGGACCCGCCCAGCGCCGCCAGGAATGCCAGCGAAAGCCACGCCACCATACGGACGATCCCTGGCCGTCTCTCGCCAGCCCGGCGCAGGAGCGCGAGCACCAGCACGACGCCGCAGAGTTGCATCGACAGCGAGAGAATCCAATACGCGGACCGACTAACCCCGGTCCAAGTGGCGCCCCCGGCCAGGAAGGCCATACTCATCGGCGCCGACAGGGTGAATGTGAGACAGATGTAGGCGAACAGAACGGGATATCGACGCCAAACTCCCGCGAGCATGGCGTGGATAGCTCCGATAAGCAGGAGCGTGCTGAGGACCGTAGATAAAAAATAAAAAATGGTCACCGCAAATCTTCTCGGCAAATGTTGCCATTGTCAAGAAGGTTTGCGGTGAATTTAGGAAAAAAACAGGGTTAAAGGACCGAACGACCGTCGCTACTGAGCAACGGGTTGTCGAAGTCCCACGGGGGAGGAATCGGGCCGCCAAGCTGGCTTTCGCCGTCGAAGTCCCACGGGGGAGGAATCGGGCCGCCAAGCTGGCTTTCGCCGTCGAAGTCCCACGGGGGAGGAATCGGGCCGCCGTTGAGCAGTTGGGTCTCCAACGTCCCAGCCGCCGGGGTAACACCGACGCCCGAGGCGAACGCCAGTGACACACAGAATAAAGTTCCCAGGATTAAGTTTATTGTTTTCATCGATCTCCGTCCACCCGGCGCGATTCACGCCGGGAAAAAGGCGGGGAGACTGCGACTTCCTGTCGCATGCCGCCTCCAACCTACCTCCAGTCTAAGTGGACAGATATCGTTTGTTTTCCAAGGAATAACCCCTTTTCGATATCGGTTTATTCCCTTCGGGGATTCAGGGAAAAGTGGCCAATGGGGAAGATTTCCCTGAGCCTGATCGGGAAAATCTTGGGTTGCGGGGGGTTAGTCGCCACGCTCGCCGCGGGCCGAGGGTTCGTAGGAGTCCTCGTAGATGCTCCGAATGGGACGCAGGCGACGCCCGGGCCATTCAAGGCGCATGTCGTCGGAGACCTCGTCGAGCATTTTCAAAGTACAGACCTTTGACCCCATGGCGAAGGCGGTGAGCAGCAGGTTGTCGCAGATGCCGTTGATGACGCGGGGGATGCCGCGCGAGCGCAGGTGAATTTCCCGGGTGAGATCGTCGGGGAACACGGTCTGATCGGCCAAGCCGACTCGCGCCAGCCGGGTGTCAATGTACTCGATGGTCTCCTCGAACGAGAAAGGCTTCAGGTTGTAGCGGAGAACGATGCGCTGCTTGAGCTGCCGGAGGTTGGGCGCGTCGAGTTTCCGATCGAACTCGGGCTGGCCGGCGAGCACGATCTGCAGCAGTTTGCCCTTCCTGTTTTCAAGGTTCCCGAGGAGGCGAATCTCTTCGAGCACGTCCCAGTCGAGGTTGTGGGCCTCGTCAACGATCAGTACGGTGGTGCGGCCCTCGTTGGCATGCTGGATTAACATGTTGTTGAGGGCGAACAGCACCTCGCTTTTCGAAGTGCGCTCGCAACGCAGGTCGAGATCGTAGGCGATCATCTCGAAGAACTGCTGGGGATTGATGCGCGAGTTGAACAGAAAGGCGAACTCGATGTAGTTAGTTTCGAGGTACTCGCGGAGGCATTCGAGCATGGTGGTTTTGCCCGTACCGACCTCTCCCGTTAACACGATGAATCCCTTACGGCTCTGTACTCCGTAAATTAGGTTCGCCAACGCCTCTTCGTGCTGGGCGCTGCGATAAAGAAACGCAGGATCCGGCGAGAGATTAAATGGGTTGTCCGTGATCCCGAAGAAAGCGTTATACATAAAGACTACTGCAAACCATACTATGCTAGCATGCGGTTCGTGACTACCCGCTTTTCGTTCTATTTGATGGTACTAAGCCTCAAAAAAAGCTAGAACGGTTGGAGGTTCGGGATTGCGTAGTACTCAAGTCGAGCCCAGCCCGGTACCGTGCCCGGTTCGCCGCCCAAGTATAAGATTCTCTGAGATTTAGGGAACGAAAACGCCGTGGCCAGGGCCCGGCGGTAGGCGGGAATTGCTTCCAGCAGCGGCCGCGCCGGGGCAAGCCGCGGGCCTACGGTGATCGACTTGGACAGAAAGCCGCCGCCCCAGCCGAGGTTTAGCAGACAGCCGCCGGCGGCTTCGACCTGAGCGAGAGACCGCTCGAGCCGGCCTAACCGGTGGGTGGCCGCGAACTCCCGCTGGCGGGCGAGCAGGGAAGCCGATTGCGCGGTGACGGAGCTAAACTCAGCGGCCCAGTCGCCGGTTACGGTGCCGCGTCCGCGGAAGACGGTGCCGGGCGCGGCGCATTCGACAAAGGCCGGGGCGGGTTTCCAGCGGAGTTCGGCGCCGCCGGGCTTGGCCGGGGCGGCGACGCGGGCGTAGTAGACGCGGTAGGAGTCGCCCGCCTCCGGGGCGCCGTCGCCGAGCCGCCAGCCGCGCAGCAGTTTCGCCGCACTCATATTGCGAAACGAAGCCAACTGCTCCGGGGGGAGTTGGGCGGCGAGCAGGGCCGTTTTGAGGGCGCCTTTGAGGGCCGTGGCCGGCAGCAGCTTGCCGCGGGGGCCGGTGCAGAAGGTCGGGATGAAGATTTCTTCATCTTTGGCCTGTTCCCAGAGCGGGACGAGGCCGGGGTCTTCGAGCGGGATTCGGCGGACGGCGTAGGATTGGGCGTAGCCGCCCCAGCTTTTGAACTCCAGGCGCCGGGCGCGGCCGAGTTCGGCGAGGTAGCCCTCCATGCGGGGCGTGCCGGCGAGGCGGCGGAAGATGAGGCTCTGGTCGAGTACGTTGACCTGGTCCTTCCAGACCATGTAGTCGATGGGGGCGAGGCGCTTGCCATCGCCGACCAGGGTGGGGGTGAGGATGGTGAGGCGCCACTCGATGGGGGTGGCAGCGGGGGGCGTGCTCATAGGGCCACCGCCACGGCGAGGCCGTTCCGGTAGACGGGGTGGTCCCAGCCGGGGGGGGCGACATTCTCGAGGGTGCCGGCCGGGGCCTGCGGGGCGAACAGGACGGATCCTTCGCGGACGAGGCGCTGGGGGAGTTTGGCGACGGTGGAGCCCTCGACCCAGCCGGAGCGGACGGTGAGCTGGTAGGCGCCCTGCTCCCAGGCGATCTCCTCGCCGGCGGCGGGGGCGAACAGGCTGAGCAGCCACCAACCTTTCGAGCCATCGCCGGGCGAGCCGCGGCGGAGAAGGGCCTCGACGGAATCGCCGGTTTCAAAGCGCACCCCGGTGCTGCCGCCCCAGCCGAGCGAGCGGTTGCCGCCGAGACCGGAGTCGGCGAGCCAGCGCAGGGCGGCTTCAAGGCGGGGGCGCCAGAGTTCGTCGGCGCAGAGGGCGAGGCCCCAGGCGCCGGCGCCTTCGGCGAACTGAATGCCGGTTTTGGGTCCGGCCCCTTTTTCGACGTGGAGCGGGCGGAAGGGGCCGCCGGCGCCGGCGCGGTCGGCGCCGAGGAGGCAGCCGGAGGCGGGGTCGAGCACCCAGCGGGATTCGACTAGGCCGGCTTCGCTGAGCAGATCGCGGATGGCGGGCAGGGGCAGGAAACGGACGAGTTTGGGCCGCAGGCGCTGGAGGCCGTTGGGCGGGGGCCAGGCCGAGGCGGGCGGGGGGGCGAAGAGCGTGCCGTGCTGCCAGGGGAACAGGGACGTGAAGCGGAGGGCGGGGCCGGCGGCCAGAAACTCGGCGAGCCAGCCGAAGCGATCCATGGCCGCGCAGACGGCGCCGTAGAAGGTGTCGCTCGGGAGGAGGGAAGGGCCCGCGGGGGCCGCGGTCCACGCTCCGCGGGCTTCGAACCGGAACAGGATCGCCTGCGCCATACCGCTATTCCGCCAGGGCCGCGGCGAACTCTTCGCCGCGGACGAGCGTCTGCAGGGCGGCGAGGTCGCCGCCGGTGAGCAGTTCCACTTCGCCGTTTTCGCCGAGATAGAAGCCTTTGCCGCGCCAGGCGAGGCGGCAATCGGAGAAACGAACCCGGCCGCTGCCGCGGGAGCCGCCGCCGCCCAAGGCGTCGTCTTCGAGCAGGCGGAGGCCCTGGACGAGCAGGCCGGCGAGGGCCGCGTCGCCGTCGGCGAGTTGATCGAGGACGAAGCGGACGCGGAAGCGAGCCCCGGCCGGGACGCGTTCGAGGGTGCGGGGATTGGCCTGGGCGGTGATTCGGTCGATGGCGTTCTCGCTCTTGACTTCGGTGAGTTCGTCGTCGAGGAACTCGCGCATGGGCGGGGTGATGGAGTCGAGGTCGAGCGGGGCGTCGTAGATGGTGAGGCGCGCCGGGGTGGCGGAGCGGCCGTCGAGGGCGTCGCCGCGGACGCGTTCCATGCGGCTGGGGCTGCGGCCGAACAGGAGGCAGAGGGCGTCGTCGGGGCGGTCGCTCTGGTGGATGCGGACCTCCTGCCCGCGGCGGCGGGAGAGGTAGACGAGTTCGTCGGGGGTGGTGAGTCCGTGGGCGTGCTCAAGCAGGCTGCGCAGGCGGCCGCGGAGCGAGGAGCCGGGGACGATGGGGCGGCCGAAGGCGTCCTTGACGACGGGGTTATCGGCGCCGCCGATTTCGAGCGATCCTTTGCCGGCGCCGATGTGGAGGCCGGTTTCGCAGTGGAGCACCGCTTCGAGAATGAGTTTGCCGCGCAGACGCAGCGTGGGTTTGGCTTCGCTCATGGCTGGTTACTCGTTATAGGCAATGATGGCTTCAAACAGGTCGCGGAACCGCTCGTAGGCGGCGAGTTCATTTTTGCGGGTTACCTGGAGCAGGAGCTTTTCGAGCGGGTCCAGGCTGCGCAGCGAGTGGCGGGCGATGGTGTAGGCCAGACGGGCGCGGAACATGACGAACTGGTGCTGGCGTTCGGTTTCGGGGGCACGGCAGGCGCGCCGGACGGCGCTATAGAGACGGCGCAGCTGGCTGCGGGTGCCGGAGTCCATGTCGTGCAACCGCGTGACGAGCACGTGCGCCTGGTTGTCGAGATAGAGGCTGTCGGCGCACAGCTTGGCAAGGTCGATTTCAACGGTGGTTTCCTGGCGGGGACGGTCGCGGTCCCGGTCGTCGCGGCGCGGGGGGCGGCCACCGTCCCGGGGGGGGCGGTCATCGCGGCGTGGCTGTCTCTGTTCGGCCATATTCGCTCCTTACAAAAAATTTTACGAGGATGTTGCTTCGAGGCGTGCCCAGGCGAGCGCCACGTAACCGGTGGGCCGCAGTTGGCGACGGCCGGCGGCTTCGGCGGTGAGTTGGCTCAGCAGGGTGTCCCATTGTTTGTCGAAGGCGTCGCTTTCCCGGACATCGACGGCGCGCCGGAGGCGGCGGTGGAGCCGCCAGGGCTTGTCGAGGGTGCGGCCGCGGCGGCGGGACCGGGCGGAGGCGAGGTCGGCGCCGCCGGCGGGGTCGAGGTAGAAGCCTTCGAGTTCGTCGAGGAATTCGGGCGAGGCGTGGAAGCGGCTCAGCAGCTTGCGCATCTGACCTTTGATTTCGACGGCCTCCTTCAACTGGGCCCAATCGAGGGTGCGCCCGAACAGCGAGATGGCGTTTTTGCCGGAGGCCTTGACGGCCTCGAGGGCTTCGAGGGACCGGCTATAGACTTCCGCGAGGCTTTCACCGCGCCGGGCGTGGACGATGGCCATCGAGACGCTGCGGGAGGCGCCTTCGCGCTGTTCATCGAGTTGGCGCAGCATGAGGCCGGCGACGCGGCGCATTTCGCGCGCCAGATCGAGCAGGGCGTCCCAGGGGGCGGCCACGGCGAAATCGTCGCCGCCGCTATAGAGCACGGTGACGCGGGAGGCGAACTCCGCGGTGGCGGCGACGCGGGCGAGTTCGCCGGCGACGAAGTTCTTGAAGGTCATCGACAGCTGCAGGTACTCTTCGGCGGTGGTGGCGGCCTGGAGGCGGGGGCCGACGTTGTCGAGATCGGCCGTGAGCACGCCCCAGCGCCGGGCGGGAGGCACGGTGGGGCTGACGGCGATCGGCAGCGGCCACTGGTGGGTCCCGGCGTCGGGGAGAAAGGCGGTGGGATCTTCGGGTGACCAGCCGACGTTGGCGGCGGGGCGGAACGAAGCGGCGAGGGTATCGTAAGGAAACGGGGTGGCGCCGCCGGCGAGGAGGCCGAGGGGGAGGCGCGGGGTATCGCGACGCTGGCGGAGGCCGTTTTCGAGGCGTTTGCGGATATCGGGCCAGGCGCCGAGGTTCTCCGTGGTGGCCCAGATGAGGCCGGCGCGGCCGTTGGTTACCGTGGAGACCCGTTCGGCGAGGGTGGAGAGAAAAGCCTCGGCGGCCGGGATGGAGGCCTCAGGGAGAACCAGCAGGAAGCGCCCGCCGGTGGCGGCGCCGAGCAGGAGGGGCGACAGGCCCAATTCGGCGAGCAGGGCCCGCGGGGCCATCTCCCCGAGCAGGGAGAACCAGTGACAACGGCTGAGGAAGGCTTCACCACCCAAGCCTTCTTCCGTGAGCAGGGCGTTGATTCCGAAAAATTTGGCTTGGAGAAAGACTTGGAGCGACATCGGCTTGGCGGCGCTGCAAAAACTTCACTGTAGCATGGAGAAGGGAATGACTTATCGGTTTCTTGTCGCCGGGGAGGCGCGCGTTTCGGTCAAACAGTTCTTGTTTACGCAGCTGCCGGTTTTTTCGCGGTTTGCGCTGCGGCAGGCGGCGGCGGCCGGGGCGTGCCGGGTGGACGGGGAGAGCGTGCCGGCGGGCTATCGTCTGCGGGCGGGGCAGGTGGTGGAGTTTACGCTGGCGCCCGAGCCGCAGCGGACGATTCTGGCCGAGGAGCAGGCGCTGGACATTCTGTTTGAAGACGATGCGATTGCCGTGCTGAACAAGCCCGCCGGCATGCTGGTGCACCCGACGGCGCGGGAGCGCCACGGGACGGTGGCCAACGCGCTGCTGGGCCATTGGCGGGGGGAGAACCGGCGGCCGACGTTTCCGCACCGGTTGGACCGGGAGACCTCCGGGGTGCTGGTGGTGGCCAAAAGCACGGCCGCGGCCTGCGCCCTGGCGCTGCAGTTTGAAAACCGGCAGGTGCAGAAGCGATACGCGGCGCTGGTGGCGGGTGAGGTGGGGGCGCCGCGCGAGATCGACGCGCCGATCGGCCGGCGGGGCGGGGAGATGCCGCCGTGGCGGATCTGTCCGGAGGGGCGGGCGGCTTTGTCGCGGCTCACGTCCGTGCGGGCGATGGGGGGGGCGACGCTGGTGGACTTGGAGCCGGTCACGGGGCGGACCAACCAGCTACGGATCCACTGTGCTTCGATTGGCCATCCCATTGTGGGGGACCGGCTGTACGGCGGGCCTCCGGCGGAGCGGCTGTTTTTGCACGCGCGGAGGATTGGGTTCCGGCATCCGGTGACGGGTGAGGCGATGACGGTGGAGAGCCCGCCGATTGACTTTAAACTGTAATAAAAAGATTTGCGCTCTGGTTGTAATTCTCGGCATCTGCTCTAGGGAGTGAGGAACCCCTCGCTGAGGAGATTTGAAAATGAAAAAAATTGCTTTGTACGCGGCTCTGCTGGGCCTTCCTTTGTTTGTGACGGCGGGTCGGGCTTCGGCCGCCGACATTGTGGACACGGCCGTGGCGGCCGGTTCGTTTAAGACGCTGGTGGCGGCGGTGAAGGCCGCCGGACTGGTAGAGACCTTGAAGGGCGCGGGTCCTTTCACGGTATTTGCTCCTACGGACGAGGCGTTTGCCAAGCTGCCCGCCGGAACTCTCGATTCGCTGCTGAAACCCGAGAACAAAGCCAAGCTGGCCGCGATCCTGACCTACCACGTGGTGGCGGGTAAGGTGATGGCGGCGGACGTGGTGAAGATCAAGTCGGCCAAGTCTGTACAGGGTGGCCCGATTGCAGTGAAGGCCAAAGGCGGGAAGGTCACGCTGAACGGGCTTTCGCAGGTAGTGAAGACGGACATTGGCACGGATAACGGCGTGATTCACGTGATCGATACCGTGATCCTCCCCAAGCTGTAACCACGGTTCACCTTGAGCCTAGAAAAACGAACGGAGCCCTTGCGGGGCTCCGTTTTGTTTTGCAGGAGAGTGCGCCGGGAGCCGTGCGGGCGATTCCCGGCGCCTCGAACAGCTTACTTCTTTTTGAGCCGCGAGCAGGCTGCCGCGGTGGCTTCGTTATGCGCGGCGGGTTTGGGATCGGCGACGATTTCGATGATCTTCCCCTCCTTGTCAATCACGAAGGTGGTGCGGCTGGCGATGCCACGCTCTTCCATCAGCACGCCGTAGGCTTTGGCCGTGGCGCGATTCGGGAAGTCGCTCAGCAGGGGAAACGCCAGACCCAGATCATCCGAGAAGCGCTTGAGGGATGGGGCGGCGTCCACGCTGATACCGAACAGCTGGGTTTCCGACTCATTAATCGTTTGGATTCCAGCCTGGAATCCTTTCATTTCCGCCGTTCAACCACCGGTAAACGCCAGCGGGAAGAAGGCAAGGACAACGTTTTGTTTGCCTTTGAAATCCGCGAGCGAGAACGATTTGCCGGGAACGGAGGAGGGCAGTTTCTCAAAGCCGGGAGCCATGTCGCCGACTTTGAGGTGGGTCTTTCCGCCCTGGGCAAGAAGCGCAGTGGCAGCGACCAGACTCAAGAGTAGAGTTTTCATAGTGGACCTCTCCGCCTAATAGTCTAGTGGAGGAGAGCGCCGGTTGGGAACTACCAGGGGAGCGGGAGATTGAGGATTTCGTTGCCGCCGGCTTTCGAGCGGACGGTCTGCCGGAGCGTTTTCCCCCCGCCGAGGAAGACGATCCATTCGTAGGTGCGGGTGACTTTCGATTCGATTTCGAGGCGGAGGAACTCGGCGGAGGGGCCGGCATGGACCTGCGAGATATCCTCGTGGTCCGACTCCCAGAGGAAGAATTCGGCGCCGAGTTTGGGGGTGTAGTGGAGGCGGACGGTGTCGCCTTCGGCGAGGGGGAGAATGGCTCCGTTGCGCAGAAAGAAGATGGGCGTGGCGGCGTCGCCGGTGACTTCGATGGTCTGGCGGCCTTGGTGGGTGATGCCGGTGCGGAGGTCGGTCCAGTTGCCGCGGGGGAGGTAGACGGTGCGTTGGGGGCCGTTGCAGAGGGGGGCGACGAGGAGTTCGTCGCCGAGTAGATACTCGTCGGCGCGCTCGCGGGCTTCGACTTCGGTGGGGTACTGCAGGGGCAGGGGATGGATGATGGGATAGCCGCGGTCGCGGACCTCCTGCAGGTAGGTGACGAGGAAGATGCGAAGGCGTTCGCGCCAGGCGGGGTTGGCGAGGGGTTGGTCGCGGTAGACCATGGGGAGGCCGGCGGCGAAGGCTTCCGAGACGGCGGGGTAGTGGTCGAGGTTCACGGCGGGGACGGTGGTGCCGGACAGGGAGGCGTGGACGATGGAGTGGACGAGGGCGCAGGCGTCGGGCTGTTTGTCGATGCGGCGGGCGTAGCGCGGGACGTTGCGGGTGGCGAGGAGTTCGACGTCGGTGGGCGAGTAGTCGATGGCGGCGCCGGTTTTGAAGCGCTCGTCATAGATCTCTTTGGGGGTGGGTCCGTAGTGGAAGAGGTATTCGAGCCGATCGGCGCCGGCGATGGTGGTGCGGGCGAGGGCTTTGTTGGTGGCGGCGAGGTCGAAGCGGTAGCGGCCGTAGTTCTTGTGATCGAGCGCGTAGCCGGCGGTGGAGAGCAGGAAGGGCGATTGCGTCGCGATTTCGCGGCCGCGGGAGGCGAGGCGGGCGTCGGGCCGGGGGCCGAGGCCGAAGAACTCCTCATCGGCGGGGGCGTGGCGGCTGAGCAGGATGTCGCCGTTCGAGCGGCGCGCCGGGGCGGCTTCGGCCAGCAGCACTTTGCCGTTCGAGACGGCGAGGACGGTGAGCTGGCCGGTCTGGCTGATGCGGACGATCAGGTGTTCGGACTTCAGCTCCTGGTTCTGGGCCGGGCCGGGGGAGGCGCCCCAGGTGCGGATGAACTTGAAGGTCGACGGGGTGAGGAAGTCAAAGTCGATTTTGCCGTCGGCGAGGGGGAGGGTGAGGAGGAGTGCGAACCACATTTAGATCAGGAGCATTTTTTCTTGCTTTTCGCCGGTGACGCGGGCGGCGGTATCGCCGATGAACAGGTTGACTTCCGAGCGGATGCCGAACTCGGGGAGGTAGATGCCGGGTTCGACCGAGAAGCAGGTCCAGGGGATGACGCGGCGTTCGTCGTGGGTTTCGAGGTTGTCCATGTTGGCGCCGGAGCCGTGCACCTCTTCGCCGATGGAGTGGCCGGTGCGATGGACGAAGTATTCGGCCAGGCCGTGCTCGCGGATGTGGCCGCGGCAGGCGTCATCGACTTCGTAGCCGTAGAGGGGCTCGCCGTTGGCGATGGTGGATTGCACTTTGGCGATCGCGGCGTCGCGGGCGCCGGCGACGATGGAGAAGATGTTTTGGACGTTTGAGGGGATTTCGTGGTCGGTGTAGCCGGTCCAGGTGATGTCGTAGTAGACCGAGCCGGGGCGGGCGAGTTTGGCCCACATGTCGATGAGGACGACGTCGCCTTGCTCGATGGGGGCGCTGTTTTCCGGGTGCGGTTCGTAGTGGGGGTTGGAGCAGTTCGAGTTGACGGCGACGATGGGGCCGTGGTCGGTGTAGAGGCCGGCGCGTTCGAAGGCCTGGCGGATGAAGGCGGCGATGAGCCATTCGTTGACGAGTTCGCGGCCGCGGAGGCGGTCGCCGATCTCCTCAAAAGCGCGGCGGCGGATCTGGTCGACCAGTTCGCCGGCGGCGAGATGGGAGTCGAGTTTGTCCTGCGTCCAGCGGGCTTCGAAGTACTGGACGAGATTGGCCGAGGAGGCGACCTCGACGCCGCGGGCGCGGACGAGTTCGACGGTGCCGGCGTCGACCATGGCGACGTAGGGGATGGCGCAGTCGGGCGAATACTGCATGGCGACGCGGCGGCAGCCGGCGAGCAGGGTGGCGAGGCCGTCGACCTGGGTGCCCCAGCTGGAATAGACGTGGGTGACGCCGGGTAGGGCGCCGAGCATGTTGCGTTCGATGCGGTGTTCGAGCTTGCGCGGTTCGCCGTGGGCGGGGATGAGGTAGTACCAGCGGCGGCTGGGGGTGCGGGGCGGGTCGAAGTTCAGGATGCGGTAGGCGAGGGGGTCGCGGAGGTGGTGGTCGAAGAAGAGCCAGCCGTCGAGGTTTTCTTCGCGGAGCGCGGCCTGAATGGCGGAGAGATTGGTCATTTGATGCCTCCCATCATGGTACGAAGCGGTTTGATAAAAAGAGCGAGCAGGAGGCCGGCGGCGATGGCGAAGGCGCCGACGTAGCCGAAGAGCGTGTCGAGGGGCATGCTTTCATAGAAGCCGGCGAGGCGGCCGCCGATGTAGTTGCCGACGCTGGCGGCGAGGAACCAGACGCCCATGATGACGCCGACGACTTTGGCCGGGGCGAGTTTGGTCATCGCGCTGAGGCCGACGGGGCTGAGGCACAGTTCGCCGATGGTATGGAGCAGATAGGTGCCGGTGAGCCAGAGCGGGGAGACCTTGGCGCCCGAGGCGGCGAGGGCGGCGGCCGGCATCAGGGCCACGAAGCCAGCGCCGACGAAGACGAGGCCGAGGACGAACTTGGCGGGTACGGAGGGTTCTTTGGGGCCGAGTTGGATCCAGAGCCAGCCGAACAGCGGGGCGAGGGCGATGAGGAAGATGGAGTTGAGGGATTGGAACCAGGTGGAGGGGAAGGGAAGGCCGAGGAGCTGATTGTCGGTCTTTTCGTCGGCGAAGAGGTTGAGCGTGGAGCCAGCCTGTTCAAACGAAGACCAGAAGATGGCGGCGACCAGGAACAGGACGAAGATGACGAGGATGCGCTTGCGTTCGGCCGGGGTCCAGGGGCCGAAGTAGACGCCGGCGAAGACGACGCCGATGACGGCCATGAGCAGGACGCCGAGGGCGTCGGCGAGTTCGGTGACCGTGGCGGCGATGACGCCGGAGCCGATCAGCAGCGGGACGCCGAGCAGCACGGCGAGGCCGCCCCAGAGATAGCGCTTCTGCGTAGCGGCTTCGGCGGGGGAGGAGAACGGGGCGGCGTGGAGCCCGGCCTGGCCGAGGTGTTTGCTGCCGAGGAGGAACTGGATGAGGCCGAGCGTCATGCCGGCGCCGACGACGAGGAACGCCAGGCGCCATTCGATCATCTGGCCGACGTAGCCGCAGACAAGCGGGGCGAAGAACGCGCCGATGTTGATGCCCATGTAATAGATGGAAAAGCCGGCGTCGCGGCGGTTGTCGCCGGGTTCGTAGAGGGAGCCGACCAGGGTGGAGACGTTGGGCTTGAGGAGTCCGGTGCCGAGGCTGACGAGGGTGAGGCCGACGTAGAACATTTCGACCGAGGGCGCGGCGAGGCAGAAGTTGCCGGCCGCGATGCCGATGCCGCCGTATATTACCGCCTTGCGCTGGCCGAGGAAGCGGTCGGCGAGCCAGCCGCCGGGAATGCTCATCAGATAGACGAGCGAGACGACCATGCCATAGACGGCGGCGCCTTTGCCTTTGTCAAACTGCAGGCCGGTGGGCGAGATCATGTACAGCAGCAGGAGGGCGCGCATGCCGTAGTAGCTGAAGCGCTCCCACATTTCGGTGAAGAAGAGGGTGGCCAAGCCGCGGGGGTGGCCGAAGAATCGGGTGTCTAAGTTCGCCGTCGCCATTCAATCTCCGTTCGCAACTGCACCATGCCCGCCGTATCCTTGGGGTCGATGACGGCAAAGGTCAACGCGTCGTCAATCCAGTCCTGGCTGGTCCCATCCCAGTGCTGCGTGGCAACCGTCAGTGTATATTCCTGGCGGCTCAGCAGGCAATCGAAGCGGAAATCGAGTTCGATGAGTTCGCCGGCTTGGACGAGGCCGAGGGGGCGCTGTTCGACGCGGGTGTTGGTGCCGTAGACGTCGAGGCCCATGCGGTTGCGGATGAGCATGCCGAAGATGGGGTTGTCGTTCGCCCGCAGGAACCGGGCGGTGATGCGGACGGTGGCGGGCTCGCCGGAGTGGAGGGCGGTGGCGGGTTGGCCGAGGTGGTTGAGCAGGACGACGGATTCGATTTTGCTGTGTTCGTCGCCGTGGCGGTAGCTGCCGAGGGGGGTGGCGGCGTGGCGGAGTTGGAGTTCGTGGACGAGGCCGACGTAGCGGTTGACGACGTCGTTGGGGGTGCCGATGGCGACGACTTCGCCTTGGAGCATCAGGGCGGCGCGGGTGGCCAGGCGTTTGACCATGCCGAGGTCGTGCGAGACGAACAGGATGGTGATGCCGCGTTCTTTGAGCTCTTCAAGTTTGTGGATGCAGCGGTTTGCGAAGATGGCGTCGCCGACGGCGAGGGCTTCGTCGACGATGAGGATTTCCGGGTCGACGTGGATGGCCGTGGCGAAGGCGAGGCGGACATACATGCCGCTGGAATACTCTTTGACGGGCCGGTCCATGAAGTCGCCGATTTCGGCGAAGGCGGCGATGGCGGGGAAGGCGGCTTCGATGGCGGGGCGGGAGAGGCCGAGGATTTCCCCGTTGAGGAGGACGTTTTCGCGGCCGGTGAATTCGGGATTGAAGCCGGCGCCGAGTTCGAGGAGGGCGGCGATGCGGCCGGCGGCGACGACGCGGCCGCGGGTGGGCTGCATGATGCCGGCGACGATCTGCAGCAGGGTGCTTTTGCCGGAGCCGTTGGGCCCGACGAGGGCGAAGACTTCGCCGGCTTCGACGGTGAGGTTGATGTCGCGGAGGGCCCAGAACTGCGGGGGCCGGACCTCGTCGAGGAAGGGCAGGGCGGCGAGCAGGCGGTCGGCGGGCCGGGCGAACAGGGGGTAGATTTTAGAAACGTGTTGGATGGAGACCAACCGGAGACCTCAGGTTCTAGCCTAACAGGGGAGGCCGCCCGGCTTTGCCGGGCAGGCAGGCGCAGTTTGACAATTCCGGGAGTCCATCGGGGAAACGTCGAAGCGTGAGCCGCCAAGCACACGATAAGGAGAAAACCCGATGGACGAGACTGAAAGTTTAAGCCATACGAAGTGGGACTGCAAATATCACGTGGTGTTCATCCCGAAATGCCGGCGGAAAGCTTTGTATGGGCAGTTGAGGCGAAACTTGGGAGAAGTGTTCAGGGAGAAGTGTTCCGGCGCTTAGCCGCGCAACGAGAATGCCGGATCGAAGA
>JAINDL010000170.1 GCA_019931245.1 Bryobacteraceae bacterium CoA2 C42
CTGGTCGCGGACGGCGATGGCGAGGCGGCCGGGTGCGGCGGCGGCGGAAAGTTCGACGCGCGTGTCGGGCGGCGAGTATTTGATGGCGTTGGTGAGTAGGTTGTAGACGGCGTATTCGAGTAATTCGCGGTCGCCTTGGAGGGTAACTTCGGCGGTGGGGTGTAAGTTCAGCGCGATGTTCTTGCGTTCGGCGAGGGGTTTGACGCGGTCGAGGCAGACGGTGAGCAGGGCGGGCACGGGGATGGGGTCCTGTTTGAGCTGCATCTGTCCGGCGCCGAGGCGTTCGACGTCGAGGAAGGTCTGGATCATGCGGGCGAGGCGTTTCGATTCGCTGTTGATCTGGGCGGCTAGCTGTTTTTGCTTCTCCTCGGTGAGTTTGTAGCGGCCCATGAGTTCGCTCGAGCCCTGGATGGCCGTCAGCGGGGTGCGCATTTCGTGGGTGACGAATTGAATCGCCTGCTGGTAGCGGGCGCGTTCGTCTTCGGCGGTGGCGAGGGCGAGGCGCGTGGAAAAGTACTGCCAGGCGGCGGCGACGACGACGGCGAACCAGGCGGCGAGCATGGGCGCGACGTGGGAGAAGATAATGCCGGCCATGAAAAAGATATGCGGGAGGAGGTGGGCGAGGCCAAGCAGGGCGGCGGCGAGGCTGTAGGCGGGCAGGCCGGTGAAGCGCCGGAAGATGAGGGCGGCGCCAGCGACGAGGGCGACCGCGAGGAGCAGGACGAGCGAGGGCGCGGCGTCGGTGAGGAACTGGCCGGTGGCCATGGTTTCGTAGGCGTGGGCGTGGATTTCAACGCCGGGCATGGGCTGCAGCGTCGTGTAGGGCGTCATGAGGCGGTCGCGGACGGCCGATTGGGAGGTGGCGCCGACGAAGACGACTTTGCCGCGGAAGGCTTGGGCGAGGGCGGGGTTAGCCAGGAGGGCTTTGACGGTGACGTGCGGGATGCGGGAGGTTTCGTTGTCGCCGGGCGGGAGGTAGCGGATCCGCATGAGGCGGCCGCCGGCGAGGGAGGCTGGAATGAGGACACCGCCGACTTCGAGGTCGGAGGGCGATTCGGTGACGGGGCCGCCGCCGGAGGCGAGGCGGAAGGCTTCGAGCGAGAGGGCCCAGAGACGCTGGCCGGCGGCGCGTTTTTCAAGGGGCATGGCGCGGGACATGCCGTCGCGGGAGTCGGGGTCGGCGTGGACGTGGCCGAGGGCGGGGGCGACCTTGCGGAACCGCTCCTGCGGGAGTTCCCAGCCATCGGTGGGGGTGAGGACGGCGGGGAGGACGACGTGGGGGAGGAGGGGTTCGAGGGCATCGTCGTCGGCGGGGTCGCCGGAGTCGGCGAGGACGACGTCGAGCGCGATGGCTTTGGGTTGGGCGGCGATGACGAGGGCGAGGGATTGGGCGAGGGCGGCGCGGAGTTTGGAGACGCCGCCGATGGATTTATACGAGGCGTCGTCGATGGCGAGGATAACCGAGGAGGTGGGCCAGGGGGCGGGGCGGTGGAGGCGGTAGGTCCAGTCGAGGGCGTAGTTGTCGAACTGGGCGCCGAGCGGGGCCCAGGCGACGAGCAGGGCGAGCAGGCCGGCGGCGGCGAGGGCGAGCCAGTACCCGGTGCTACGGTTTACGGTCATGGCGCATGGCTTTTTCGACGGCTTCCGGTTCGCGCGGGAGGGCTTTCGAGAGGAGTTCGCCGCCGGTGGGGGTGACGAGCACCATGTCTTCGATGCGGACGCCGAGCGACTCTTCCGGGATGTAGATACCGGGTTCGATGGTGATGACCATGCCGGCTTCGAGCGGGGTTTCCGGCGGGCCGGGGTCGTGGACTTCGAGGCCGATGTGGTGGCCGAGGCCGTGGGTAAAGTACTTGCCGTAGCCTTTGGCTTCGATGACGCCGTAGGCGATCTTATAAAGGGAGTTTTCGCCGGTTTTGGCGAGGGTCATGCCGGGGCGGACGGCGGCGATGGCGGCGCGTTGGGCGGCGAGAACGATTTCGTAGATTTCGCGCTGGCGGGCACTGAACTTGCCGTTGACGGGGACGGTGCGGGTGATATCGGCGGCGTACATGCCGCATTCGGCGCCGACGTCCATGAGGAGGAGTTCGCCGGAGTCCATGCGGCGGTCGTTTTTGGCGTAGTGGAGGATGGTCGAGTTGGGGCCGGAGCCGACGATGGGGGGATAGGCGTTGCGTTCGCAGCCGCGTTCGGCGTAGACGTTGACCATGGTGGCGCCGATTTGATACTCGAACAGGCCGGCGGTGGCGCGGCGCCAGGCGGCGCGGTGGGCATCGAGGGTGACGTCGACCGAGGCGCGGAGCAGGCTGATTTCGGCCGGTGATTTGCGCATGCGCAGGGGGAAGAGGAAGGGGGCGGCGTTGTCGAGTTTGCGTTCGCCGGCGAGGCGGCGGAGCAGGTCGGGGCGGTTGAAGTCGATGAGGCCGTAGATTTTGGGGGCGGAGTCGAGGGCGGTGTAGAAGGTGACTTCGAGCTTGGGCGTGGGCAGGACCTGGGCGACGCCGGTGCGGGCGGGGGCGGCGGGGTCGGTGGGGTTGAGTTTCTTGCCGGTGTAGCGTTCGTTGACCTCGGAGGGGGGCGGGAGGAAGAGGTACTCGGCGGTGGGGGTGAGCAGGAGGGTGGCGCCGGGGTCGGTCCAGCCGGTGAGGTAGAAAAAGTTGGGTTCCTGGAAGAAGCGGTTGCGGAGGTCGCCGCGTTCGGCTTCGGTGGCGCCAAACAGGACGAGGACGGCTTTGTCTTTGCTGAGGCGTTCGCGGACGGCGGCGCGGCGGGTGCGATACTCGTCGACGGGGACGGCGGCGGGGAGGAGGGTGGCGAAGAGAAGCAGAAGGGCGGCGGTCGCCTGCATGGAGTCAAGTATAGCGGGGTGAATTTCTAGGTGATAATCAAGCTATGAGTATTCGCACTGAGTGGGTGGCCGCTCGCCAGCAGGATCCGATTCGGACCCAGATGCACTATGCCCGGAAGGGCATCATCACGGGGGAGATGGAATATGTCGCCAAACGGGAACGGCTGACGCCGGAATTGGTTCGGGACGAGGTGGCGCGGGGGCGGATGATCATCCCGGCCAACATCAACCACAGCGCGCTCGAGCCGATGTGTATCGGCGTGGCGTCGAGCTGCAAGATCAACTCCAATATCGGCAATTCGGCGACGACTTCCGATGTGCAGGCGGAACTCGAGAAGCTGGAATACTCGGTGAAGTACGGGGCCGATACGGTGATGGACCTTTCGACGGGCGGCGACATTCCGCTGATCCGGAAGGCGATCATCGCCAACTCGCCGGTGCCGATCGGGACGGTGCCGATTTATGAGGCGTTGTCGCGGGTGCGGCGCGTCGAGGACCTGAACAAGAACGTGATGCTCGAGGTGATTGAGGAGCAGGCCGAGCAGGGGGTCGACTACATGACGATCCACGCCGGGGTGCTGATTCAGCACATTCCGCTGACGACGAAGCGGGTTACGGGCATTGTTTCGCGCGGCGGATCGATTCTGGCCGAATGGATGGTGAAGAATCACAAGCAGAACTTCCTCTACGAGTGTTTCGAGGACATCTGCAAGATTTTCCAGAAGCATGACGTGAGCTTTTCGCTCGGCGACGGGCTGCGGCCGGGTTCGCTGGCCGATGCGAGCGATGCGGCGCAGTTTGCCGAGTTGAAGACGCTTGGCGAGTTGACGCGGATCGCCTGGCGCTACGATGTGCAGACGATGATTGAAGGGCCGGGCCACGTGCCGATGGATCAGATTCAGATGCAGGTGGAGAAGGAAAAAGAGCTGTGTCACGAGGCGCCTTTCTACACGCTGGGCCCGCTGGTGACCGACTTTGCGCCGGGCTTTGACCATATAACGAGCGCGATTGGCGCGGCGATGATCGGCTGGTACGGCGCGTCGATGCTCTGCTACGTGACGCCGAAGGAGCACCTGGGCCTGCCGAATAAGGACGACGTGAAGGCGGGGCTGATTGCCTACAAGATCGCGGCGCACGCGGCCGACATCGCGCGGCACCGGCCCGGGGCGCGGGACCGCGACGATGAGCTGTCGCGGGCGCGTTATAAGTTCGATTGGCGGCGGCAGTTCGAGTTGGCGCTCGACCCGGAGACGGCCAAGGCGTACCACGACGAGACGCTGCCCGAAGAGGGCTTTAAGGACGCGCACTTCTGCTCGATGTGCGGACCGAAGTTCTGTTCGATGAACATCTCTTCGAAAGTGGAGACGTTTACCGAAGCCGACGCCGAGGCGGTGCTCGGGCAGAACCTGGTGAAGATTGGCGAGTAGTGGCTGGGAGCGGCACTATCGCGTGCTGCTGATTTCCATTCCGGATACGGGCACCCTGCGCGCGTGGGCGGCGCAGGTGCCCGACGGGGTGCTGGTGGGGATGGGGTCGGACGAGGACGTCGCGCGGGCGCGGGAGGCTACGGTCGACTTCGACCACGTGATGTTCCACCGACTGGACGCCGAGGAGATTCCGTGGCGCGACGGGTACTTTGACGTGGTGCTGGACCCGCTGGGGGCGGCGCCGACGGGCGAGGCGTTTGCCCGGGAGCGGGCGCGGGTAGGGCGGGGCTTGGTTGGAGTTGTACGGCAGGGTGAACTACCATAAGAGTTTTCCCTCCCGATGGCACTGCGCTTCTATAACTCGCTTACCCAACAACTCGAACCCTTCGCGCCGCAGGACGGCCGAACGGTGCGGATGTACTGTTGCGGCCCGACCGTTTATCACTACGCCCACATAGGGAACCTGCGGACGTTCACGTTTCAGGACATCCTGCGGCGCTGGCTGCGGTCTTCCGGCTTCGCGCTCGACAATGTGATGAACATTACCGACGTTGATGACAAGATCATCCGGGCGGCGATGGGGCAGAGCAAGACGCTGCGGGAGTACACGGCCGAGTACGAAGCCGCCTTTCTTGAAGATATGGCGACGCTGCGCCTCGAACGGCCCGAACACGTGGTGCGGGCAACCGAGCACATCGGCGAGATGGTGGAGTTGATTCAGCAACTCGGCGCCAAGGGCTTAACGTACGAGTCCGACGGGAGTACCTACTACCGGATTGCGCGGTTTCCGGAGTACGGGAAGCTTTCCCACAACGATTTTGGCGGGATGATTGCCGGGGCGCGCGTGGACGTGGATGAGTACGACAAGGACGACGCGCGCGACTTTGTGCTGTGGAAGCAGAAGAAAGAGGGCGAGCCGAGTTGGGATACGCCCATCGGCGACGGGCGTCCGGGTTGGCACATCGAGTGCAGCGCCATGGCGATGAAGTATCTGGGTTCGACGCTGGACATTCACGCCGGCGGTATCGATCTGCAGTTCCCGCACCATGAGAACGAGATCGCGCAGAGCGAGGCGGTAACCGGCAAGCAGTTTGCGCGCTTCTGGCTGCACGCCGAACACCTGATTGTTGAAGGGCAGAAGATGTCGAAGTCGCTCGGCAACTTCTACACGCTGCGGGATCTGCTGGCGCTGGGCTACGCGCCCGAGACGGTGCGCTATCTGTTGGCAAGCGTGCCGTACCGGAACAAGCTGAACTTCACGATGGACGGCTTGAAGGCCGCGGCCACCGCCATCGAGCGCCTGCGGAACTTTGAGCTGCGGCTGCGAAGCGAGCGGTTCGCGGACGACAAGAACGCGGCGGCAACCGAACGGGCCGCGGCGGCGACGGCGCGGTTCCGCGAGGCGATGGACGACGATCTGAACACGGCCGGGGCGTTGGGGGTGATATTCGAGTTTCTGCGCGATACGAACTCAGCCATGGACGCCGGCCAGTTCGGGATCGAAAACGCGCACGACGGTCTGGTTTTGCTCTCGCTGTTTGACCGGGTGTTTGACGTTCTGCGGCCAACGGCGACTGCCGGCGGGCTTTCCGATGACGCGGTCGCCGCGCTGGTGGCTGAGCGCGTGGCGGCGAAAAAGGCCCGGAACTTTGCGCGCGCCGACGAGATTCGCGCTTCGCTCGATGCACAAGGCATTGTGCTCGAAGATACCAAGGACGGCACGCGCTGGAAGAGAAAATGAAGATTCAAACCCAAGCCGTGCACGCCGGCGATCGGAAGAAGGCCGGCGCGCACATTCCGGTCACCACGCCGATCTACACGGCGGCCAGCTACAGCTACGAACAGATTGAAACGACCGACCAGGTTTTCGCTAACGAGCTTCCGGGCTATGCCTACGCGCGCTACGACAACCCGACCAACCACGCGCTCGAAGAGTTGCTGACAACGCTCGAGGGAGGCGCCGGGTCGCTGGCCTGCGCCACGGGCATGGCGGCGTTGCAGATTGCGATGGCGACGGCGCTGCTCGACCGGCGAAAGAAGGTGCTGGCGGCGAGCGCGCTCTACGGCGCCACCATCAACCTGCTGATGAATGTGATGGGGCCGTTTGGCGTCGAGACGGCCTTTGTCGATATCACCAATCCCGAAGCCGTGAAGGCGGCAATCGAGGCCGAAAAGCCCGGCTGCGTCCTCATGGAAACGGTGTCGAATCCGGTGCTGCGCGTGGGGCCGCTCGACGAGATCGCCCGCATCTGCCGGGAGGCCGGCGTGGCCCTGATCGTCGACAACACGTTTGCGACGCCGCTGCTGGTGCGGCCGCTCGAACTCGGCGCCCACCTCGTCGTCCACTCGCTGACGAAATATCTGTCGGGTCACGGCGACGTGATGGGCGGGGCCGTGACCGCGGACGAAGCCCACCTGCCCGTGCTGCGGCAGATGTCGCGGACGGCCGGGCCGACGCTGGGTCCGTTTGAGGCCTACCTGTCGATGCGGGGCATCAAGACTTTCCCGCTGCGGATGGAGCGGCAATGCGCCAACGCGGCGGCCGTGGCGCGGTTCCTCCGCGGCCACGCCGCGGTGGACCGGGTCTTCTATCTCGATGACCCGGCGCACGTTGACGCCGCGACGATTGCGCGCCTCCTGCCGCCGGGCCAGTTTGGCGCCATGGTGGCCTTTGAGCTGAAGGACGCGGGCACCCCGGAGGTGTTCGCCTTCATGAACCGTCTGCGCGTGATTGTGAAGGCGACTTCGCTGGGCGACGTTCACTCCATGCTGCTCTACCCGAAGATGGCCTCGCATCGTGACTTGAGTCCCCGGCAGCGGGAGCGGATGGGGATCAAAGACTCGCTGGTCCGGCTTTCGGTGGGAATTGAAGCGGTCGAAGATATCTGCGCCGATCTCGCGCAGGCCCTCCAATAAAAAATGCCGCATCCGAAACTACTGGATGCGGCATGCGAAGTTAACTAATAGAGGAGAGTACGAACAAGACCGCGGAAAAGCTTGTTAGGGGCGCCGCCGGAACAGGCCGAAGATGCCGAGACCGGCGCCCATGAGGAGATAGGTGCCCGGTTCGGGCACCGGACTGAACGAGGCCGAGAACAGCGTCTGCGAGAAACTCGCGCCGGAGACCGGTTCGTAGAAACTACCACTGTCGCTCGATTTGCCTTGACTGTTGGTGACCAACGAGACAGCGGCGTTCAAAATATCGGGGTTGGTTGCACTGGTGGCCTGGATTCGGCCCGCACCGAAGCCGTCCCCGCCATCGCTGACAACGTCCCAGACGGCGAGTTGGAAAGCCGCCGCCTGCCATCCCTGGGTGATCGTGGAGGCGAAGGAGTCGTACATCCAACTCAGACGCCCGCCCTGGTTGACCGTTCCGGCGCTCAACTGAACGACGTCCACGGAATCGATCCGCAGAGCCACAAACGGGTCGGCGCAGAACAGAAGCCCGGATACGCCGGTGCTAAAGCGGACGCCCAACTGGCCCGCATAGATGTCCACCGCCTGTCCATCAAAGGCGAGATTGACTGTTTCGAACAACGCGGGTACCGAGGAGTCGTATGTCATTGTGGTCATCGCATGTGCCGATCCAACCGCGATGCCGATCGCTCCGACGAGTTTGAGAAGGAAGCTTTGCCGTAGGGCTGTCATGGGAGTAGTATCTGCCGTGGCTTAGTTTGGGAAAATAGTGCATCGGGTTCAAAAAGTTACACTTACTGGCCTATAGGAAAATTGATTCAGGCGTACTGGCGCGCCCGTCTGCAAAAGTGGCAATTAGTACTGGTTGAGTGAGGAAAAAGTACTAAAAATCGGGCGATTGTGACAATTTGTCCCATACAGATGGGGCAGATTGGCCGCCGGTGCACGCCGTGAGTCAAAACGTTCCACGACTTCCGAGGGATGGCGCTCCTCGCGTTGGCGCCGGAATCTGTATGAACTGCCCGAGCCGGGGGAGCAGGCGAGTTCCTGGGAGCCGGTCTCGACATTTTCGTCCTCGCCATGATTCTGCTCAATGTCGGCGTGGTGATCGTGCTGTCCATGCCGAAACGCGCCGCCGAACAGTGGTGGCTGGCGGGCGTCGAGCGGGTTGCTGTGGACATCTCCACGCTCAAGTACCCGGTCCGGCCCTGGACCTGGCCCTGGACCTGGCCCTGGACCTGCCCCGTGGCCAGCCGCTTCGGCCCGGCCTGGCGCGGACGCCCGCGCCAAATAAAAAGACCGCTGGCGCTGATCGACCTCGCGGCCGTTCTCCCGTTCTATCTGGCCCCTTTCGCCGATGCCAATACGCTGGTCTTCCGCCTGCTGCGCGTCTACCGCCTCGTGAGCGTGCTGAAGTTTGGCCGCTACCACACCTCGCTCGGTATCCTCGACCGCGTCGCGCTGTCCCGGGGAGGAGCTGATGAGTTCCCGGCGCTCGTGCTGGTGCTCGTCTTCATCTCCTCCTCCCTCCTCTATGGCGTCGAGCACGATGCGCAGCCGCGCAGCTGTTGCCAAGTATTCCGTCATCGACGTGGTGGGGGATCGTGACGCTGACCACGGTCGGCGACGGGGACGTTTCTCCCACCACGACCCCGGGAAAACTGGTGGCCGGAGTTTCCATACTCCTGGGCGTCGGCCTGTTCGCCCTGCCCGCCGGAGTGCTGGCCAGCGGCTTTGCCGAGGAGCAGGCGCGGAGTAGCGAGCCACCCTCGCCCCCAAAAACAGTCCGCACTGCGGCAAACAACTTCCTCAACAAGAGGAGCCGCACCTGCGGGGTTGTGTCTGTTGTGATAGTGGTTTATCATTTGCTGATGAGATCCCTGATCTTGGTCCTCTGCGGTTTTCTGTTTTCCGACCTGCTCCTCGCCCAGCCGGCCTCTTCGGTTGGCGCCGTTGCGGGTACGGTGACCCTGGCGGCCACCGGGAAGCCGGTCCATCACGCCTCGGTGCTGGTCCTGCCGCTCGGGCGCGTCGTCGAGTCGGATGACAACGGACGGTACCAATTTCCCGAAGTCCCGGCCGGCCGCTACACCCTGGTGGCCACGGTGAGCGGTCTTAGCGGAGACCGGCTGACCGTGACGGTCGCCGCGGGGGCAACGGCCGCCGCTAACTTTGTGCTGGCGATTTCCCCGTTGCGGCAGGAGATTACCGTCACGGCCTCGGGCCGCTTGGAAACTGCGGTCGAAACCTTCAGCTCCGTGGCTTCGCTCGACACCTTGGAGCTATCCACCAAAGCGGCGGCCTCGCTCGGCGATGTGCTCGACGGTCAGCCCGGCGTGGCCAAACGGAGTTTCGGGCCGGGCACCGGCCGCCCGGTGCTGCGCGGATTTGATGGCGACCGTGTCCTCATCATGCAGGATGGGGTGCGGACCGGATCGCTGTCGAGCCAGTCCGGCGACCACGGCGAACCGCTCGACCCGCAGGCGCTCGAACGCGTCGAGGTGGTCCGCGGGCCGGCGACGTTGCTCTACGGTTCGAACGCCATTGGCGGCGTTGTGAATATGATCACCGGTCATCATGAGGCGCAGAGCGCTGGGCATGAGGGGCTCCACGGCTATCTTTCCGGGATCGGCGGCTCCAACAACGGACTCCACGGCGGCAGCGCGGGGCTCGATTACGGGGTGGGGCAGTGGGTTTTCCGGATGGGGTCCGGCGGGCAGCGGACGGCGGACTACCGCACCCCGGTGGAGCGGATCTTCAACTCGGCCGCCCGGACGTATTCGGGTCAGGCGGGCGTGGCCCGCTATGGCGAGCGCGCCTGGTTCAACCTCTCCTATAACACCCAGCGCGGGACGTATCAGGTGCCGAACGCCGAATCCGGGGACCATCACGAGGAGGAGGGGCACAGCCACGAATCGGTGCGCTTGCCCTTTACCCGGCAGGGCGTCCGGCTGGCCGGCGGCCTCCGAAGTTTGAACCGTCCCATCGAAGGACTGCAGTATAGCTACAACTACACCGACTGGCGCCATAACGAGGTGTCCGGCGGCGAGATCGAGAACCGCTTCTACAACAAGCAGGGCGACTACCGGCTGGTGGTCGAGCAGCGGCGGTCCGGTCGCCTCTCGGGCAGTTTCGGCGGCTGGGGGTTGCGCCGGGACTATAAAGTGATCGGCGCCGAGGCGATCACCCCGCCGGTCGTCCAGAACGCCCTGGCCGCTTTTGTCGTCGAGACGCTCACCATCTCCGACCGCGTCCGGATGCAGTTCGGCACCCGGCTCGAGAACAACCGCTTCCGGCCCGAGCGGCTGACCAGCCGTTCCTTCACCGGCCTGTCCGGTTCGGTCGGCATCAACGCCACGGTCTGGGATGGCGGCGTCTTCGTCGCCAATTACAATCACTCCTACCGGGCCCCGGCGCTCGAGGAGTTGTACGCCAACGGGCCGCACGTCGGCAACCTAACCTACGAAATCGGCAGCTCGAAGCTGCGGCGGGAGCGTGGCGACGGTCTCGACCTCTCGCTCCGGCATACCACCAACCGAGTGCGCGCGGAGTTGAACTATTTCTACTACCGCATGCGGGACTTTGTCTTTCTCGCCCCGACCGGGGAGGAGGAGGACGGGCTGCTCGTGGCGGAGTACTCGCAGGCCAACTCGCGGTACATGGGCATCGACGGCCGGCTCCAGGCCGGTTTGCACCGCAACGTCTGGCTGAACCTGGGCTTCGATACCGTCCAGGCTGAGTTAACCGGCCTCGGAACGCCCCTGCCGCGGATTCCGCCCGTGCGCGGACGCGTGGGCGTGGACCTGCGCGCCGGGCGTTGGAGCGTGTTGCCCGAGGTGGTGATGGCCAACCAGCAGACCCGCACCTTCACGAACGAAACCCCCACCGCCGGCTTTGCCCTCTTCAACCTGCGGGGAGCCTACACGGTCACCACGCAGCACACCGTGCATCTGTTCGGCGTGAACCTGTTCAACACGGGCAACCGGCTCTACCGGAACCATCTCTCGTTTATCAAGGACGTGGCGCCGGAGATCGGCCGCGGCGTCTCCTTCAGCTACTCGGTCCGCTTCTTCTAGCACTGCTACCCTAGAGCAGATGCTCTCGATTCGCGGTCATGTGCTCCGCATGGCCGCTCTGGCTTGGCCCATCATCGTTGCCGAACTCGGCTGGATGGCCATGGGGCTCGTCGATACGGTAATGGTCGCCCCGCTCGGGAAAGAGGCGATCGGGGCCGTTGGCGTCGCCAACATCCTTTACGATACCTTCGGCATCTTCGCGCTGGGTCTGCTGTTGGGTCTTGATCCGCTGGTGGCGCAGGCCTTCGGCGCGGGGCGGCCGGAGGATGCCAATCGCTTTCTGCGGCAGGGCGTCTGGCTGGCGCTTTTCCTGACCCCGCCCACCATGCTCATGGCGCTCAGCCTGCCCGGTCTGATGACCTGGACCGGTGTTCAGCCCCCGGTGCGCGCCCTCGCCGGACCCTACATCGACGCTCTGGCGGCCGGAACGCTCCCGCTGCTGCTCTATGCCGCCTTCCGGCGGTTTCTGCAGGCCACGGGCCGCGTCCGTCCGGTCATGGTGGCGCTCCTGCTCGCCAACGGGGTGAACGCGGCGGCCAACGCCGTCCTGATCCACGGCGCCTGGGGGGTGCCGGCCTTTGGCGTGGCCGGTTCCGGGTGGGCCACCGCCGTCGCGCGCCTTTTTCTGGCCGTCTGGCTGCTGGCGGCGACGAGATGGGATGATGTGACCGGGCTCTGGAGCCGCGGCCTGCGCTGGGTCCGGCCTTGCCTGGCTGATCTGCGGGAACTACTGCGACTCGGCGCGCCGGCCGCCGGGCAGATTGGCCTCGAAATCGCCGTCTTCGGCGCCGCCACCATGCTGGCCGGCCGGCTCTCCACCACCTCGCTGGCCGCGCACCACATCGCTCTCAACCTGGCAAGTCTCACGTTCATGGTGCCGCTGGGCATCTCCTCGGCCGGCGCCGTCGCCGTTGGGCACGCCCTGGGCCGGGGCGAGCCGGCCGAGGCCAAACGGGCCGGCTGGGTGGCGCTCGGGTTCGCCGGCGCCTTCATGTCGCTGGCGGGAGTAGTCTTCGCCCTCGCGCCGCGGTGGCTGCTGGGCGTGTTTACGAACGATCCGGAACTGCTCGCCATCGGCGCCGGCCTGCTTCGGTTTGCCGCCGTCTTTCAGCTCTTCGACGGCCTGCAGGTGGCGGCCACGGGGGTGCTGCGCGGGGCGGCTGAAACGCGTCTGCCGATGGCGGCCAACCTCGCCGGCCACTGGGCCATCGGTCTGCCGCTCGGCTACTATCTCTGTTTCGGCCGCGGTATGGACGCTGCCGGCCTGTGGGCCGGTCTGTCGGCGGGGTTAATTATCGTGGCGCTGGTGCTCGTCGGGCTTTGGTGGCGCCGGCCCCTGCGGCCTGTGGCATCCTGAATCCATGCGCCGGTTTTGGCCGCAACCCCTTAGCGCCCCCGCGGCCGGCCCGGCCGCCGCCCTCCTCCGTTGGGTCCGGGCGCTGCCGGAGGCGATCCGGCCCCGCATCGCGCTGCGTATCACTCGCGCCGGCCTCTGGTTCACCATCACGATTCTGCTCACCGGCATCGGGGCCTTTCTGTCGGCCAACAATCTGATCTTTCTCATCCTTTCGGCCCTGCTTGCCACCCTGGTGGTCAGCGGCAATCTGAACCGGCTCACCCTGGCCGGACTCGAAGTCGAGTTCGAACCGCCCGAACACCTGTTTGCCAAGGAGGACGCCTCCGGCCGTTTCCTCATCCGCAACACCAAAAGCTGGTTTCCCAGCTTTGCCCTGCGCCTCACCAGCGCCAACGAAAACGGCCTGCGCACCGCGGTCTTTATTCCCCTGATTGCCCCGGGAGAGATCGTCGCCTTCCATGCCGACGTCTGCTTTGCCCGGCGCGGGCGCTACCGGGAAAATGGCTTTGCCTTCTCCTCGCGCTTCCCCTTCGGCTTTGCCGAGCGCCGGGCCCGGGTCACGCTCCTGGCCGAGGTGCTCGTCTATCCGGAACTGCGGGACCACCATCTCATCCATCCCCTGTTCGCCGACGTGCTCGCCGAAGCCGAAGCCCGGCGCCAGGGACGCGGCGCCGAGTTTCACCAGCTCCGGCCGTACCGCTACGAAGATGACGCCCGCCACATCGATTGGCGGGCGACCGCCCGGCACGGCGAGATGCACCTGCGGGAGTACGCCATCGAACAGCAGGAGGACGTCGAACTGTGGCTCGACCTCGGCGGCTGGCAGCGCCAGCCTTTTGAAGATGCCATTTCCGCCCTTGCCACCCAGTCGCTGGACTTGCACCGGCGGGGGATCGGCCTGCGGTTCCGTTCACAGGACTGCGATCTTACCATCCCGGTGCAAAACACCATCTACGGCCTTCTCCAGTACCTCGCGCTCGCCGAACCGGAACCGCTCGCCCGCCCTTTCCCGCCGGCCAGCGTACCGCCCGCCGTACCCCTCCTCCTCTATGCCGCCACCCGGGACCGGGCTCCCGCCGCCTTGTCGAGCCGCACCCTCACCGCCGCCGCAGCAGCGCCAGCAACGTGATGCCGCTCACCAGCAGCAGCGCGCTGCCCGGCTCCGGCGTGTTGATCATGGCCGTCGTCAGCCAACTCCGGGTCAGCGGCTCAAAAACGTTCGTGTGGAGTCCGAAGTAACTGCCCGTCGTGTAAGTCCCGGAGGCAACGGCGGGAATGGAACTCGCCGACGCGATGCCGATGATCACGTTTGTGAAATCATCGTTGCTGAAAAACATCGGTCCCCCCGAATCTCCCGCGGCCACCAGACCGAAGTTCCCCGGTTCCCCGGAAGCAGAGAAGTTGTGCAGGGTGACGAGCGGTTGATCGGGTTCCCCGGCGGCAATCCCGGCCACGCGATTCTGCGCCCTCCGCCGTACCCCGACGCCTAACGCTCCCGACGGGTTCCCCCCCAGTCCATAGCCCACCTGATCCACCACCGAGCCCGTCAAGTCCCCGAACGTCAGCGGCAGAGAGCCATCGGACAACGTATAGACCGCCGCATCGAGCGGCGCCGGCATCCCCAACTGGAGCAGCGCCACGTCGAATTGCGGGAGATTGGGACTCGACGTCCGGCTCGCATACAAAGGATGGAGCGACGAACCCGACACCCCAATCGTGGCGATCCCGGAGGCAGTTTCAAAGTTGACGTCCCACTGAGTGGCGGATGCGACACAGTGACCCGCCGTAATCACCACCGTCGGCGCGACCAGCGCGCCCGTACAGTTGAACTGGACGCCTGTGTTGAAAGTGCCCAGAATTCTGGCCACTCCCGTATAGGCGCCACTGCCCGTCAGATAACCGGCCGAAGAGGTGTCTTGGATCGTAATGCCGTGTGCCGTCCCGCCCAAGCAGCTAAGCACAAGACCACACCATCGAATCCAGTTCATAACCGGAGAATACACTGAAACTCCGCTGGGCGGTTTCAAAGCTATTGAAAAAAAACTACTTAGTAGTGAGGTAATAGAGTTTTGGTACCTGGCGCCGGAGCCGCGGGTGGCCCGGAAGCACCGGTCCCGGCGCCGTGCGTACCAGCCGAGCCCGTTTCTTGCAGGGAACAGCGCGCCCCCGGTTATCGTAAGGAACACAAGGAGGATTCCCGATCGCATGGAAACTGTCCCCATAATCGCCAATGTCCTGGGCCTCGCTATCGGCGCGGGTCTGAATCTCTACGCCGCCGTCCTGGTCACGGGCCTCGGCATCCACTACGGCTGGCTGACCCGTCTGCCCGCCGAACTCAACACTCTGAGCCATCCGGCCGTCCTCACCCTGGCCGCCGTGTTGTATGCCGCTGAGTTTGTTGCCGATAAAGTTCCGTTCTTCACTCCGATCTGGGACGGCTTTCATACCTTTATCCGCCCGGCGGGCGCGGCTCTGCTGGCGTTGGGCGTGGCCGGCGGCCTGGATCCGCTGCCGCGCACGCTGGTCACGCTGGTGGCGGGTACCGTGGCCCTCGGCGCGCATTCCAGCAAGATGGGTATGCGTCTGATGGCCCATACCACCCCGGAGCCGGCCACCCACGCGGCCATCAGCGTGGCCGAAGATATCAGTGTGATCGCCCTGCTGGCCCTGGTTTATGAGTATCCGTGGGTGGCGCTGCCGGTCCTGCTCGTGCTGCTGGCGGCCATGGCCGTCCTGTTGCCCTTCCTGTGGCGCATCGCGCGGTTTCTCGTCTCCGGGCTGTGGGGGCGACTGCGGCCCGAGCAGTCCCGCCCGCCCGGCCGCGGCGTCCGCGTCTTCAGCCGGAAGGTCCCGGGCGCGCCCCGGTTGTGGCCGGGCGAGTTGGTCGTCGACGGCGAACAGACCCGGTTCCTGTTCCGGCGCTGGGGCCGGGCGCGCAGCATCATCGTGGGCTACCCCGCCGCGCGCCCGGAGTCGGGCTTCGTCTTCAGCGTCATCCGGTGCGACGGGGACGCCAGCTTTTACGTCACCCGCGACTGGCGCCAGGCGATCAGCGCACAAACGCCTGCCGCAGCATCTGCTCAAACGGAGGCGTGCAGATAAGCGCGTTGCCGCCGTAAATTGAATCGGTGCCGGCGAAGTTGAAAAATTTCCCGCCGGCCTCCTCCACCAGCACCTTCAGCGGGCATAGGTCCCACGGCTGCGCGCTCGGCTCCACCCATACCTCGGCCTTCCCGGTGACAATCATCATGCAGTCCGGCCCGCCGCTCATACTGCGCACGGCCCAGAAGTTCGCGCAAAAATCCATCACCTGCTCGCGATACGCCCATTTCCGGTTGTTCTGCAGCCCGTTGAAGCAGACCACGGCCCGGTCGAGCCGTTCGACGCTCGAAACCCTGCAGCGCACATCGTTGCACCACGCCCCGCCCCCCGTGCTGGCAAAGTAAGTCTCCTCCATCACCGGGTAGTGCGCACAGCCCGCCACCGGCCGGCCGTTCTCTTCAAGACCCAGCAGCACGCCCCACAGCATGTTGCCGCGGACAAAGTCGCGCGTCCCGTCAATCGGATCGATGATCCACGTCCGGCCCGAGCGCGACGCTTTGGCCACGCCCTCCTCGCCCCGCTGGCCGTCTTCGGGAAACATCTCCTCGAGCAAACGGGCGATCAGCTTCTCGCTTTCTTTGTCGGCAATCGTCACCGGCGAATCGTCGCTCTTATCCTCCATCTGGATGCCCTGCTCAAAGTAGCGCATGGCCAGCGCGGAACTTGCCTTCGAGATGCGGCGCATCGCCGCGATTTCGCGTTCGTAATTCATCTATACACTATTATCTATCCATGGCCGCGCGAACCATCTACTCTCTTCTTGAAGAGGCCGTCACGCAGTACGGCGAGGCGAAGGCTTTGCACCAGCCCAGATTAGTCGGCAAAGAGCGCAGCTATCAGACCTGGACCTGGCCGCAGTACCGGGACGCGGTACGCGAAATCGCCTGCGGGCTGCGCGCCATCGGCGTGCAACCGGGCGAGGTGGTGGCGCTCGGCAGCGAGACGCGCGCCGAGTTCTACCTGACCGACCTCGCCATCATGACCAACGGCTCGACCGCCGCGGCGCTCTACGCCAACTCCCTGCCGGCCGACCAGGTCAAAGCGCTCCGCAACTGCGGCGCCCGCGTTGTCTTTCTCGAAGATCCCAAGTACCTTAAATCGCTCCTGGCGGCCGGGGGCGCGGAACTCAACGTCCAATGGATTCTGCTCACCGGCGCGGCCGATGGCCTCTCCACCCTCGACGACCTCCGCGCCCGCGGCCAGGCCGCCCTGCGTGAAGATCCCGGCTGCTTTGAACGCATCTGCGCCGCCGTCCAGCCCGCTGACCGCGCCATCCTCTACCTCACCTCCGGCGCCACGGGCGAACCGAAAATGGTAGAGGTCTCCCACGGCGCCCTCGTCGCCAACGTCGACATGGGGCCCCTGGCCATCCCGGTCGGACCGCGGGACCGCATGCTCGCCTTCCTGCCCTCGGCCCACATCGCCCAACGGATCGCGCTTGAGCTGCTGGCCCTGCGCATGGGGGTGCCCGTCTGGTTCAGCGAAAGCCTCGCGCGCATGCCGCACGAGTTCAAAACGGTCAAACCCACTTTCTTCCTCGCCCCGCCCCGCGTCTGGGAGCGCGTCTACTCCACTGTCCGCACCGAACTGCAGAAGCTCACTGGGTTCAAACGCACCCTCGCCTTCACCGCCCTCGGCGCCGGGCAGAAGGCCGCGCAGCGGCGTCAGCGCGGCGAGTCCGTCCCGTTCCATCTCGCTCTCCCGCTCAAGCTGTTCGACAAACTCGTCTTTGCCAAGATCCGCGACCGCTTCGGCGGCCAACTGCGCTTCCCCATCTCGGGCGCCGCCCCGCTCAGCACGGACCTCGGCCTGTTCTATGACATGATCGGCCTGCCGCTCATTGAAGGTTTCGGCCTCACCGAGGGCGGTATCAACTGCCTGAACCCCGTCGACAAGCCCCGCCTCGGCTCCATCGGCAAGCCCCTGCCGGGCGTTGTCATGAAGATCTCCGAAGAGGGCGAACTCCTCATCCAGTCTCCCTCGAACGCCACCGGCTACTTCAACGACCCCGCCGCCACCGCCGCCGTATTCCGCGACGGCTGGCTCTACACGGGCGACCTCGCCACCATCTCCAGCGATGGATTCGTTTCCATCGTCGGCCGCAAGAAGGAGATGATCGTCTCCTCGAACGGCAAAAAGATCTACCCCTCCCGCGTCGAGGCCCTGTTCAAGACCGAGCCCCTCATCAGCCAGGTCGTCCTCGCCGGCGAGCAGCAGCCCTATGTCACGGCGCTCTTCACGCTGAACCCCGCCGCCGCCGAGGCGCTCGAAGGCATGAACGGCAAACCGCTGGCCGCGTTGGCGAAAGAACCCGCTGTCCTCACGGCGGTCAAGAGAGCCGTCGAACGGGCCAATCGAGAGCTCGCCGTCTACGAGGCCATCAAGAAGTTCCGCATCCTCGACAGGGACCTGTCTATCGAAGGGGGCGAACTCACCCCCACCATGAAAGTGCGGACCAAAAAGGTGCTCGAAAAGTACGCCCCGCTCATTCAGGAGATGTACGGATCAAAAGACGATCTCCTGTAGCCGTAATCCTGCGCTCGTCTCCGGACCCGTGCTCGATGGTGATCACTATCCGGTCACCGGGCATAAAGCGGGAGAACTTTTCGCCCCACTCCATCAGCACGAGGGCGTTGGCCTCGAAGATCTCTTCGAGGCCGAGCGTGAAGATCTCCCGCTCCTCGTCCAGCCGGTAGAGGTCGATGTGGTAAACCCGCACCGGCTCGCCGTACTCATGAATCAGCGAAAAGGTCGGGCTCGTCACCGCCGCCGCCGGCGCCACCCCCAACGCCTCCACCAGCCCCGCCACCAGCGTCGTCTTGCCCGCGCCCAGGTTGCCCGTCAGCTGCACGACGCCCCGCCGCGGCAGCCGCCGGGCTAGCTCCGCCGCCGCGGCGCGGGTTTCGGCGGCATTGGCCGTGGTCCACGTGTAGCTAGGCACAGCGGCGGATCGCCTCCGGAAGATAAGCCAGCAAATCGGTGGCAATCACGCAGCGCTCGGTCAGCGCCGCGGCGGCCAGCTCCCCGGCCAGACCATGCAGATACACCGCCGCCAGCGTGGCCTCCCACGGCGGGGCCGTCGCCAGCAGCGCGGCCAGCAGGCCGGTGAGGATGTCGCCGCTACCGGCCGTGGCCATGGCGGGCGTGCCGGTCGGGTTCAGGGCGGCGAGCCCGCCGGGTGTCGCAATTACAGTACGATGTCCTTTTAACACGACAATAGCGCCCGTCGCCGCCGCCAGCGCCCGGGCATCAGCCAGCCGTTCGTCCACCGGGCGGCCCAGCAGGCGGGCCATCTCGCCGGGATGCGGCGTGAACACGCGCGGCCCCGCGCACGCCGCCGGCAGCGCCCCGGCCAGGGCATTCAGCCCGTCGGCATCCACCACTAGCGGCAGCGGGCAGTCGCGCACCAGCCCCGCCACGCGCGGGTCCGCGCCCAGCCCCGGGCCGAGCGCCACGCTGTCCTTGCCGGCGAGCGGCCAGTCGCCCGCGAGCGGCGTCGTCATCAACTCCGGGGCCGGCAGCACCGGCGCGCTCGTCGCCACGGTCACCAGACCCGCGCCCATCCGCAGTGCCGCCAGGCCCGTCATGCCGATGGCCCCCGCCTTGCCCGCCGCGCCGCCGATCGCCAGCACGTGGCCGAAGGTGCCCTTGTGTCCCTCCACCGGCCGCGGCGCGAGCAGGTGCCGCCAGCCGTTGGGTTCGTTTCGCAAAAGCGCTATCTCCGCGAGCATCGCCTCCGGTGTGCCGATCGGCGCCACCGTCACCCGGCCCAACCCGTGGCCCAGCAGATGGGCGCGCTTGGGCGCGGTAAAGGTCACCGAAAAGTCCGCCCGCACCACGGCTCCGGCCGCCCGGCCCGTATCGGCGTCCATGCCCGAAGGCAGATCCACCGCCACCACCCGGGCCAGCGGAAAGCCCGTGTTGATCTCGGCGATCGCCGCCGCGTAGGGCTCCCGCGCCGGACCCGTCAGGCCCGTGCCGAGCAGCGCGTCGATGACCAGCGTCGCCCGCCGCGCCCGCTCGGGAATCGTCGCGTGGATGGCCGTAAAGCCGCTCGCCCGCAGCAGCGCCGCTTGCGGGTGCTGCGGCTCGCCCGTCAGCACCACATCGAGCGCCGGCGGCGCAAAGCGGCTGTGCAGCAGGCGCGCGATGGCCAGCCCGTCGCCCCCGTTGTTGCCCTTGCCGGCGAAGATCACAATGCGCTGCTTGCCGAGCGGTGCGAACTCGCGCTCGAGCACCTCCACCACCCGGTGCGCCGCGTTCTCCATCAGCACGAGCTCCGGCAGGCCGGCCGCGATGGTCCGCGCGTCAATGGCCCGCATCTCGGCGGCCGTGAGTACCCTGGTCATGCCGCACTCCCCAGCAGGTCCTCGAGGCGCCGCAACTGCGCCGGCGGCCCGAGCACGATCAGAAAGTCCCCGGCCGCGAGCACGCACTCGGCCGGCGGGTTGAACACCATCTCGCCGTTGGCCCGCCGGATGGCCAGCACAATCAGCCCCAACTCCCGCCGGATGGGCGTGTCGCGCAGCGATTGCGAAACGAAACCGCTGCCGCCCGAAACCAGCACCTGCTCAATGCGGACATCCAGGCCGACGGTGTTTCCGGTCGTGAAGTCGATGAAATCCTTGACGTGCGGCCGCAGCAGGCTCTGCGAGAGCCGGTGGCCGGCCATGGCGTAGGGAGCGTAAACGATATCGGCCCCGGCCCGCTTGAGCTTGGCCTCGGACTCCTCTTCGATGACCCGCGCCGCCACCTGCACCTTCGCGTTCAGCGTCTTGGCCGTGAGAATCAGGTACAGGTTATCGGCATCGGTCGACAGCGCGGCGATCAGTCCGGCTGCGCGGTCAATGCCCAGTTCCCGCAGCGACTCGTCACGCGTGCAGTCCGCCGCCACCGCGATGTAGCCCATCCGCATCGCCCGCTCGGTCTCCTCCTCGCTCCGGTCGACGATCAGAAACGGGGCGCCCGACAGATCGAGTTCGGCCGCCGCCGCCCGCCCCACGCGGCCAAAGCCGCAGATGATGTAATGATTGGCCAACCGGTCGATCATGCCTCGATTCCGCCTCTCTGCAAAGTATCCGCTTAATTCCAGCTCAACCACCGTCTGCGTCAACGCTCCCAGCGAGACGATCATCGTCGATACGCCCACGATGACATACCCGATGTTCCAGGCGCGCGCGGCCTTGGACATCGGCAGAATCTCGCCGTAGCCCACCGTGGTGATTGTCGTCAGCGCCATGTAAAAGGCCTCGAACGCCGGGAAGTCCCCGAAGACCATATACCCCCAGGCGCCCACCACCAGCACGCTGGCCACGGCCAGCGCCACGCCCGTCAGCCGCTTCTGAATGCGCGCCCACGGCGAGGCCCGGCGGCTCATGCCGGCCGCCGGATCAGCAGAATGGTCATATCGTCGTTGGCGTCGGGCGAGTGAATCCACTGCTCGACGGCGGCAAACACCGCCGTGATGATCTCTTCATTGGACCGTTCGATCACCCGTTCGATGGTGGCGATCAGCCGCTCTTCGCCGAACATTTCGCCGTACTCGTTCTCCGGCTCCGAGATGCCGTCCGTGTAGAGCACCAGCAGGTCCCCGGGCTGGAGCCGCAGCGTCGACTCGTCATAGCGGGCCTGCGCGAAGGCGCCCACCACCATGCCGTTGACGTCCAGCTGCGTCACCGCCCCATCGCGGAACAGCAGCGGTTGCACGTGCCCGGCGTTGGTGTAGGTCAACACCCCGCTCGTTTCGTCGTAGACGCCAAACCAGAACGTGGCGTACTTCTCCGGCGTCGTATGGGCGTGCAGATGCTTGTTGAGCTGGCTGACCATCGCCGAAGGCGAGCACGGCGTCCCCGCCTCCTCCGTATGGCGGATCTGCGCGCGCAGCGCCGACTGCACGCTGGCCATCAGAATCGCCGCCGAAATCCCCTTGCCCGCCACATCGCCCAGCGCCATCGTCAGCGTGCGGCTGTTCACGCGCTGATAGTCGTAGTAGTCGCCCGAGACGGAGCGGGCCGGATGCAGCCGCGCCGTCAGTGCAAGCGTGGCCGAGGCCGGCACCGTGCGCGGATACAACTGCTCCTGTACTTCGCGGGCAATGGTGAGATCGGCCCGGATCCGTTCATTGTCCTTGGCCACCACCAGCAGTCGCTCGAGATTCTCCGTCATCGAGTTGAACGATTGGGACAGCTCGGCCAACTGGTCCTCGCCCCGCACCGGAATCCGCGTGGCGAAGTCGCCCTGCTGCACGCGGCGCGTGCCCTCGTACAGATGGTGCACGGCGCCCGTGATCGTGCGGGTGATCGAGACGCCAATCCCCAGCGCCGCGCACTCAAAGAACAGAAACAGTCCCGCGATCAGGTAGAAGTAGGAGACCAGCAGCGGCTGGTCCCGGCCTGCTTTCTGCGAGAAGATCACGCGGTAGACCTGCGCAATCCGCGTGTGAATTCCCAGCACGGCCTTGCGCTCCGCGCTCCGCGTGTCCCAGTTGTACACGGGCAGCTCCGAGCCCCACAGAATCTGCAGGTCGAGCAGGTTCGCCGGCGCCGGCACGCCCCGCGGCCCGCGGTCCGCCGCGGCGCCCTCGGCCGCTCCGTCGTGCAGCCGCATGCGTTCGCCGTCCGGGCCCAGGTCGAAGAGCGTCACCGCGCCCAGGCCGGGGATCAGGTCCGCCAGATAGCCGCGCGTCAGCGGCGCCACCACCGTCACCGCGCCCTGCGCCGAATGGTGATGCGCCCACACCGAAAGCTGCCCATCCCGCACGAGCAGTCCGGAAATCTCCTCCGGCAGCCCTTCCGGCACCACGAGTTGCGCACCCGCCGGCAGCCGCACCTCCGGCTGGCCGGGACGCGTGCACAGATAGGCAATGCCCGGAAAGCGCGAATCGAGCAGCGCAAACAGCCGGTTGGCCGGTTCCGCCGACGCGCCCGCCGCGCCCGTCAGCACGGCGGCCGAAGCGTCCTGCAGCACCTCGATGCGTTTGTTGAACTCGGCCGCCACCAGATAGAACGCCGTCTGCGCAGCGATCACCCACGCCCCCATCCAGCCCAGCACCAGCAGCAGCAGCACCGGCACCACCGCGATAAACAGGTAGCTCGACAGCAGGCGGTTCCGCAGACGCCACACCGAATGCCGCGCCAACCGCCGGACCAGCCGGACCGCCACCCACAGCCCCGACACCACCAGCACCGCCAGCGCGGCCGGCGCCGCCGCCGACCCCGGCGCGAAGTAGTTCACCCCGAACCAGACAATGGCCGACAACAGCGCAAACTGCTCGAGCCGGCCCGTCGCCCGGCCTACGGCGGACGGCTCGCTCACGAGTTTTGCGTGTGGGCGATGCCCGGGGTCATCTCAAACTCCTCCTCCGGCGTCAGATAGAGGCGCGTCAGACCGTTGCGGAGGTGCGTAAACGCCGTCTCCACGTCGTCGGCAAACTGGAAGATATGCAGGTCCTCCGGCGAGATCAGCCCGTGTTTGGCCAGCGCTTCGAAGTTGAAGACCTCCTTCCAGAACGACGTTCCGTAGAGCAGCACGACGATCGGCTTATGCAGCTTCCGCGTCTGCACCAGCGTCAGAATCTCAAATAACTCATCCATCGTGCCAAAGCCGCCCGGAAACACCACCAGCGCCTTCGCCAGATACGCAAACCAGAACTTCCGCATGAAGAAATAGCCAAACTCCATGCTCAAATCGGGCGTGATGAACGGATTCGGCGCCTGTTCAAACGGCAGGGCGATGTTGAGCCCCACCGACAGCCCGCCCGCGTCGTACGCCCCGCGGTTAGCCGCTTCCATGATGCCCGGCCCGCCGCCCGTGGCCACCACGAAACGCCGCGCCGAGGTCGGCAGGCTGTCGCTCCACTGCGTCAGCCGCTTGGCTAACTCCCGGCACTCGTTGTAGTATCGCGCCAGGGGGCCGGTTTCGTGAATCCGTGCCGATCCGAACATCGCGATCGTATCCCGGATCTTCTCCTGGCGGAATACCCGCAGCGGGCCGAGATACTCAGACAGCATCCGCACGCTGCGCGCTTCCGATGACTCGAGAAACTCGTCGTCGTGGAAAAACAAGGGGGGCTTGGCCGGGGAGTTCATTCGTTGCCTTTTACTTTGGCCTCAAGCTCGGCGAGGCGTTTCTCTAATTCTCGCACCGTGCGCACCATCTCGGGCAGTTTCGGAAACGCCGTCACCGCCCGCAGCCACGTCCGGTTGTCAAACGCCGGCGAGCCGGATACCATCGTGCCCGCCGGCACATCGTGGCCGATGCCGCTCTGCGCATACGCCACGGCGTTATCGTGAATCGTCAGATGGCCCGAGACGCCCACCTGCCCCGCCAGCAGCACGCTCTTGCCCAGAATAGTGCTCCCCGCCAGACCCACCTGCGAGCACAGAATGTTATCTTCGCCCACCACGCTCGCGTGGCCAATCTGCACCAGATTGTCGATCTTGGCCCCGCGCCTGATGCGCGTCTCGCCCACCGTCGCGCGGTCCACCGCCGTCAGCGCCTGAATCTCCACATCGTCTTCGACCACCACAATCCCGCTCTGCACAATCTTGTACTGTGTGCCGGCGGCCGTCTTGGCAAAGCCGAATCCGTCACCGCCCACCACCACCCCGTTCTGCAGAATCACGCGGTCGCCCACCCGGCAGAACTCCCGCACCGTGGCGTGCGCGTGCGCCAGAAAGTCGTCGCCAATCGACGCCCCCTCATAGATCGTCACGTGCGGATGCAGCACCGCCCCCCGCCCGATCGTCACCCGCGCCCCCACCGCCACGAACGGCCCGATCGAAGCCCCTTCGCCGATCACCGCCGTCGGATGAATCGCGGCGAGCGGGTGAATGCCCGGCTCCGGCCGCGGCGGCTGATAGAACAGCTCAAGCGCCCGCGCAAAATCGTGGTACGGATTCCGGCTCTCGAGCGTCGCCATACCCGACACCGGCGCGCTCGCCAGTATCGCCGACGCTCGCGAAGCTTTTACTTTTGGCGCATACTTGGGGTTCGCCAGAAAGGTAAGCTGGCCGGGCTCGGCCTGCTCCATGCCGCACACGCCCGTGATGCGCAGCGCGGCATCGCCATGTAAAATACAGCCAAGCCGGTCTGCCAGCTCGCCCAGGGGAAGGGAAGAAGTCATAAGGAGAAGTACACTGTTATTATGCAGAAGTCTTTTCCCCTGTCCGGATGGATTCTTCTGCTGCCCGGCTGCCTTTGGGCTCAGGGAGAGCTGAAGAAAGCCGCCGAGGAGTTCAAAACGGCCACGCGCGAACTCGGTCTGCGCGCCGACTCGCCCGCCCGCGCCGCCGGCGGCAAACGGCAGTACCCCTGGCGCACCTGGCACGGACGCGTCTTCTATAATCTCCGCAACGATGTCCTCGACGCCGTACCCCACGAAATCGCCCAGCGCGGCGGCGGCAAGAATCGCCTGCGCCGCGGCCAGTTCGGCTTCAGCGTCGCCGGCCCCGTGATCGGCAAATCCACCTTCGCCTCGCTCTCCTACGAAGGCGTTCGCGAACGCATCGGCCGCAACTCCCTCCGCACCATTGCCATCCTCCCCGAACGGCGCGGCGACTTCTCCCGCACCGTCGATAGCGCCGGCGAGCCCCTGCAGGTCTTCGATCCGGGCACCACGCGCCCGAATCCGGACTTCGATCCCACCCGTCCCGTCTCCACCAGCAACCTCGAATCCATCCGCCAGCCCTTTCCCAATAGCCAGATTCCCAACTCCCGCCTCGATCCCGTGGCCCTGCGCGGCGTCTCCCTCTACCCCCTGCCCAACGCCGACGCCGGCCCATTCTTCCGCAACAACTACTTCGTGGTTTCACCCGAAACCAACCAAGCTGACGGCCTGATCTTCAAGCTCGATCACACCGTCGACGACAAGAATCGCCTGAGCTTCGCCGCCTCCACCACCAACGGCCTCGCCGCCGCCTCCCGCCTCATGCCCACCATCGCCGACCCCGGCTCGAACGACCGCCTCTACAGCGCCCGCCGCGGCACCCTCGAACACATCCTCACCCTCGGCCCCCGCACCATCAACACCCTCACCCTCGACCTGTCCACCGACCGCAGCGACTCGCAGCGCCCCGGCGAGGTCTTCCCCCTCTACAGCTTCTCAGGGACCTACCTCGGCATGGGCCGACCCTACCCCGTCCAGCTCTCGGCCCATAACACCTACTCGCTGTCGAACGGTTATTCCACCCGCCTCGGTAAACACAGCCTCCGCGCCTCCGGGTCGTTTACTCATTACCAGGTCCACGCCTTCCTCCCGCCCTACCCGCGCGGCCGCTTCACCTTCGGCCCCGGCTACACCTCGCTGCCGGGCATCAACAACACCGGCCACGCCTTCGCCAGCTTCCTGCTCGGCGCCGCCGAGTACGCCGAAGCCAGCGTCTTCCCCTCGCCCTCCTACTGGCGCCGCCATCTGGCCAGCGTCTCGGTCCGCGACCAGTACGAGGTGAACAAACGCCTCAATCTCACCATCGGCGCGAGCATGGATCTGTCCACGCCCCGTACCGAGAAGTACAACCGCCTCTCCACCGTCCGCCTCGACGCCCTCAACCCCGCCAACGGCCGCCCCGGCGCCCTCGCCGCCGGCGGTGCCGCCCAGCCCGTCCGCATCCGCCCCAGCGCCAGTGTCAGCTTCGCCTGGAACCCTACGGCAAACCCCAAAAGCGTCGTGCGCGGCAGCGCCGGCCTCAGCTACCAGGCCGTGCCCGTCTACACCTCGCAGTGGGGTACCCAGGGTTTCAACGGCACCCCCACCGCCATTTCCCGTAACACCCAGCTCGCCCCCGCCATCCTCCTGCGCGACGGCCTGCCCGCCCTCGACCGCCCCCTGCCCGACCTGCGCCCCGACTTTGCCAACAACACCGTGGCCGACCTCGTCGAGCCCACCGCCACCCAGCCCTTCTACCAGTCCGGCTCGCTCAGCTACGAGCGCGAACTGCCCGGCCAGCTCATCCTCGCCGGCACCTTCGGCCACTCCCGCGGCCAGCGCCTGTTTGTCTCCAACTCCGCCGCCAACCCCAACGCCATTCCTCTGTCCAATCTCCGCTTCCGCGACGCCCTCAACAACGAACTCTTCCGCCGCGAACTCCGCCCCTATCCCCAGTTCCAGCGCTTCGACGTCTACAGCGCCTGGCCCCTCGGCAACTACCGGCGCAACGCCGGCTCCCTACGCGTCGAAAAACGCTCCACGAGTGGACTCGGCCTCACCGCCACCTACGAAGTGTCCCGCCAGATGGACGACTACTCCGGACCCTACGGCGTGCAGGACTTCTACAACCGCCGCGCCGAATGGGCGCTCACGGCCTATAACATCCCCCAGCGCCTCTCCCTCTCCTACGCCTACGAGCTGCCCATCGGTTCGAAAAAGTCGCTGCTGGCGTACAACGACTGGCGCCGTTACCTCGTCGACGGCTGGTCCATCAGCGGCATGACCACCCTGCTGAGCGGCGAACCCATCGCCCTCCGCCCGCAGTTCAACAACACCGGCGCGCTCGTCGAAGCGCTCCGCGTCAATGTTGTGCCCGGCGTCAATCCGAGCCTGCCCAAACGCTCCCCGGAGCTCTGGTTCAACCCCGCCGCCTTTGATAATCCCGAAAACTTCACCCTCGGCGACGGTCCGCGCACCCATCCCACTCTGCGCAACCCCCCCAGCCAAAACCACGATCTCTCCGTCACCAAGCGCATCGCCATCGACGCCGAACGCGCCCTCGAACTCCAGGCCACCGGCTTCAACTTCGTCAACACCGCCAACTGGACCGATCCCGATCCCGTCATTGGCCCCGCCTCGACGCCCAACGTCAACGCCGGCCGCATCATCGGTTCTCGCGGGGGCCGCGTCATCCAGGTCGGCCTGAGGTTAAGCTTTTGACGCGCCGCCAACTGCTCGCCCTCTTCGCTCCCCCCGAAGGCGCCGGCCTCGCCCGCATCCGCGTCCCCGCTCTCGTCGCCAAAGGCGAGCCGTCCTCCCTCGAAGCCACCGTTGACGGCAAGCCCGCCCGCGTCGAACTGCTCAAAGGGCCCCAGGATGACCTGCTCATCCTCCTCGTCCTCGACTTCAGCGGCGACATCTCCTACATCGAGTTCGCCCGCACGGGCTTCGCCGAGGCCTTCAAAGAGCTGCCGCCCCACGCCTGGGTCACCGTGCTGCGCGCCCAGGACGGCCTCCGCGTGCTCGAAGATCCCACCGGCGCCGCCGAATCGCTCACCGCCGCCGTCAACGCCTACACCGGGGGAGGGAAGGCCGGCCTGCTCGACACCGTCGACGAGGCCGCCCAACTCGGCGACCGGCTGCTCGTCAAAACCACCGCCCGCGTCGCCGTGCTCTACTGCACCGACAGCAGCATTTACAACTACCGCGAAGACTTCACCAACCCGGTCATCAATTCGAGCGATTCGCGCGACCTCAGCCGCCGTTTCCCCGACCAGCTGGTCCGCGAAAAGATCCAGAAACTCACCGGCGCCCTCCTGGCCCGCGAAACCCCCGTCTGGATCGTGCACATTCACTATCGCGTCGACTCGATCAACGAAGCCTACCAGCGCGGTCTGCAGCAGCTGGCCGAAGCCACCGGCGGGGAAGCCGCCATCTGCCGCGGATTGACCGAGATCCCCGCCGCCATCGGCCGCGCCTTCCGCCGCATCCGCGAGCATTGGAGCGTATTTTTGCAACTGCCGCCGGGCAAGTCGCGAAACCTTTCCGTGGCGTTGAACGCCCCGGATTGTGAGATCAGTTTCCGGCAAAGGTTTTCGGTGAAACGATGAAGATGGGAAAGAAAACCCTGGTTGTCCTGACCTTGGCGGCGCTCGCGGCCGCCGGCTGGTATCAAGTGGCGGAGGACCGGCGCGCCCGCGCCGCCGCCGAAGCGCGCGCCGCCGAACTCACCGCCCAGCTCGACGCCCTCCGCAACGCCCGGCCCGCCCCCGCTCTGGATGTGCCGCCCGCCGAGACCGGCGCGGTCTCCGCCCCCGCCTTCGCCAAACCCGCCCCGGCCGCCCTGCCCACCGAGTACATCCGGATCATCGCCGAAACCCAGGCCGCTCTCGAAACGGCCCGCAAAGAGCTCTCCGCGGCCCGCAACGATCTGGCGGCTCTCGAGGCCCGCGCCGCCGAAGAGCTCGAACGCCGCCAGAAGCTCACCGCCGAACTGGCTGATACCGCCGAAGCCCTCGCCGCCGCCAAACGCGTCCTCACCGCCACGGAAACCGAGCTCCGGGCCAAAAACGAACGGCTCGTCCGCCTCGAAACCAGCGAGAAGCTCGTCCGCGAGGCTGCCGGCAAGGCCGAGGTGGAGGCCGCCAAGAGCCTCCGCTCCGCCGTTGCGCTCGAAGATCTCAACCGCCGCCGCGAGGTGCTGCTCAACAATATGGTGCGCCGCTACCGCGAGGTGACCGACCAGTACCGCACGCTCTCGCTCCGCGTCCAATCCCGCGCCGATCAGCTCGGGCTAGACCCCGGCGCCGGCGAGATCTCCCGCATTCAAACCTCCGTGCAGCAGGCCGAAGAGGAGTTCCGCCAGTTGAACAGCCTCAACGCCCAGGCTGCCAAGCTCCTGCGCCCCAACCGCTAAGCCTTCGCCTGCTTCTCGCACTCCTTCGAGCAGTAGAAGACGTCCGCCTCCCGCGTGCTGTGGCGCAGCATGCTCGTCTCCGGGGCAAACGTGCCGCAGGCGCCGCACCTGCGCAGACGCGTGCCGGACTCGGGGGGCGCACTCCGGCCCGCCGCCGTCGCCGGCGCCTCCGGCTGCAGCGCCTCCTTGGCCCCTTTGACAAGCAATCCCATCACGGCCCGGAGAAAGGTGACCGCGAGGATCGAAACCAGAATGCCAAGGAGAGCTTTGATCATAAAACGGCGAAAGGCGTCCCGCTGCTGCTAGGACGCCTCTCCATCGTATCGGGTTTCGCGCTCGGCGCGGATTACTTCTTTTTCTGCGTGCCCTTCTTGGGGGCCGGCGCGTTCGGGTTCGTGAAGGTGGTCTCCACCTTGGCGCCCATCGATTCAATCATGCTCTTGGCGCTGGCCGCGAACGGACCATCCGGCTTCAGCTGCAGATACTTCTGGAAAGCATCTTCGGTGCCCGGCACCGGGGTGATCTTCCCGTCGGCCGCCACCTGCGCCTTGCCCACCAGATAGATTCCGTACTGGTAGTGGGCATCGGCGTAGTTGGCGTCCATTTCAATCGCCTTCTTGAAGGCGCTGCCGGCGCCCTCCAACTGGCCGACGTTGGTCAGAATCGCCCCGAGGTTGTAGTAGTAGCGCCCGCCGTTGGCCGGGTCGAGCGCCGCGGCCTTGTCAAGCTCGGCGCGCGCTTCGTCGTACTTCTTCACTTTGGCCAGCGCGAGGGCGTAGTTGTTGTGCATGCCGGCGTCGTCGCTCTTGAGTTCGAGCGCCTTCGAGTAGGCTTCAAGACCCTTGGCGCTCGCCGCCTCGGCCTCGGCGCCGGTCTTGGTGCCCGCCAGGCCCATGTAGGCTTCGGCCATGTTGGCGAAGATTACCTGCTGCTTCGGGTCCAGCGCGACGGCCTTCTCAAAGCCCTCGACCGAGGCCTGGAAGTTCTTCGTCTTCAGGTTCTCCATGCCCGTGTTGAAGGCGTCGTTCAACTCTTTGTTCTTGGCCATGGCCGCGGCGCGCTCTTTGACCTGCTTTTCCATCGCCTCGCGCTGCTCCTTGGTCATCTCGCGCGACATCTCTTCGGTCACCTGCCCGGTGGAGATCGCCTTTTCCATCGCCTCCTTCCGCGCCACGTTCTTCGACAGGTCGAAATTCACCGGCAGCGGATCGCCGAGGCGGGTCCGCACGCCCTTGACGGTGTCCTGCACCTTGCCGTCGACTTCGCACTCAATGTCATAGGTACCCAGCGGCAGACCGGCGTGGAACCACTGGCCCTTCTTGTTGGTCTTGACCTTGTAGTTGCCTTTGATGTCGGTGCGGGTCAGCTTGATCAGGGCGTCTTTGAGCGGCTTGCCGTCTTCGCCTTTGACTTCGCCTTCAAGCGAAGCCGTCTGCGCCAGGGCGCCAAACGTGAACAGGAGCGATACCGCGGTGACGGATAACAAACGGAAAATGGTTTTCATGAAGGGATACCTCCGGCGTGGGGAGCTGATTTTTGTCAATCCTGAGGATACTACATCAGCGCTGTTCGTTGGATGCTTCGCCCATCCCGTGCGTTCCCTGCAACCCGCGTTATCCTAAAGGCATCCCAAGTGATGATGAAGGTAATCCTGGTTGCGGCATCGCTGCTGCCGGCTCTCTGCGCCGGACCGGTTGAGGTCGCCAAGGCGAACGAGCAATACCAGCGGACCCACTACCGGGAAGCAGCGACCATCCTGCAGCCCGTGCTCGGTTCCGACCCGGCCGCCTATGCGCTGGCCGGCAAATGCGAGTTCATGCTGGGCGACTTCAAACGAGCCGCCGATCACTTTGAAAAAGCCGTCCAGCTGAATGGATTCAACGCGGAGCACTACCACTGGCTCGGACGCGCCTACGGCCGACGCGCCGAATCCGGTAACCCGCTCATCGCCCCTCATTACGCCTCCAAGGCCCGGCAAATGTTTGAGCGCGCCGTTGAAATGAACCCCAAAAACGCCGAGGCCGTCAACGACCTGTTCAACTACTACCTCGAAGCCCCCGGCTTCCTCGGCGGCGGACTCAACAAGGCCCAGGCCCTGCTCGACAAGATTAAGGCCAACGACGAGGCTGAGTACTACTACGCCACGGCCCAGCTTGCCCAAAAGCGTCAGGAGTTTCACTCCGCCGAACAGCACCTCAAGCGGGCCGCCGAACTCGCCCCCCGCCAGATCGGCCGCCTGCTCGACGTCGCCAAGTTCCTCGCCCGCCACGGCCGCTTCATTGAAGGCGAATCCTTCATCATCAAGGCCGAAAAGCTCGATCCCAAAAACCCCAAGCTCCTTTTTGACAAGGCGCAGACCTACATCATCGCCAGGAAAAATCTGCCGGCCGCCGCCAAGCTCCTCGAACAGTACCTGCAATCGGAGCTGAACCCGGAGATGCCCTCGCGCGCCGAGGCCGAAAAGCTTCTCCGCCAGGCCCGGGGCGGCGCTTGAACTGGCGCGAATCGCTCCGCTTCAGCTTCTCGGCGCTGCGGGCGAACAAGGTCCGCACCCTGCTCACCGCCCTTGGCCTCGTCATCGGCAACGCCTCGGTCATCCTTGTCGTCACCATCTCGCTCACCAGCCGCGACTACGTCATTGAACAGATCCGCGGCATCGGCTCGAACCTCATCATCGCCTACTTCGAAGCCGGCACCCGCACCGGCGTCAGCGTCGATGCCGACTTCGTGAAAATCGCCGATGTCGAAGCCACCCGCCTCGCTCTCGGCAGCCGCGCCAGCGCCGTTACAGGCGTCATGACCATCTACGACCAGATGGCCATCGAGGGCCGCGAACGCGACGTCAAAATCATCGGCTCCGATCACGAGTACGCCCCCATGCGCAACCTGCTGATCCTGGCCGGCCGCGGCATCCAGGCCGACGACGTCCAGCAGCGCAACCGCGTCGCCCTCCTCACCCAGAAACTCGCCGCCCGCCTCTACGGCAGCCAGTCGAACGCCCTCCTGCAGGTCATCAAAATCCGCGGCCTCCAGTTCACCGTCATCGGCACGTTCCGCGAAAAGACCGACAGCTTCGGCCTCTCGGAACTCTCGACGGAAACCATGCTCATCCCCATCACCGTCCTGAAGTACCTCACCACCGAAGAGCGGATCGACCCCATGTACGTCCAGACGCGCCGCGCCGAGGACGTCATCCCGCTCACGCGCCAGGTCCAGCAGCTGCTTGAATCCCGCCACCGCCCCGGCGCCAAATACTACGTCGATAACCTCTCGGCCATTCTCGACGCCGCCGAAAACATCTCGCTGATCCTCACGGGCGTGCTCGTGCTGGTCTCCGCCATCACGCTGGTCATCAGCGGCATCGGCATTATGAACATCATGTTGGTCACGGTAACCGAACGAACCCGCGAAATCGGCCTGCGCATGGCCCTCGGCGCCTCCAAGCAAGCCGTCATGCTCCAGTTCCTGCTCGAAGCGGTGCTCATCAGCCTCGCCGGCGGACTCGTCGGCATCGCCGCCGGAGTCGCCGCGCCGCTGGCCGCCGGCTACTTCGGCGGCATCGATATTCCCATCTCCGCCACCTCCGTGCTGGTCGCCTTCGGCACCTCGCTCGGCGTGGGACTCGTCTTCGGTCTGCTGCCGGCCAATCGCGCCGCGCAACTCAATCCCACCGAAGCTCTTCGCTATGAATGAGTTCAAAGAGGGCCTGCGGTTTGAACGGCAGGCCCAATGCCCTGCCACCGGCGCCCGCGCCGGCCTGATCCACACCCCCCACGGCGTCATCGAAACCCCCGTCTTCATGCCCGTCGGCACCCAGGCTACCGTCAAAAGCCTCATGCCCCGGCAGATCGAAGAGGAGTTGGACGCCAAAATCATCCTCTCGAACACCTATCACCTCTACCTCCGCCCCGGCCACGAACTCATCCGTGAACTCGGCGGCCTCCACCGGTTCATGGACTGGCCCCGCGCCATCCTCACCGACTCGGGCGGCTTCCAGGTCTGGAGCCTGTCGAAAATCCGCCGCGTCACCGAAGAGGGCGTGCTGTTCCACTCCCATCTCAACGGCGACCGCCACCTGTTCACCCCCGAATCCACCGTCGACACCCAGATCGCCCTCGGCAGCGACATCATGATGGTGCTCGACGAATGCATCGAATACCCCGCCACCCGCGATGCCGTCGCCGCCTCCACCCGCCGGACCAACCGCTGGGCCGCCCAGGCCTTCACCCACTACCGCCGCCAGAACGTCAACCAGGCCCTCTTCCCCATCGTGCAGGGCGGTATGTATCCTGACCTCCGCCGCGCCTGCGCCGCCGAACTCGTTGAACTGGATGCCCCCGGCTACGCCATCGGCGGCCTCAGCGTCGGCGAACCGCGCGACCTGAGCCTCCAGATGGTCGAAGCCACCGCCCCCCTGCTCCCCGCCGCCAAACCTCGCTACGTCATGGGCGTCGGCAAACCGGAGGAGCTCATCGAGTACGTTGCCGGCGGCATCGACATGATGGACTGCGTCATGCCCAGCCGCAACGCCCGCAACGGCTGCCTGTTCACCTCCACGGGTAAAGTGATCATCAAAAACGCCCAGTACCGTGAAGACGCCGGGCCGCTCGACCCCGCCTGCGCCTGCTATACCTGCCGCCGCTTCTCCCGCGCCTACCTCCGCCATCTTTTTTTGGCCGAAGAGATCCTCTTCTCCGTCCTGGCTACTCTTCACAATCTCCGGTATTACCTTGACATCATGCGCCGGATCAGGCAGTCTATCTTGCTTGGGGACTTCCCCCGATTATTAGCGGCAGCCCGCGCGGCCGAACTGGATTTGAAGTAGTGCCACTTGGACTCTTGTTGCAACTCCCCACGGCGAACAGCCTGATCGGCTTTCTCCCCATGATCGCGATTTTCGCGATCTTCTACTTCCTGCTCTTCCTGCCCATGCAGCGGCAGAAAAAGCAGACCGCCAATATGCTGGCCAACCTCAAAACCGGCGACGAAGTCGTCTCCACCGGAGGAATCATCGGCACCATTGTTGCGGTGAACGCAACCGATGATACGCTAGTGATTCGCGTGAAACCAGATAATATCAAGCTCCAGGTCGCCCGCACCGCCATCGCCTCCCTCGTGACCAAGGCCGAAAAGGCTTCCTAGGAACCACTCTTCATGGACAAGAACCTCAAATCCAAAGTCATCGTGATTGTCGCCACGATCCTCATCTGCATCTACGGGATCATCGGCCTGCCCAAGTCGAAGGCGGAACTCGAACGCAACATCGCCGAAAGCATCAAGCTCGGACTCGACCTCCGCGGCGGCAGCCAGCTCGTGCTGCAGGTTCAGGTGCAGGACGCCTTCAAGGCCGATGCCGACCAGAATATCGAACGGCTCAAAGACGAAATGCAGAAGGCGGCCATCGCCTACACCTCGATCGACCGCAACGAACCGGCCACCATCGAAGAGGCCGACACCATCCAGATCAACATCAAGGGCGTGCCGGTGGACAAAACCGCTGCTCTGCGCGAAATCTTTACTCAGAAGTTCTCCACGTGGCAGATGGCCAGCGTCGGCTCGGACGCCTACCGGCTGACCATGAACAATACCGAGTCGCTCGCCATGCGCCGCGACACCGTCACCCGCTCCATGCGCACGATTGAACAGCGCATCAACGGTCTCGGCCTCGCCGAAGCCACCGTTCAGCAGCGCGGCAACGGCGAAACCAACCCCGAAATCCTCGTCCAGATGCCCGGCGTCGACGATCCGGCCCGCGTCAAGTCCATCCTCCAGGCCGCCGCTATGCTCGAAATCGTCGAGGTCAAGGACGGGCCGTTCCCCAGTGAAGAGGCTCTCCGCGCCAAAAATGGCGGTATCCTCCCGCTCGGCACCCGCCCCATCCGCCAGGCGACCCGGCCCGGCGACCAGGGCGAAAGCTGGTATCTGGTAAACCGCACCGCCGTCGTTACTGGTCGCGACCTTCGTAACGCCCGCTCCTCGCAGGACCAGTTCGGCAAATGGGAGACATCCTTTGTCCTCTCCCCCGACGCCGGCCGCCGCTTCGGCCGTTACACCGAGTCGAACGTCGGCAACAAACTCGCCGTCCTGCTCGACGGCCGCGCCCGCAGCGTAGCGGTGATCAACAGCAAGATTGAAGACTCGGGCGTCATCACCGGCGCCGGCTCCCAGCAGGAAGCCGCCGACCTGGCCCTGGTGCTCACCTCCGGCTCGCTCCCTGCCGGCGTCGTCTATCTCGAAGAGCGCACGGTCGGCCCGTCGCTCGGCGCCGACTCCATCCGCGATGGCCTGCTCGCCGGTGCGGTGGGCGTGGGGGCGGTGGTGCTCGTCATGCTCGTCTACTACAAGCGCGCCGGCATCAACGCCGTCCTCGCGCTCGTGCTGAACGCCATCATCCTCATTGCTGTCCTCGCCTACCTCGGTGCCGTGCTCACCCTTCCTGGCATCGCCGGCATCATCCTGACCATTGGTATGGCAGTCGACTCCAACGTGCTCATCTTCGAGCGCATTCGCGAGGAGCTGCGGCACGGAAAAGCCGTGCTGGCGGCCATTGACGCCGGCTTCGGCAAGGCGTGGCTGACGATCGTGGACACCCACGTCACCACCGTCGTCTCCTGCGCCTTCCTCTTTATCTTCGGTACGACGGCCGTCAAAGGCTTCGCCATCACGCTCGTCATCGGTCTCCTCGCCAACGTCTTCACTGCGGTCTTCGTCTCGCGGACCATCTTTGATTGGGAGTTGAACGGTAAACCGCAGTCGACGACGCTCAGCATTTAAGCGCCCTCCCGCGGCTCCGCCGCACGGCGGAATCGCATTTGAGAAACATAAGCAATTGTGGTACTTTTCTGAGATCATAACGGGAACAAAAGGGGAGCAAGTGGCGTCGAAACCCACTGGCCGCCAGTAGCAACACTGCATGGAGATTTTCAAAAAAACTAATTTCGACTTCCTGGGCAAGAAAATGCCCTTCATCGTCGCCTCGCTTGTTTTGACGGCGGTCGGTGTCGGAAGCCTCATCGTGAAAGGCGGCCCGAAGTACGGCATCGACTTCAAGGGCGGTACGGTCACCACGATTCGCTTTCAGCAGACGCCGAATGAGGACCAGATCCGCAAAGCCCTGGGCGCCCGGATTCCGGGCGAAATCGTCGTGCAACAGGTGACCGGGCAGAACGAGGTGATCATCTCTACCGACCTGCGGGACGAGCGGGAACTCAACGAGGCTCGCTCTGCCGTATTCGATACCCTCAAGGCCACCTTTGGCGGTAAGGATGGCGACAAACTCGACATCAACACTGCCACCCAGGCCCAACTCGCGGACAAACTCCGCGGTCCCCTCGCCAGCTCGAGCGCCGCTCTCACCGAGCCACAACTCCAGGAAGTGGTGAAAAACATCCTCGCTTACCGGGATGCCGCACCCCGCTCGGGACTGCTCGGGAACCTGGACTCCCTCAGCGGTGTCTCTGGAGTTACCGCCGAGATGGTCACCGTCATCAAACAACAGACCTATCCCGGTTCCTACACCGTGCGCGGTTTCGATCTCGTCGGACCCCGCGTAGGCAAGGAGTTGCAGACCCAGGCCATCAACGCCACGCTGCTCGCCCTGATTGGCATGCTGATCTACATCGGCTTCCGCTTTGAGTTTGTCTACGGTCTGGCCGCCGTGATTGCTGTGTTTCACGATGTGATCATTACGGTAGGCCTGTTTTCGCTCCTCGACAAAGAGATCTCTCTCACGGTCATCGCCGCCCTCCTCACTCTCGTGGGCTTCTCGATGAACGACACGATCGTTATCTTCGACCGTATCCGTGAGAACCTGCCCCAAATGCGGCGGGAAACTTTTGACAGTGTTGTCAATCTCAGCATCAACCAGACGCTGAGCCGTACCATCCTCACGTCAGGACTTACCTTCCTGACTGCTCTTGCTCTCTGGCTGTTCGGTGGTCAGGTGTTAAACGGTTTTGCGTTTGCCCTGGTGGCCGGAATTATCTTCGGCACCTACTCCTCCATCTTCATCGCCTCTCCCATCCTCATCTTCCTCCGGGAATGGATGGAGAAACGGCGCAAGGGTAACACCCCCGCTGCCGCCGTCGCGAGTCCGGTGAAGGCGAAGAATTCGAAGTAAGTCTCCAGCAGTAACTGTTGTTTCTAGCAGTAACGTAGCACCCCGGCCCGGTCCTCTTTGCTCGGAGGCCCGGACGGAAAGAAGTCCTCCCACCTCAACGCGCTCCGCTACTCTGGCAGCGGGGCCGAAAGGATAACGAAGATGTTTGATCAAACATTCGTCGATGGCGCCGGGAAAACTAATAAGCCCTGGACCGTATTTGTCTCTTTCCTCATCCAGGCCACGCTAGTCGCCGTCTTGGTGATTCTGCCGATGTGGTTTTTTGAGGGGTTGCAGCCAACCCAACTGGCCAGCATGCTGGTTGCCCCGCCGCCGCCTCCTCCTCCGCCTCCTCCGCCGGCGGCCCCCGTCAAGGTCGTTAAGGTCATTCCGCGTCAGTTTGACGCCAACCGGCTGATGGCGCCCAAGCAGATCCCGAAAGAGATCGCCATGATCAAGGAAGAGGAGTTGCCGCCTCCCATGGGTGGCGCCGTCGTTGGCGGCGTGCCCGGCGGTGTTCCCGGTGGCGTCCCTGGTGGTGTGATCGGTGGCATCATCGGCGGCGTTCCCTCCGCCGCGCCGCCCCCACCGCCCGTCAAGGAAGTTCCCAAACCGAAACCGACCGGTCCGATTCGCGTGGGCGGCAACGTCCAGGCTGCCAATCTGATCCGCCAGGTCCGGCCGAACTATCCTCCCTTGGCAAAGCAGGCTCGTATTCAAGGTGTCGTTCGCTTTAACGCGATCATCTCGCGCGACGGTACTATTCAGAATCTGCAGATGGTGAGCGGTCACCCCCTGCTGGTTCCGGCCGCAACCGACGCCGTGCGGCAGTGGGTCTACAAGCCCACTCTGCTCAACGGCGAGGCTGTGGAAGTGCAGACGCAGATCGACGTGAACTTCACGTTGAGTAACTAACCGTTCCCGTAAGAAGCGGACGTCCGTTCAAGCAGTAACCGGGCCGTTGGCATCCAAGAGGAAAACCCATGGCCCCCCCACTTCGGTGGGACCAACCCAGCCGGGATTCCGGCTACCAATTCCAAAAATTCAACTCGCAGGAGATTCGTATGATCATTCAGTTGCAGGTATGGGCTCTGTTTCTGATCCAAGAAGGTGGCGTCTCGTTCGATCCGGCCGACATGTGGGCCCAGATGGGATGGATGGCTCGCTTCGTCGTGATCGCGCTGTTCATTATGTCGGCCTGGTCGATCGGTGTCATGATCGACCGGTTGATCGCCTACAACGCGGCCCGCGCGCAAAGCCGTGCCTTTGCTCCCGCCGTCGCCGGCGCTCTCCGGGAAGGCAAACTTGATGAAGCCATCAAGATTGCTGACCGCTTTAAGAAGTCCCACCTCGCCAAGGTCGTCGTCGCTGGTCTTCAGGAGTTCCAGGCCCACAACCAGGGCGATATCTCCGGGGAAACCATTGAGGCCTCCCGTCGCGCCCTCGAACGCGCCGAAGCCATCGTGCAGGCGGAACTGAAGCGTGGCGTTAGCGCCCTTGCCACCATCGGCTCCACCGCTCCCTTCGTCGGCCTGTTCGGCACCGTGGTCGGCATCATCAACGCCTTCCAGGGCATCGCCGCCGAAAAGTCCACCGGTCTCGGCGCCGTCGCCGGCGGTATCTCGGAAGCGCTCGTCGCCACCGCGATCGGCCTGTTCGTCGCCATCCCGGCCGTCATGGTCTTCAACTACTTCAATAGCCGTCTCGATGCCTTCAACGTGGAGATGGGTAACTCCTCTTCCGAACTGATCGACTACTTTATCAAGCGGGCTTCGCGCACCAGCGCCAAGCACTAAGATACACCCTTCTGTTGAGTTGAATCGGGGACCCGGCCGGGCCCGCAAAAGCCCGGCCCGCTTCCCGGCAATGGAGACCTCCTCATGTCGATCGTAATCGGAAATTCGCACCGCAAGAAAAAAAGTGCTCCCCCGCCCGTCTCCGACATCAACGTCACCCCGCTCGTTGACGTGATGCTCGTCATGCTCATCATCTTCATGGTGATCACCCCCATGCTCTCGAAGGGCATCACCGTGGAACTCGTCCAGACTAAGAACCCCATTGCCATGCAGGCGGCTGATAAAGAGGACGCGATCCTCATCTCGGTGACGCGCGATGGTAAGGTCTATCTCGGCACCGACCAGTTCAACGACCTCCCCAGCCTTGGTACCAAGGTGAAGGATCAACTCACCAACCGCGTCGACAAGACCGTCTATCTGAAGAGCGATTCCCGCGCCCGCTACGAGCGGGTCGTCGAAGTTCTCGACAACCTTCGCGCCTTTCAGGTCGACCAGATCGGTCTGTTGACAGAACAAGTCAAAGAAGGCGACGCTATGGCGGCGCCGGGCGCCTAACCCGGAACATTCCTCTTTCGAAGGAGCATTCTTATGTCAATGTCAACTGGCGGCGGCGGTAAGGGACCGCAAGCCGACATCAATATGACCCCGCTGATTGACGTGCTGCTCGTGCTGCTGATCATCTTCATGGTCATCACTCCGCTCACGCCTAAGGGTTTGGACGCGCTCGTTCCGCAGCCGCCTCCGCCGAACACGCCTCCGCCCCCCCCGATCAGGACCGCACCGTCGTGATCATTATCGCCAAAGACAAATCCATCAAACTCAACAGCGAAGACGTTCTCGAGAAAAACCTCGAGGAGCGTTTGAAGAAGGTGTTCTCCACGCGCGCCGAGCGCGTGGTCTTTGTCAAAGGCGATCCGGATCTCGAATTTCAGTACGTCGCCCGCGCCATTGACATCGCCAAGGGTGCCGGCATTGATAAGGTGGGCCTGATGACTCCGAAGATGGAGCAGGGCCAGTAGGAGACTAAACCGTTATGATGAAAACTCTCCTGACCCTGGCCGCTTGCGGCGCACTCCTTCTCTCTGCCACGGGCTGCCAGAAGCTCAGGGCGCGCGACAATCTGAACAAAGGCGTCCGCGCCTACAAGAACGCCAAGTACGCCGATGCCGTCAAGTCCTTCCAAGAGGCCGTCGAGCTCGATCCCGAATTCCCGACTGCCCGGCTCTATCTGGCCACCGCCTACATGAGCCAATGGATCCCCGGCGCCGAGTCGGAAGAAAATGCTAAGTTCGCCAAGGCGGCTTACGATAACTTCCAACTGGTCCTCGAAAAGGACCCCAACGACAAGCTCGCCATCGCCTCGATCGCGTCGCTCTTCTACAACCAGAAGAAGTTTGACGAGGCCAAAACCTGGAACGAGCGTCTGCTCAAGGTCGATGCCCAAAACAAGGAAGCCCTCTACACCCTCGGCGTCATCGCCTGGGGTAAGGCCTACCCGGTTCGCGGTGAAGCCCGGGCCAAACTCAGCATGAAGCCCGAAGACCCGGGTCCGCTGAAAGACAAGAAGGTGCGGCAAGAGGTGCGTGAGAAAAACCTGACCATTGTCCAGGACGGTCTCAAGCAGCTCGAAGCGGCCGTTCAGGTTGACCCCGACTATGACGACGCCTACGCCTACCTCAACCTGATGCACCGGGAGTTGGCCGACCTCGCCGACACCCCGGAAGACTACAAGAAAGAACAAGACTTGGCTGACGGGTACGTCCAGAAGGCCCTCGAAGCGAAGAAGCGGAAAGCCGAAGCGCTCGAAAAGAAGGCCGCGGGCGGCATCATTCAGGAACAAGAGAAGAAGTAGTCGCCACCCCTGCGTGACCGGCTGCTCTCACACCGTGTACTCTGAAGGATAGAGGGTCTCGTCGTGAGTCAGCCGGTCAACTTGTCTGAGTCCTCCCCATCGAACGGCGGCGATCCCGCTCTCACTGCTCGTTTTGAAGAACTCCTCACTCGCTACGCCAAGCTCCGCCCCGCGGAAAACCTAACACCCCTCCGCGAGGCTTTTGCCTTCGCCTCTCTCCACCACACCGGTCAAACCCGCTCCTCCGGTGAGCCCTACATGGCCCACCCCCTCGAAGTCGCTCACATCCTCTGCGACATGTCGATGGATTCGGTCTGCCTCGTCACCGGCCTCCTCCACGACACCGTCGAAGACACCTCCGTCACGATCGACGAAGTCCGCAAACTCTTCGGCCCCGAAGTCTCCCAGTGCGTCGATGGCGTCACCAAACTCGCCAAACTTAACTTCTACTCTCGCGAAGAGCGACAGGCGGAAAGCGTCCGCAAGATGCTTCTCGCCATGGTCAACGACATCCGCGTCGTCCTCGTCAAACTCGCCGACCGCCTCCACAACATGCGCACCATGGCTTCGCTCAGCCGCGAACGCCAGGAACGCATCGCCCAGGAAACCCTCGAAATCTACGCCCCCATCGCCCACCGCCTCGGCATGGGTAAGATCCGCGCCGAACTCGAAGACCTCGGCTTCCGCTACCTCGACCCCGCCGCCTTCGAAGAGGTGACTCTCGCCATCGAGTCCAAACGCCGCGCTACTCAGGGCGTCCTCGAAGAGATCCGCCACGCCGTCGAAGTCAAACTCTCCCGCGAAAACATTCCCGCCCGCATCGAAGCCCGCCTCAAGCGCCCCTTCAGCGTCTACCAGAAACTGAAGCGCCAGAAGATCAGTATCGACCAGGTCTACGACCTCCTCGCCCTCCGCATCATCACCGACAGCGTCAAAAACTGCTACGGCGCCCTCGGCACCATCCACGGCGAATGGACCCCCATCCCGGGTCGCATCAAAGACTTCATCGCCATCCCCCGGCCCAATCTCTACCAGTCCCTCCATACCTCCGTCATCGGCCCCGGCGGCCAGGCCTTCGAAGTCCAGATCCGCACCGAACAGATGCACCGCATCGCCGAAGAGGGCATCGCCGCCCACTGGAAGTATAAGGAGGGGAGCAAAACCGCCCAGACCAACGAACAACAGGTCGCCTGGCTCCGCCAACTCGTCGAATGGCAGCAGGACGTCCGCGACCCTGGCGAGTTCCTGTCGACCCTCAAAGTCGACCTGTACCCCGAAGAGGTCTACGCCTTCACCCCCCGCGGCAAGGTCATCATCCTCCCCCGCGGCGCCTCCCCCATCGACTTCGCCTACGCCATCCACTCCGACATCGGCCATCTCTGCGTTGGCGCCAAAGTCAACGGCCGCATCGTCCCCCTTAAATACGAACTCAAAAACGGCGACGTCGTCGACATCCTTACCCAGCAGGGCCACACCCCGTCCAAGGACTGGCTCAACTTCGTCAAAACCTCGAAGGCCCGCAATCGCATCAAGCACGTCATCAATACCACCGAGCGTGCCAAAGCCATCGAAATCGGCGAAAAACACCTCGAAAAAGAGGCTCGCCGTCTCGGTGTCCAGTGGAAGAAAATCGGGAAAAACCAAGTCGAGCAGGTCGCCCAGGACTACGGCTTCAGCAAGATGGAGGACCTCCACGCCGCCCTCGGCTACGGCAAGTTCTCCGCTCGCCAGGTGCTCCAGCAACTCGCCCCCGAACAGGTCGCCGCCGCCGAAGCCGAAGAGGCCGCCCCCGCCCCGCCCCCACCCGCCAAACTCGACGGCGAGGACCTCGTCCTCAAGGTCCGTGGCATCGACGACGTCATGGTCTACCGCGCCAAATGCTGCAACCCCATCCGCGGCGAAGCCATCGTCGGCTACATCACCCGCGGCAAAGGCGTCGCCGTCCACTCCGTCAACTGCAGCAACGTCCAAAATCTCATGTACGAGGTGGAGCGTAAAATCGACGTCGAATGGGCCCGCGCCGTCAACGAAACCTTTCTCGTCAAACTCGTCATCCACACCGACGACCGCCCCGGCATCCTCAACCAACTCACCAGCTCCCTGTTCCACGAAGGCTCTAACATCCGCACCCTCGAAGCCCAACCCGACGAGTCCCGCAGCGACGGCAGCGCCATTGTGAACGTAGCCCTCGACGTCCGCGACAAAAAACAACTGGAACGCATCGTCAACTCCGTCCGCCGTATCAGCGGCGTGCGTGACGTCGAACGCTCCTCTTCGAACTCATGAACCCCGAACACATCGCCATCTCCAAATCCAAAGGCATCGAAATCGACTGGGAAGACGGCGAACACTCCAGCTTCCCCGTCGAACTTCTCCGCTCGGAATGCCCCTGCGCGACCTGCACCGGCGCCCACGGCACCGAACCGCAGAAATGGACCCCGGACCTCAGCCCCTTCCCCATGTTCAAGCCCCGCATCGCCATGGAAAGCGTCGAGGCCGTTGGCAACTACGCCATCCGCATTCACTGGAACGACGGCCACAAAACCGGGATCTACTCCTACGACCACCTCTATAAGATCCGGTCGAAAGCCAGCCCGGCCTAATCCGGCATGTTCTCGGCCATCTCCCGCAGCAGCTCCCGCTCCTGCTCGCTGAACCGCTCCCGCATCCGCGCACTCCCCAGCACTCGCTTCCGGGCTTCCGGGTCCAGCCCCTGCAGCATGGTTAGCGCGCGCCGACCCTCCAGGCGCTTGCCCTCCGGCATCGTCTCCTGAAAACGCCTCGCCAGCCTCCGCAGCGCCTGCTGCTGTTCCGGCTTCATTTGCTGGAAGCTGCTCAACCGGCCATCGAGATGCTGCTTCCGCCGGGGCGCCATCCGCTCCCACCGCTCGAGCCGCTCCTCCAACATCTGCCGCCGCTCCGGCGGCATGTTCTGCAGGACCCGCTCCCGCTCCTCCGGCGCCATGCGCCGCAGTTGCTCAAGCGGATGCGGACGCCTGGCCGGCTCCCCCGGCTGCGCCCAAAGCCCCCACGCGGCCCCGCCCAGAGTCCACAACAACAGCACGCGCCGCAGCAACCTCATAACTTCTTGTCCTCCTCCGGCGGCTCCAACTGCCGCAGCATCTCTAAGTCCTCGAGCGCCCGTTCGGCCTGTTCAATCTCCCGCGCCTCCAGCCTCACCGCCGTCTCCACCGGCTCACCCCGGAAGGGATTCGTCACCGCCAGCCCCGCCGCCAGCAGCAGCGCCAACGCCGCCGCCGGCACCGCCACCCGCCACTCCAGCCCCCCGGACCAAGCCCCCACCGCCCGCTCCCACCACCCGCGCCAACCCGGCCGCGCCTCCTTCTCCCGCGCAATCCGCGCCAGCAGCGCCGCGTCAAAGTCGGCCGTCACCGGCTCCAACTCCCAGCTCTCCAGCGCCCGCCAGACCATCTGCTGCTCTTGCACCCACATCCGGCACCGCGAACAGCTCGTGACGTGCCCCTCCAACTGCGCCGCCCCCTCCGCCGCCAGCGTTCCGGCGCAGTAACGCAGCAGGATTTCCTCCTCTCCCCGCTCCACCGGACACGCGCTGCCTTTTGTGCTCTTCATACCTTCCTGCCTGCTAACCTCGTCCCGCCAGGTGCGCCAACTTCGCCCGCAGCGTCTCGTACGCCCGGAATAACAAACTCTTCACCGCTGACTCCGAACATTCTAACGCCGCCGCAATCTGCGCGTAGTCCATCTCCTGGTACTTATGCATCAGCACCGCCGCCCGCTGCTTGGCCGGCAGTGACTCCACCGTCCGCCGCACCTCGGCCAACCGCGACTCCCGCACCATCTCCTGCTCCACCGTCGGCGCCCTCGAAGCCACCTGTCGGCCAATCCCCTCCGTGCCCTCGCCGTCGAGACTCTCCTGGTGGCGCTCGTGCTTGCCGTCCCGGATGTGATTCAACGCCACGTGACTGGCAATCCGGAACAACCAGGTCGTAAACTTCGCCGTCGGCTCATAACTGGCCCGGCTCCGGTACACCCGCAGAAACACCTCCTGCGCCAACTCCTCGGCCACCGCCTGGTTTTGAATCATCCGGTAGAGAAAGTGGATTACCGGTCCGCGGTGCTTGGCCAGCAGCAGCGAAAAACTCTGCGCATCGCCATCCCGAACCCGCAACATCAGTTCGGCGTCGTGTTCAAACGTCGCCACGGCCATCATAGCCTTCCAAACCCGGTTGGCCGCCAAAGGTTGCGGTCGCGGGAGCCGGATTGTAACTACTCTGTCCCCGGTTCCCGCTCCATTAACTCTCGCAGCGCGTCGTGCGGACTCTTACTCTGCTCAAAGATGGCGTACATCGTCTCAGCAATCGGCATCGATACCCGCTGCCGCCGTGCCAACTCCACCGCTGAGTAGGTGTTCTCCACCCCCTCGGCCACCATGTGCATCCCCTCCTGAATCTCGGCCAGCGTCCTCCCCCGCGCCAGCTCCAACCCCACCCGCCGGTTCCGGCTCAAATCCCCCGTACACGTCAAAATCAGGTCCCCCAACCCCGCCAGCCCCGACAACGTCGAGGCCTGCGCCCCCAGCGATACCGCCAGCCGCGTCAACTCCGCCAACCCCCGCGTCAACAGCCCCGCCATCGCGTTCGAACCCAGCCCCAGCCCGCTTGAAACCCCCGCCGCAATCGCAATCACATTTTTCAGCGCCCCGCCCAGCTCCGTCCCCACCGGATCCGTATTCGTGTAGATCCGAAAGGTCGGCCCCGTAAACTCCTGCTGCACCCGCGCCGCCAGCGCCCCGTCCACCGCGCTCGCCGCCACCAGCGTCGGCTCGCCCCGCGCCAGCTCCTTCGCAAACGAAGGCCCGCTCAGCACCGCAATCCGCGCCGGAAACTTCGGCGCCGTCACCGCCGCAATCACTTCGCTCATCCGTTGCGACGTGCCCCGCTCCACCCCCTTGGTCGCGCTCACAATCGGCGCCTCCGGCGGCAGATACGGCAGCGCGTGCGCAAACACCGTCCGCACATGCATCGACGGCACCGCCCCCAGCACCACCTCGGCCGCCTCCAGTGCATCCGCCAAACGGCTCACCACCCGCACATTCGGCGGCAGCCGGAACCCCTCGAGATATTTCCGGTTCTCCCGGTGCGCCTCCATCTGCTCGGCCAGCTCCTGCTCAAAGCTCCACAGCACCACGCGTTCATACCGCGGCGCCAGCACCATCGCCAGCGCCGTCCCGTAGCTCCCGGCGCCCAGTATCGTCAGTTGACTCACAGCTTGTTCTCCGTTCCCGCCCGCAGCCGGCCGATGTTGCCCCGGTGCCGCCAGATGATGAACGCCCCTCCCACCAGGGCCGCCCCCACAATCCAGTTCGAAGGATGATCAATCATCCATACCGCCACCGGCGCCAGCGCCGCCCCAAGAATCGAACCCAGCGAAACATACCGTGTCCGCCAAACCGTCGCCGCGAAAACCACCGTCACCGCCAGCAGCGGCAGCGGCGCCAAGTACAGGAACGCGCCCACGAAGCTCGCCACCGCCTTGCCGCCCTGAAACTTCAGGAACACCGGAAACGCGTGCCCTAAAATCACTGTCAGCCCCGCCAGCGCCAGCCACAGCGGCTCGGCCGACCCGAACCGCCCCATCAGCCATACTGCTACCCAACCTTTGCCGATATCGAGCACGAGCGTCCCGATGCCTACCAGCTTCCCGGTGGTCCGCGCCACGTTGGTCGCGCCGATGTTGCCGCTTCCCATCGCCCGCACGTCCTGTCCCGTCTTCCACCGCACCAGCAGGTACCCAAACGGCACCCCGCCCAGCAGATACGCCACGACCAGTAGCAGATACGTCATCCCAGCGGACACTCCTTTTTCGTAAAATCGACCAAGCTCCACACCCCGTCCGTCCCCGCCCCCTCATCGCCAAAAAACACCACGACCCGGCAGGACACCCATCCCCGGCCCCATCCGCCCCGGCCCCCTCATCCCAGCGGAAACTCCTTGATCTTGTAATAAACAGAGCCCCGGGCCTCCGCCCGGCTCTCGTACAGCCAAAATGAACCCGCCCGAAACCGGCCCCAGTCCATCTCCGTCATCTGGCCGATCACCCGCCGCAGCTCCCCCACCGGCGTCCCCGCCCGGACGCGCGCCAACGTCAGATGCGGCGTATACGGATTGCGCTCCCGCGCCGTTCCCCGACGTGCGCACGCCGCGTCCGTCTGCGCGTGCAACTCCGCCAGCCCCTCCCCGCTCACCCGCGCAAACAACGACCGCGGCTGATGCGGATTCGGAAACCAACCCAAGCCCCGCACCGCCACCTCCATCGCCGGCGCCCGCACCCCCGCCAACTCCTCCTCCAGTCCCGCCACATCCGCGCACTCGCCCACAAACTTCGTCGTAATGTGCCAGTTTCCGGCCGGACTCCATGCCACCGGCGCCGCCGGCCGCAGCCGCGCCACCAGCTCCGTCAGCCGTGCGCGGACCTCCTCGGGGACGGCTATCGCGGTGAACAAACGCATCGTGGTAACTTTCTAGTCTAACCTTGATTGCCCTCCCGGAAAGCTTCTATGCCCGTGATACCATCACGGTCGCCCGCGCCCTCCTCGGCAAGGTCCTCGTCCACGGCGCACGCGCCGGCCGGATTGTCGAAGTGGAGGCCTACCTCGGCGCGGACGACCCCGCTGCTCACGCCAGCCGCGGCCTCACCCCCCGCACCCGTGTCCTGTTCGGCCCCCCCGGCCGAGCCTACGTCTATCTCAGCTACGGTATCCACGAATGCCTCAACGTCGTCGCCGAACCCGCCGGCACCCCCGGCTGCGTCCTGCTCCGCGCTCTCAGCCCGCTCTCCCCGCTCCCCGGCCGCCTCGACGGCCCCGGCCGCCTGACAAAAACCCTCGGCATCGACCGCCGCCTCTACGGTCATCCCCTCTGGGAGATGCCCCTGCAGATCCTCGACGCCCCGCCCCCTCCAGAGCCGGTCCTCGTCACGCCCCGCATCGGTATCACCCATTGCGCCGACTGGCCGCTCCGCTTCCTGCTCGCGCCTAGTTCCGGTTCACCACCGGCTCCCGGCGCCCGTGCAGCGGACGGAAAACCCCGCGTCCGCACACCGCTACCCCCGCCTGCAACATCGCTGAAAGTAGGCTGAACAGAAGGCCGTATATCACCTGTTCGCTCACCACCTGCCGTCCCGGCAGCTTGAAACCCGGCGGTAACTCCTTTGCCAACCGCAGCCGCACCCCCTCCAACTCCAGCTGCCCCCGCGGTCCCCGTTTGTTCCCCACACTGATCGGCGTCTGCAACACGTTTCCCGTCGCCCCGTCGATGTAGAACTGACACCGCGAAAACCATCCCAGATTCGTCGGCTCCGCTGCGTCAAACACCAATAGCGGAACCCGCCGCTCAGTCGCCGTCAGATCCAGCGTCAGCGACCGGGACGTCTCCTCGATGGATACCGCAAATCCCGCCTGCTGGCAGATCTGTGCCAGATGTTCCGTGTCGTACTCAAGCAAGAGGAGACGGTGCTTGCCAGCCTGAAGCAACTGCATTCCCCTCTATTGTAGCTGGAGCACCTGCATCAGTGCCGCAACAAGGATGCAAATCGTCGGATGGAAGATCATACCGTAGTGCAGCCAACCGCGCGTAAACCGGATTACGTCTAGGAGTAGGGTCACGACCTTAACTGTGACGCAGTAATTTGTATTTGCCCTTAGGGTGTTCCTCCTAGAACCTCCGCGCGCCGGTCTAGTACTCTACCGGGAAAAGATGCTCCTCGTTCTCCTTTTGCTCGCCGCTCGCCATTCCCCCAACCTCCGGCCCCGACCACCGCGGCGACCAGATTCTCCACTCCATAGATCACTCCATGTGGCGCCCAAAACTCGGCGACATCGCCTACGTCGACCAGGTCGCCTACACCTCCACCACCCCATCACGAAGCCTCCTCCCGGCCAGGGCGCCGGCAACGCCATGATCGTTTACGCCTATACCTTCCTCCCTACGCCCTTGATCCCTCCCGCCAACATCCGTCCATCGTATACGTCCACGGTGCCGTCCACAGCAAACTGCGGAGCGGCGGCTCGGCCAACGGCGCCCCCATCCTCCGCGAACTGCTCGAACTCGGTTACACCGTCTCGCCCCCACTACCGCGGCTCCACCGGCTACGGCGCCGGCTACTACAACGGCATCGACCGCGGGGGCCGCGACAACGACGACGTGCACGCCGCCCGCGCCTGGTTGCTCGAACGCTACCGCGTCCTCGATCCTACCCGCACCGGCATCCTCGGCTGGAGCTACGGCGGCTTGCTCACACCCTCATGACCATCTTTCCGCACTCAAAGGGTTACGCCGCCGCCTGCGCCGGTGTGCCCGTCAGCGACCTGGTGGCCCGCCTCGGGTGCGAATCCGAGTCCTATCGCAAAGTTCTCAGCGCGAAAAGCCACATCGGCAAGACCGTTGAGGAGGATGTCCCGGCCTGGCTGAAGCACAGCCCCTTCACCCACTTCGCCAAACTCGCCACGCCGCTCCGGCTCAACGGCAATACCAGCGACGAGGAGGTCAACCTCCTCGAAGTGTGGTTTGAATCGAAGATCCGGGAGGCGGACCCGGGCGGCCATCACTTTAACCGCCTCGCGACCAAACTCGCCCGGGACTCCCGCGCCGAAATGTGGCGCTTGCTGGGGCAGCACCGCAAGCCGTCATCGCCGTCAGCCCGGAAACGGACGTCCCGCCAGAGCCCGGAGGAGCAGCCACACGGTCATCCCCGCCCAGCCCGCCGCCGCGCCCCAGACCGCCCAGACGCTGCCCACGCAGTAGCCGAGCAGCGGCAGTGCCTGCAGCGCGTGCATGCCGACGAAATGGGCCACCCGGAGGTCGCCACCCTCGGTGCTCCAATTCAGGATCCGCAGCCCCGGCCCTCCATCGGGGACCCCGACAGCATGCTGTCGCCGCGCCCCCATCACCCCGCCCTCCAAACCCGCCAGCACAAAGATCACCATCCCCAGCCGGATCCCCCAAAGATAGGCCGGCTTCAGTCCGATCGTCGGTGCGGTCAGCCAGCAGTGCCACGCCCCCACGCCCGCCGCCAGCATGTTGATGAGGATCATCCCCCCCATCGAGAGGAAAATGAGACTATCAAACCAGGTTGCCGTGTTGAAGTGCGATCCCACGCCGCGCCCCGCCTGCAGAAACAGACAGAGGCTCTCCCAAAACAAAGTCCCCGCGATTACCCAACTCACCAGCGCCTTAGCGCCGCCCGGGGCGCTGGCATGATGATAGAGCCAGCCAAAAGTCGCCGTATACAACGCAATCGAAATGGCAAACTTCATCGGCTTGATCCAGATGTTGATGCCGGCCAACTGCCGCCCGTCAATTTGAGTCAGACCCAGCGCGATCAAAAACAGTACCCCGTGCCCGATGGCCGTCCAGCCCAAGATCTCATTTCTGCGCAGCAACTCCGAAAGCATCCCGGTCTCCGTTTAGTAAGTAAAATAGGCCAAGTCCCGCCGGGCCAAATAAAAAAGTGAGCGGCAGGCAGGGCGTTACCCTCCACAGCGCCAACCCGCGCCTCCGCCCCTCGGCCACAATCCAGGACCCGCAGAACAGATCGAACGCCAGGTAGTGGATCCACCCCCCGGTCAACACCCAGGGATTGGCGAACAGTTTCGCCACGTTTTCGAGCGAATCGAACCCGCCCTCCCCCTCGCCCCAGTGCAATCCTAGGACAACCACATAGACGAGGCAGAACAGACAGCTCAAGCCGCGCGCCGTCGGCACGCTCCAGCGCCACCGTGGCGCCAGGATCAGCGGCAGCCAACCCAGAAATGCTAACCCGTTCGTGAGGCGAAACAATTCAGCGGCGGTCATCTTGCCATCAACTCCTCCAGATGTTTCTTCAAGGCCGGCCACTCCTCGCGGATGACCGAGTAGTAGACGGTATCGCGGACGTGGCCGCTCCAGGTGATCATGTGCCGGCGCAACGTTCCCTCTTCGCTGGCTCCGATCCGCCGGATTGCATTCCGGGACCGGGTGTTCCGCAGGTCCGTCTTCAACTCGACCCGGTTCATCTCCATCTGCTCGAAGGCGTGGCGCAGGAGCAGATACTTGCACTCGGTGTTGACCGCGGTGCGCTGGTAGGCCAGACCGTACCAGGTGGCCCCGATCTCTACCCGGCGGTGGGCCGGTTCGTGATTCATGTAGCGCGTTGAGCCGGCAAGCTGCCCGCTCGCCCGGTGCCGCACGGCGAACGCTTGGGCTTTGCTGTCGGCGAGGGCTCGCTCAATGTACGCCGTCATCTCCCCGGCGGTGGCCACGCGTTCGCTCGCCACCTCCCAGAGCGAGGCGTCGAGGCCGATGGCGCTCAGTTCCCCGGCGTGAGCGAGCGAGAGCGGCTCCAACTCCACAATATTTCCTGCGAGCATTCCCTGATACAGTAGCGATTCAGATGAACCGCCGCAACTTTCTCCTCTCCGTCGCCGCTCCGCGGCCCCGTCCCAACGTCCTGTTTCTGTTCTCCGATGACCACCGCTTCGACACCATCCATGCTCTCGGCAACCGCGACATCCTGACCCCTCATCTCGACCGGCTCTGCGCCCGCGGCGTGGCATTCACCCAGGCTTCGATCATGGGCGGCAACCAGGGAGCGGTGTGCGTCCCCTCCCGCGCCATGCTGATGACCGGCCAGACCCTGCACCACGCCACCGCCGCGCTCGCCGGCCAGCGGCCCTACCATCTGTGGCCCGCCGTCTTCGCGCAGGCCGGCTACCAGACCTTCGGGGCAGGGAAGTGGCACAACGGCCCCAAACTGTATCACGAGGCCTTCGCCGACGGCGGGCCGATCTTTTTTGGCGGCATGGAGGATCACTATCGCACCCCCCTGCACCGGTTCAACCCGGCCGGGCAGTACCCGCCGGCGGCGGCGGTCCGGTCACCAAAACAATCTGCTACTGAATTGTTTGCCGATGGGCTGCTCGACTTTCTCGGGCGCCGGGACAAAGCCAAGCCATTCTGCGCCTACGTTGCGTTTACCGCTCCGCACGACCCCCGGCAGGCCCCGCCGGAGTGGCAGGCCAGGTATGCGCCGGAGAAGATGAAGCTGCCCGAAAACTTTCTGCCGCAGCATCCGTTCGATAACGGCGAACTCGCCGTGCGCGATGAGAAGCTGCTGCCGTTTCCGCGGACGCCCGAGGCGGTGCGGAAGGAGATTGCCGACTACTACGCGCTGATCTCGTATCTGGATAGCCAGATTGGGCGGATCCTGGAGGCGATTGACGAGAACACGATTGTGGTGTTTGCCGGGGATAATGGTTTGGCGCTCGGCCAGCATGGTTTGCTGGGCAAGCAGAACTTGTACGATCACTCGATCCGGGTGCCGTTGATTGTGGCCGGACCCGGGATAGTGAAGGGCCGGAGGAGCGAGGCGCTTGTTCAACTCGTGGACTGTTTTGCCACCCTCTGCGAGCTGGCGGGCATTCCGAAGCCGCCGACCGTTGAAGGGGAGTCGTTTGCCCCGGCTTTGCGGGGGAAGCCGTTTGCGGGGCGGCCCTATACGCTGCACTACTACCGCGATTTTCAGCGGGCGGTGCGGACGCGGACGCATAAGCTGATCCGCTACACGGTGAACGGCAAGGTCACGCGGCAGTTGTTTGATCTGCGGCGCGATCCGGGGGAGAAGAGCAGTCTCGATGATGCCAAAAAGATGGCCGAACTCGAGGCGCTACTGGGCTGAGGGGCGGACGGCGACGACCGAGACCTGTTCGAGCATGGGCCAGGTCCCGTTCGGCCCTTCCTTCCGCTCGACGGGAGCGAGGGGTTGGACGGTGGTCCGCGTGGGCGGGACCTGCGGGAAGAAGCTGCCGTAGATGCCGTTCATTTTACCGAACTCGGCGAGGTCGTCCACATAAACGTTGGCCTGCGTGGAGTGGCTGAAGTTGAGGCCGGCCTCTTCGAGACCGTCGAGGAGGTTGCGCATGGTCTGGCGGACCTGCAGTTCGACGGTCGGGGCATAGATGCCGGAGTTGGGTCCGGGGATGAAGCCGGACTTGGCGGAGCAGTAGAGCGTATCGCCGGCCCAGACGCAGGGGCTGGAGGTCCGGCTTGGGGCCATGTTGCGGGGGCGGACGATGCGCCGGTCTTTCCGGTCTTTCACCGCGACGCCGGTGATGGCGATGCGGGCGCCGTTCGGCAGTTCGTTCACCACCAGCGAGGCCCGCGCCGGGGCGTCTCCGGCGGCAAACAGCGGGGCGTAGGCCTTGTTCATCTCGGCGAGGCCGAGATCGGGAGTGACGTAGACGTTGAGGAAGACGAGATTGCCCAGGTCCGGAACGGCCTTCCGGAGCAGTTCCATCGCCTCGGCCGGGGTGTTGGCGTAAAGGCCGGGGATGTAGAGACGGTCGAGCGTCTTCTTCGTGGCGACGGCGTTGATTTCGACCGGGGTCTCCGTGGGCATGCGCTTGACGCCGAGGACGGCGCGAACGGGACCGGCGCCGGGGAAGTACTCCTTCCAGACCCGATCCATGACCGCGTAGTTCTTCATGTCGGCCAGATAGACCTGGCCGTAGACGATGTCGGCGAGAGTGAGGCCGCCGCCTTCGACGATGGCCTTCACGTTTTCAATGCACTGGCGCGTCTGGCCCTCAAAGGTGGAGGCGAACTGATTGTTGGCATCGCGCGCGCCCTGCCCGCTCACGTAGAGGACGCCGTTGGCGAGCACGCCGGGGGTGTAGGGGCCGACCGGCTTGGGGCCCACCTTGGGGAAGACCGCGGACTTTTCCGCGGCCGTCAGCATGAAGGCCAGCAGCAGAGCAGAGAGGAGGCGCATGGGGGTCACCTACTTGACGTCGAGGAGTTCTTTTTCTTTCGCTTTGGAGACCTGATCGAGTTTCACGATGAGGGCGTCGGTGAGTTTCTGGATATCGTCGAGGGCGCGGCGTTCGTCGTCTTCGCTGATCGCCTTGTCCTTGAGCAGTTTTTTGACGGCATCGTTGGCATCGCGGCGGATATTGCGGACGGCCACGCGGTGGTCTTCGGTCATGCCGAGGAGCTTTTTGACGAGCTCCTTGCGCCGCTCCTGATTGAGGGGCGGGATGGGCAACCGAATCAGGTTGCCGTCGTTGGACGGGTTGAGTCCGAGGTCGGAGTTGCGGATGGCCGTTTCAATGGCCTTGATCTGGGAGCGGTCAAAGGGTTGGACGGTGATCATCGCCGGCTCGGGCACGTGGAGGGTGGCCACGTGGGAGAGAGGCGAGAGCATGCCATAGGCTTCAACCTGGATGGAATCGAGCAGGTTGACCGAAGCCCGGCCGGTGCGGAGCGACGCCGTATCGTGCTGCATATCGGCGAGTACCTTTTCCATGCGCTGTTTAGCGTGCGCTTCTACTTCCTTGACGGTCGTGAAAGTTTGCGACATAAAAAGAGTTCCTTCAACAGATGAGCGTGCCGACGGGCTCGCCCATCGCCATACGCATTATATTGCCCGTGGTCCGCAGGTTGAAGACGCGGATGGGAAGTTTGTTTTCGCGGCACATGGCGACGGCGGAGGCGTCCATCACGGCGAGCGAATTGGCGAGCACCTCGTGAAAGGTGACGGTTTCAAACATGACGGCGTCGGGGTGCTTGCGAGGATCCTTATCGTAGACGCCGTCGACGCCGGTGGCTTTGGCGACCACTTCGGCGTGAATTTCGAGGGCGCGGAGCGTTGCGCCGGTATCGGTGGAGAAGTAGGGGTTTGACGTGCCCGCGGCGAAGATCACGATCCGCCCTTTTTCGAGATGGCGAATGGCGCGGCGCCGGATATAGGGTTCGGCGACCGACGGGATGGTGATGGCGGTCATGACGCGGGTGGGGACGCCCTGGCGTTCCAGGGCGTCCTGGAGCGCCAGCGAGTTGATGACGGTGGCCAGCATGCCCATGTGGTCAGCGGTCACCCGGTCCATTTTTTTGGCCGCGGCCTGCACGCCGCGGAAGAAGTTGCCGCCGCCGACTACCAATCCGACCTGGACGCCCGCCTGGGCGACCTCGGCGACTTCGCGGGCCATCGAGTGGAGACGCTCCTGATCGATGCCGAAACCGCCCTCTCCGGCGAGGACCTCGCCGGAGAGTTTCAGCAGGATTCGCTTGAAGGCGGCCAAGGGCTACTCCGCTTCCGGAGCGTCGGGGCCGGCGGTTTCTCCCACTTTGAACCGGACGAACCGGGAGATGACGAGCGCGAGTCCGAGCTTCTTGTTGGCCTGTTCGATCATCTGGCCGACGGTCAGCGAGTTCTCCTTAATGAAGGGCTGCTCGAGGAGGCAGACCTCTTCGTAGTACTTGGCCATGCGGCCTTCGAGCATCTTCTCGACGATGGCCGGGGGCTTGCCTTCGCGGATAGCCCGTTCGCGCTGGATCTCCTTTTCCTTCTCGACGTCGGCGGCGGTGACCTGCGAACGGGAGATGAACTGGGGATCGGCAGCGGCGATCTGCATGGCGACGTCACGGACGAGATCCTGGATTTCGCTCGAGGAGACGTCGACGCCGGAAGCCTGGATGAGGACCCCGAGCTGAGCGCCGGGGTGAATGTAGGCCCCGAGGACGCCGCCGGAGACCTTTTCGAGGCGGGCGAGCTTCATATTTTCGCCGATTTTGGCTACCTTGGCGGTGATGAGAGCTTCAATGGTCATCGAAGCATCTTTGGCGTAGGTTTCGCGCAGCAGATCAGCGGGCGCCGCGACGGCGGCGGAGGCGAGTGCCTGATCGGCGAGGTCGCCGACGAGGCCCTGGAAGTCATCGGTGCGGGCCACAAAGTCCGATTCGCAGTTAAACTCGACGATAACACCGCTGGTTTTGTCGTCGGACAGCTTGATGACGATGGCGCCCTGTTTGGCGGAGCGGCCGGTCTTCTTGGCGGCCGACGCGATACCGCGCTTGCGGAGCTCTTCGATGCCCTTTTCGATATCGCCGCCGGCGGCTTCGAGGGCCTTCTTGCATTCCATCATGCCCGCGCCGGTACGGTCGCGGAGCGCTTTCACCATTTGTGCGGTGATCTCAGCCATAAAACCTCGTCAGATGGGGTTGGGATAAAAGCAGGGGGAGGGGAAGCGACGCCGGGTATAGGCGGCGTCGCTCAGGGGTTACGCGCGACGGAGTTAATCCTCTTCGACGAGCGTCTTGCTGCCGCGCGGCATGATCAGGGCCAGATCGTCTTCCGAGGTCTCGGAGTTGGTCTCCGACATCAGCTGCGCCGAGAACTGCGGATCGAGGTACTGTTCTGCCGAGCCGAGGTCCATGGTGTCGTCGTCACTGCTCGAGGAGGTGAGTTCCGACTCGGAGACCTGCTGCCGGCCTTCGAGGCACGCTTCGGCGATTTTGTTGGTGAACAGGCGGATGGCGCGCAGGGCGTCATCATTGCCCGGGATGACATAGTCGACCTGATCGGGATCGCAGTTGGTATCGACGACGGCCACGACGGGGATGCCGAGGCGGCGGGCTTCCATGACGGCGATGGCTTCCTTGTTCGAGTCGACGACGAAGATGACGTCCGGGAGACGGCCCATATCGCGGATGCCGGACAGGTTGGCGCTGAGGTGCTTGCGCTCGCGCTCCAGCTGGATGATTTCCTTCTTGGTCCGGCCGCCGTAGTTACCGGTTTCGGCGAGGTCTTCGAGCATCTTGAGACGCTCAATGGACTTTTTCACCGTGGTGTAGTTGGTGAGCAGACCGCCGAGCCAGCGGTTGTTGATGTAGAACATCTGACACCGGGTGGCCTCTTCGGCGATAGCTTCCTGGGCCTGGCGCTTGGTTCCAACGAAAAGTACGTTCTTACCCTGGGAAGCCATGTCGCCCACGTAGGCCATCGCGTCCTTGAACAATTTCAGGGTCTTTTGCAGATCCACAATGTAGATCCCGTTCCGTTCGCCAAAAATGTATTCCTTCATTTTTGGATTCCAGCGCTTGGTCTGGTGCCCGAAGTGAACGCCGGCTTCGAGCAATTCTTTCATGGAAATAGACGGCAAAGTAGCTCCTTGGTTGAGGATTGAACACACGAACCGGCAGGACTTTCCGAGCGGTATTTGTCCTGCCGGTTAGGTAGTGTGGAATCCGGGTTGGTGGTTTAGCGCTTCGAGAATTGGAAGCGCTTGCGAGCGCCCTTCTGACCGTACTTTTTGCGCTCGCGGGAGCGCGGGTCACGGGTAAGGTAGCCCATTCCTTTCAGCTTGCTGCGGAGTTCGATGTTGAATTCGCACAGCGCGCGGGCGATGCCCAAACGGACAGCGCCGGCCTGCCCGTTAATGCCGCCGCCATCGGCGACCACGAGCACGTCGAACTTGTCGGAAGTTTCGGTGGCCAGCAGCGACTGTTTGACGGCCGAACGGGCCGAATCGCTGGTGAAATACTGGTCGAACGGCTTACCGTTCACCACAATATTGCCGCTTCCATTGCGCAAAAATACACGGGCCACGGCGGTCTTACGCCGACCGGTACCGAGCCACTGAGTCAAAACAGCCACTTCGGATTCCTCTCTTCTTTACCGTACGATTGCTTCCAGAGCCACAGGCTTCTGGGCCTGATGCGGATGTTGACCGCCCGCGTAAACCTTCAGTTTGGTGGCCATCTGCTTGCCGAGTTTGCTCTTGGGGAGCATTCCCTTAATAGCTTCTTCCACCATTTTCATGGGACGGGTAGCCCGCATCTTCTTGGCGCTGATTTCGGTGAGTCCACCCGGGTAACCGGAGTGATAGCGGTAGAGCTTTTGCTCTTCCTTCCGGCCGGTGAGGCGCACCTTTTCCGCGTTTACGATGACGACGTGGTCGCCCATATCGATGTACGGCGTGTAGACGGCCTTGTTCTTGCCCATTAGAATGTGGGCGGCTTGCGAGGCGATGCGGCCAAGCGCCGCGCCCGAGGCGTCGATAACATGCCAATTTCTCTGGATATCTTTCCCAGAGGGAACAACGGTATTCATAGACAGACGATCTCCCTGCGATCCTTCCAACCAACCAATGTAGCGCAACCGCAGAATCCGGCGCAACCACACGGGTTGCGTCCAGCCGACTCCCGGGCTGCCGGGGACCGGACAGCGCGGTGGCCGACTGCTGCCATTGGGCCGCTGGGGGAAAGCAAAACTCCTTTCAGTGTACCTCGACGCAGTCGAAATTGGGGCGGATTTCGCTTACTGGCGGGTTCTGTTGGGTTCTCCTTGGGTTCTATTTGGGTTCAACCGGGTTCAAAAAACGGAAGAACCGAACGGATAAGGGGTTTATTTATCAACAATATCCTGGGTTCTTCCGGTCCTACGCGGGGGCGTGCGCACGCGCCTGACGCTCGCGCGCGCGAGAAAAAAATCGGGGTTTGGGGCCGCTGGCCGCTGCTTGGGATTGCCGGGTGTCATCGTGGCTTCAGGTTGGCATGGCGTGGCGGAGAAGCGGGGCGGGGGGCGGCTAAGTGATTGGCAGCAGGGAAGAAGTTTTTTTCGAGGGGGTGGGAAGGCCGGTGGGGTGGAGTTCGAAACCGGCGGGCGGGGGGGCGGGGCGGGGGGCCGGGGTTCGATGCCCCGGCACCCCGCGACCGGGGGCGGGATGGGGAGGCGGCGGGAGTGCTGGGCGGTTTTGATGGCCAGCGCCGCGGCAGGAAGCCCGAGGGTGCCGGTTGGGGAGCGGTTGCCGGACCGGGAGACGGCGCTGGCCTGGGATCAGCGCCGACGTTTCGTGAGGTGGTTCCGGGCTGGGCTCCGGGATGGTGCAGAAACCTATGGTTGAGCCGGGGAGGGAGTTGCTGGCGCTTCAGCGGAAAATGGCTTGGGTGCGGTGGTGGTGGCGGCCGGTCGGGCGGAAGCGGGAGTTTTTGCGAGCTACGATTCGAGTTTGGGAGGCGAGGAACCGCCGGGACGGGGAGCGGGCAATCGCAGCCACTGCACTTTTGCCTACTGGACCTGCTGCGGATTCTGAGGGGTTGAAGGTGTCGGTGAGTTGAAGGGTGCAGGTGGACTGGACGGTTGATTCTGTTGTGGAACAGCCGCAGCACTGGGACGAAGGGCAGCAGCGAAGGCTTACATGGTGAGCGGCGTAGCTGCTCCAATCTTCGCAACAAGAACAGGCTTTTTGATCTCGTAGGCCAGCGCCAGGCCTCCACCCATAAGGTTCATGGGTAGAATTGATTACGCTGACCACAGGCTTCGAGCGTATCGCAACAAAGACGGCAAGGTGATCGGTGTCGGTGGGAATGGCTTTGGTCATCTTGGGGCATGGAACATCCGCTTGGTTATGGAGTCAGTATCCGATGTGGTGGCAATCCCCCAATTGACCCGGCCATTTACCAGCCAAGGAAGTGACCTGCGTATCTTTCGTTAATACTACTGTGTCATAACGGGTGATAGTCTCTTGGCGTGGCCCCGCAACCTCCCCCCGCGCCAGGCCCACGCGAAAAGCGTCTTTCCGCCTACATTGACGGTCTGGCGCAAGCGGCAGGCCACAAGGACCGGCATCAGCCCTTAACCAGCTACTGCCTCGGCCTCCTCCTGCCCGGAGAGCGCAAAAGCGTGGAACCCATGGCAGCCCGTCTTGCCCCCCACAATGTCCAGCGTGCTCATCAGTCCCTGCATCACTTCGTCGCCGTAGCACCCTGGAATGACCGACTCCTTCTCCAATCCGTCCGCCACTACGTCCTCTCCCAGATGACCTCGCGCGCGCCCATCTCCGCCTGGGTTGTCGACGATACCGGCTTTCCCAAGAAAGGCAAACACTCCGTCGGCGTCGCCCGGCAATACTGCGGCAAGTCGGCAAGCAGGATAACTGCCAAGTCGCCGTCAGCCTTTCCATCAGCACGGTATCCGCCAGCCTTCCCATCGCCTACGAACTCTACCTGCCAGAAGCCTGGAGCGAGGACCCCGAACGGCGCCGCAAAGCCGGTGTGCCCGATGATGTCGTGTTCCGCACCAAACCGCTCATCGCCGCCGAACAGATCCGGCAAGCCGTCGCCGATGGCGTTCCTCGTGCGCCCGTGGTCGCCGACGCTGCTTATGGCAACGACACCAAGTTCCGCCAAGCCCTACTGGATATGGCACTGGAATACGTGGTGGGCATTCATCCGACGCTTTCCGTGTGGCCTCCCGGCAAGGAACCACTGCCGCCCAAGCCGCGCAAGTCCGTTGGCCGCCCGCCCAAACTGCGCCAGCGTGCGCCCAACCACCAGCCGGTTCTGGCCAAAGAGATTGCGGCCGGTCTCGGTCCCAAGGACTGGCAAACCATCACTTGGCGCAACGGCACCAAGCAAAAGCTACGTTCCCGCTTTGCGGCGGTGCGAGTCCGGCCGGCGAATCGGGATTACTGGCGGAGCGAACCCTTGCCGGAGCAATGGCTGCTGATCGAATGGCCCGAGGAGGAAGCGCAACCAACCAAGTACTGGTTAGGAAGCCTTGCGGCGGATACCAGCTTGACGGCATTGGTCACGACGGCCAAGCAACGCTGGATCATTGAGCGCGACTACGCGGAACTGAAGCAGGAGCTTGGATTGGGGCACTATGAAGGGCGAGGTTGGCGCGGGTTCCATCATCACGCCACACTTTGCATTGCCGCTTACGGCTTTCTGATCGCGGAACGAAGCCGTTATTCCCCCTCGGCCCGCGCTGGACAACTCCAACTTGCCCTACCCGAAGTTCCACCCGAGTGGAAGCCGCGCGGGGCGCGCCCAACGTCATAACCCGCACTCTATTGCGACTCTGCGAATCCTGGTCGCCAGAGTGCTAGCAGGTCGGCTCCCGTGTTGCCCGCTTTGCTGCGCTCTTCGCGTATAACACAGTAGTACTGGCAGAGAAGCGCCACTTCAGCAGGGTGGCTCAAAGGCTAATTTGGACAGAGGTGACCGCAGAACTAGCCCGGATTTCTCAGTGCGCCCCAACGGCGCAAATTACCAGTGGAGGAGGATTCCACCCATGTAGATATCGGTAAGACATGGTAGCTGACGGGCCGTTCGGCATCGGTAACGGGCCGGAGGGGAGCCCCGTGACAAAGC